>WFYI01000102.1 GCA_015490155.1 Aquificaceae bacterium | reverse complement strand
TAAATATAATCCAAAAGGGAAGTATAAAACAAAAGGAGGTTGACAGGATGAGTGTCAAAAAGCTTCAGGCAAGAGACCATTTAAAGCCTCAGAACCTTGAGGGTATATCTAACGAACAAATTGAGCCACACTTTGAGGCTCACTACAAGGGGTACGTGGGCAAGTACAACGAGATTCAGGAGAAGCTGGCAGATCAGAACTTTTCCGACAGGAGCAAAGCAAACCAAAACTACTCCGAGTACAGGGAGCTGAAGGTGGAGGAGACCTTCAACTACATGGGTATAGTCCTCCACGAGCTTTACTTTGGACACCTCGGCAAGAAGGGAGAACCTTCCGAGGCTTTCAAGAAGAAGGTGGAGGAAGACCTCGGCGGTTGGGACGCCTGTACCGCTGAGCTAAAAGCTGCCGCCGTAGCTTTCAGGGGTTGGGCTGTTTTGGGACTTGACCTATTCTCAGGCAGGCTGGTGGTGAACGGGCTGGATGCCCACAACGTATATAACTTCCACGGATTTCTGCCCATAATCGTTATAGACACATACGAACACGCCTACTATGTAGACTACAAGAACAAGAGACCTCCCTACGTTGATGCGGTTCTTAATAACCTAAACTGGGAAGTAGTAAATGAGAGGTTTGAAAAGGCTATGAAAGCCTGCGAAACTTTGGGCGACTACATAGGATAAAAAATCTACGGGGGCGAATGCCCCCTTTATAATATTATTTGTTGATGGGTTTTAAGGGAAAAAGGGGAGAAGTTTATAAGCTACTTAAAGAGTGTCTTAAAGAAAGAAATGGAAGTGCAAGATACAGTGAAATAGTGAAGTGTATAAAAGAAAAAGCTCCTCATATTAAGGAAAGTACTATTCACGGAAGCCTACATGTAATAAGAACTCGTATAGATAATAGAGACATAGATGAAATAGAACACCCTGGAAAAGGCATTTTTAAACTCAAGGTTTACTCTCAAACAGTACAAGTCTCTAAATATAAAGAGGAAGACTTTTATCCTTCTTTAGCAAGTTTTTTAGTAAATGATTTGGAGGAATGTACAAAGGCGATAGTCTTAGGGAAAAATTACTTTAGAGATAAATGGGGGACTCCCGATGTTATAGGTATATACAAATTTCCAGATTATCTTCCAATGAAACCTCCTCCAGAAATAGTGAGCTGCGAGCTAAAACTTGATGGAAATCAGTTGGTTGTAGCTTTTGGACAAGCATGTTCTTATAAAATTTTTTCTCATAAAGTGTACTTAGTAGTACCGAAAAGTTCTGACGAGGAAGAAAGGAGTAGAATAGAATCTCTATGTTTGAGGTTTGGTATAGGTTTAGTACTGTTTGATCCAACAGATATAAATGATCCTAAATATGAGATAAGAAACAGGGCCATAAAAAGCGAGCCAGATTACTACTATCTAAACAAGTATATAAATCGTTTGGATGAATCTAAGAAAAAAGAGCTATTCTCATGAAAGAAACAAGAATCACCAAATACATAAAGAGCCTCATAAGAAATCACAAGTACATGACCACCGAGGACATAATGCTAACCTTACAGAAGTATTACAAACTGCCCATAAACGTCCCGAGCGTTTACTACAAGTACAAGAAAATCATAAGAGAGTGCAGGCAAGAGGTTTACAAAGAGCGGAGGAGAGAGAAAAGAAAAAAGAAGGATTAATCAAGAACGTGTTTTTCGGGAACTACACAGAGCATTCTGCCCTCAAACACCTTGTCTTTGCCTTTAAAGCCCTCAACCTTGACAAGCCTCTTTTTGCCCTCCGAGCTTTCTACCTTTGCCTCAAATGTTAGTTTATCTCCCACAACCGCGGGCTTTAGGAACACTACCTCCGCTTTTGCAAGGACTACGTTGGGTTCGTTAACCGCCAGCATGGCCGCATAGTCCGCCGCAGAAAAGATAAATCCCCCGTGGATTAGCCCCTTTTCGTCCGCTCTCATGAAATCTTTGGTTTCCAGCTCGACTTTAGCTCTACCCTCTGAAACCTCTACGGGCTTACCGCTGAGCCTTGTATCTATCTCTTTGTGCGTCTTTATCTCCATGCTTAGAACAGGTCTTTTAGGTCTGTCTCAAGCTCTTTATACTCCCCCAGGCGTATCCTCACGACTTTACCGTCCCTGCCTATCAGGAAAGACGTGGGCAGTCCCGTTATGCCGTAAGTTTCCGATACCTTTCCGTCGTCCATGAGTATGGGAAACGAAACCTTTATCTCCTCAAGGAACTTATGTACTTTATCCTCGCTTATGTCCGTGCTTACGGCTAATATCTCAAAGCCTTCATCTTTGTATCTTTTGTAAACGTCCTCAAACATGGGCATCTCCGCCCTGCAGGGTGGACACCAAGAAGCCCAAAAGTTTACTAAGACTACCTTTCCCCTGTAGTCAGATAGCTTAATCTCGTTTCCATTTAGGTCTTTTAGAGTAAAGTCGGGAGCTTTACTTCCTATGGATACGGAGGTTCTGTGTTCAGCCTTTTCCTGAACGAGACCTATGTAAAGCAGTAGTGCTACGAGAAAGATACCCAGCCCGTAAGCTATGTTTTTCATACCTTTTTAAACTCCTGCGGTAATTCCCTCGGGGGAACGCCCGTGTATTCAGTTTCCTCCGCTTCGTTGAGCCTTTTGGAGAAGGGTCTTTCCGTGGTCAGCTCTTCGTAAACGTGTGCAACGAGTCCGGGAATCCTGCCTATAATGAAGAAGCCCTTACCCAGTCTCCAGTCGAAGCCCATCTCCGATGCTACCGCCGCTATAGCTCCGTCAACGTTTAAGACTATCCTCTTACCCTTTTGGTTAAATATTTCCTCCTCTACTTTCTGGGCAAACTCGCAGTGCTGACCGTAAAAGCCATATTCCTTTGCCAACTCCATTAACCTCTTAGTCCTCGGGTCAAATTCCTTGTAGTACCTGTGTCCGAAGCCGGGTATAGGTTTCTTGTTGGACAGGTATTCCTTAACTACCTTCGCCACATCTTTACCGCTTTCTACCCCGTCTTGTATGAATTTCATAGCGTCTTCTAAAGCACCTCCGTGAGCTGAGCCGAAAGCCATCACTCCGGCGGCGACACCTACGTTAAGGGAATTTCCTCCACTTGCCACCGACCTTGCCGCTATCACCGAAGGAGGTGCTATGCCGTGGTCTATTACGGATACGAACATAGCCTCCATCATCTTCGATTCAGCTTCGTTGGGAAGCTCTCCCTTGAGGATTAGGTATATGGCTTGTGCAAAGCTAAGGTTTCCTACTATGTCGAGGAGTCTATAGCCTCTTATGTAGGTCTCGTGTTCAAGGTGTTGGGATATGGAGGTTTTCCACTTCTTTTCTGCCATCGCATACCACCTCTTTGAAAAGATTTTTCTGTAAGATTATAAGCCTTTAAGGGCGGATACAACCCCACTTTTGCCCTGTATTATGGCTATATTCATCGGCGTGGAGCCTGCAGGTATGTTCTTCCAGTCTTTTGTAGTTTTTGGCTCTCCTTCTGCCCCGTTTTCTAAAAGAACCTTTACCGCTTCTGCGTTTCCCACATAGGCTGCCACGTGGAGGGGTGTCCAGCCGTAATTATTTCTTATGTCCACGTAGGCTCCCTCTTCAATTAGAAGCTGCATTATACCGGTTTTACCTTTCATGACCGCTAAGTGTAAGGGCGTCCAGCCTTCGAAGTCCTTAACGTTTATATCCGCTCCGCTGTCCAGAAGTAATTTGACTATGTCTTCGTAGCCCTTTATTACCGCAACGTGTAAGGGAGTCGTTCCCTTGTTACTTACCTGATTTGGGTCTGCTCCTTTTTCTATAAGCAGTTTTACTATGTCTTTTTTTCCCTCGTAAAGAGCTGTGTGTAGAGGAGTCCAACCTGTGGATATGGTCTTTACGTTCATGTCTGCCCCTGCTTCTACTAAAAGCTCGACGACCTCTCTATATCCCCAGTAAGAAGCTATGTGAAGGGGTGTGTCGTGGTTGCTGCTTTTAGCATTAACGTCTGCCCCATTTTTCAATAGCAGGTTTACCACTTCCTTGCTCCCGCTTGCACAGGCAAGATGCAGAGGCGTAAGCCCGCTTTTACTCTTCGCGTTTATATCCGCACCGTGCTTTATGAGAAGCTCAACTATCTTAGCGTTCCCCTTGTACGCTGCAGTGTGGAGGGGTGTTGCACCGTTTTGTGCCTTTAAGTTAGGATTAGCACCCTTACGAAGGAAAGCCTCTACCAGAGAGGGACTTTCGTTTTTAACCGCCTCAAAGAGCAGTACATCTAAGTTCTCCTTTTTATCCGCCTGCGAACCGAAAACCGCTACGCTGATAAACAAACACGCTGATATAAGTATTTTCCCTATCATAGTTCCTTTGTCATCCTTATCCAGTAATTGTATCTTCCGTTTTCTTTAAAGCCAAATTTTTTGTAAAACCTCTTTGCACCTTCGTTCTCGTCTCCAACCCAAAGTTCTGCTTTTTTTAAGCCCTTTACCTTGAAGTAATCGAGGGCTTTCTCCATCAGCAGCGAAGCTATGCCCTTTCTTCTGTGGTCTTCACGAACTACAAGCTCGTGTACCGCCCCCACCTTTTCACCTTCCCTTTTGCTGAACCATTCGGAGTCTGCTGCTATAAATCCCACAAGCTCGTTATCTACAAAGGCGAGCAGTATGCCCTCTCTATCCCTTTTCTTTAACCAATTTATGTAGGATTTCGTATCCTCAACCCCCTTGTAAGCATATACCTCCAAGCCTTTGTAAGCATCGAGATACAGCTTTACCATATCGTCTACATACTTATCCTCGAACTTTTTTAAGCTTACGGTGGGCATGGCTTACTTTATCTCCGCCACGAGGGAAAACGGCACTCCCATACCGCTTATGACACAAGTCCCGGTTCGGAGTACCGGCAGGAGGAGTATCGTCTCTTCCTCGGAAAACTCTATGTAAGAAGAAATCGTATCAAGGTCGGCTTTATTCATAGTCCTGAACATAACTTGTGTGTTCATTTGGGAGAGGACATACTTGCTTACCTGAGCCGGTCTTTGTGTAACCGTTATAAGCCCGAGGTTGAACTTTCTCCCTTCAGCCGCAATCCTGCGAGCCATAGAAAGGGCAAGGTTATCCTTTCCTGAGGACACGTCGCCGTAGCTTACCTCCGGTGCGAAGTTGTGAGCCTCTTCGAGTAACAAAATTCTGTTTTTCTTCTCTTTCTTGTTCTGTTTAAAGACCTCCTGCATTACGAGACCCGCTATATTCACCCTTGAGACCGCATCGTTTAGGTTTTTGAAATCGTAGATTATTATCCTTTTACTGCTATTCAGCCCCTTCTCTATAAGAGAGACAACCTCCGGTTGATTCTCGAGAACCTCCGAGCCGAAAACTTCTTTTAAAAGCTCTATCAACTCCCTAATAATTTTTCCGCTTTCCTCTGCAGTAGCTTTAGATTCCCCCGTATTTTTCTTGTCTTTGCTGTCTTGGGTATCCTTCAATTCCTCGATGATACCGAGGAGTGACCTATCACGCAACTGCGTTATCCTTAGAGAAGGCTTTACATACTTATTCAGCGTGCTGACGTTAGCCCGGGCATTTGCCTGATTCCCGCTGACGAGGCCTGCAAAGCCGTTGTTTTTGATAAGCTCCACAACCTCCTCTCCCCTTATTGGGAAGAGTGTATCGGGGAATTGGATATGCTCTATCAAATTGCTTTTCTCCCTTCCTTTTAAAGACTCAAAGTACTCTCCGTGAGGGTCAAGTATGAATATCTTTAGCCCGGAGGTACTTTCGCTTTCCACGAGTTTGTTTAGGAAGTGAGAGGCAAAATAGCTCTTACCGGAGCCGGTAGTTCCCAAAATTAACATGTGCCTGGATATAATCTCCGAAGCATCTATGTAAACCGGTGTCTGCGAACCCATCAGAACTCCTATGTTAACGGGAGCTTTCATCTCGTTTCCGGACTGCCGTTTCTTTAACAGGTTCCCCAAGCTTTCCGTTGAGGCTGTGTAAACGGGGCTTCCTACCGGGAAGGTGTCTCTCGGGGTTTCCAAACGGTTTCCCTTAACAATACCCAGAACTTTGGCGGTGGCTATCTTTGCCTCGTTCCCCTTACCGCTCAGGTAGGAGTAAATCGCAGACTTAACCCAATCCTTGTCCCTGTTATAGCCAGAAAAAATCTTTTTGAAGTCCTCTATCGGAGCGAAAACTCCCGACTCTGAACCTGTAAAGGGATTAGCAAAGAAACCCGTGTCGTAAGAGTATATACTTGTAACCTTTGCCAACACAGAACAATCCTTTCCTCTCCTGACCTCAACGTAGGAATGTTCCTGTACTCCATCTTCTACGAGAAAAAACTCAAAGCTGAAGGTTTTAACCGGGTTAATGGTGAACCCCACCAGCTCCGGGCTTAGTTCGTAGGAAAGCTC
>WFYI01000101.1 GCA_015490155.1 Aquificaceae bacterium | reverse complement strand
TCTCCTCCCCGTGTCTCTCGTCCTTTTCTACGTACTCCTCCTCGTGGCCTACAACCTGTATATTCATGCTCGATAGAAGGTCTAAAAGCTCGTCGAAGCCCTCAGAGTCTTCAAAGTCTTCCTCGAGCATCTCGTTAATCTCGTCGTAGGTCAGATAGCCCCTTTCCTTGCCAAGCTCAATAAGTTGCTTCAGGCTCTCGCTGTAGACCATTCTTTACCTCCTGAGGAAAGTATTTATGAAAATCCTTGAAAGATAGACTCACCCGTGGTACCTCCTGAACCTGTTCCCTCCCTGTTTAACAAGCTCTCTGAGCTTCTCTTTTTTATCTTTATCCTCATCGTCAATTTTTGGGCTTAGTAGTTCTCGAACGGCGTACTCAAAGCTCTCCTTTAGGTTTTCGACTCTAACGTCCGTAGCGTGCGGTGGGATATCTTCCAAGTCTCCCTTGAGGATTTTTTCGGCTATGACGTAAGCATTTGGGGACAGGTTAACGCTATTTAAATCTATAGCCGGCTTTAGCTCCAATAATCCCTTTAGGAATATTCTTTCCGGCACGCTGAGTTTTGTTTCGTTCTCTGTGGTAGCCTCTGAGATATTCCTGTGCATTCTACTTCCTAAAACGGAGATAGGTATGTTTGTAAGCCGGCTTAACTCTAAAAGGAGAGAGTAAGCCCTGACCTCATCCCTCATGTAAGAGGCGTAATACACAAAATCCCTTATAATAGGTTCTTTATCCTCTACCTTAGCCACTGTATCCAATAGGGATAAAAATAATTCCTTTGCGTCCTTTAGTAAAGTCTTTATGAATTCCCTTCCGTGTTTTGTAATTGCATCGTCCGGGTCTAAGCCTTCAGGCAGAATAACCGGGTACACTTCCAGCCCTACGTTTAGGAGATGGGGGATTGCGAGCTTCATCGCCCTCTGTCCGGCGGAGTCACCGTCGAACATCAAGAATACCCTTCTCACAACCCGCGATAGAATCTCAGCCTGTTCCCTCGTCAGGGAGGTGCCGAGAGGTGCAACCACATTTCTTATCCCCGCTTCGTGCATACGAAGGACATCAAAGTATCCCTCTACTACGATAACCTCTTTAAGCTCTTTTAGGTAATTGAGCGCCTGATATAAGCCGAAGAGGACTTTCCTTTTGTGGAAAACCTCGCTTTCCGGGGAGTTTATGTACTTTGGTTGTTCTCCTTTCAAGGCACCTGCACCGAACCCCACTACCCTTCCCCTCAAGTCTCTGATTGGAAATATTACCCTGTTTGCGAATATGTCTTTAAAGACCTTACCGTCTATCTCTATAAGGTTCTTGCTCTTTCTATAAACTTCGAGCAGGTTTAAAGAGTTTAAAAATCTCACGACAGCCGTGTTGCTGGGAGAAAAACCTATTTGAAACCTTTTAACCGTATTTGCCCCTATGCCCCGTTTTTTTAGGTACTCGACGGCATCTCTGGAGCTTACCTGAGAGTGGTAGAAACCTGAAACCTCCTCGAGGGCGTGATAAAGTTTCTGGTCTTGCTCCTTTAAGTCTATATTTAGTTTCACCTTGTACCTTCTCGCTAACTCTACGGCAGCTTCCATGTAAGGTATGTTCTCGTAAAGAGCTACGAACTTTATCGCATCTCCACCGACACCGCAACCGAAGCACTTAAATATTTGCCTCGAGGGTGAAACGTAGAAAGAGGGCGTTTTATCGTTGTGGAATGGACAGCTGGCTCTGTAGTTGTTTCCGCTCTTTTCGAGGTTGATGTACCCCGATATTACGTCAACTATGTCCAACTCCTTCCGAAGCTCGTTAAGGTCGGCAGGCATTACTTATTCAGAATTTAGGAGGTGTTATGTCAGTGTCAAGGAATAAGGAGGTAAAATAGGTTCAAGAAAAACTTGACAATATAACACTCAAAAAATATTATAATAATAATTAAAGCTGGAGGTTGGAGAATGATAAGTGAGAATCTTTTTTCAGGTAAGTCGCTCGAATACTTGAACAAGGCTAAGGAAATCGCTAAGCAGTACAAGGAGAGTAAGGTGGATACGGACCACCTGCTCGTTGCCCTTTTGCTGGACGAGAAATCCCCACTTAGCAAGTACATAGAAAAGAAGGGAATTCCTCGGGAGGAGTTTCTCCGCAAGGTAAGAGAGTACATAAACAACCTGCTTGAGCAGATTGAAAAGGCTGTGGAGCAAGAGGCAAAGCATCTGATAAACCTCAGAAGTCAAGTGATGCAGGTTAAGTCGGACATAGGAGGCGTACAGGCGGAGCTTCAAAAGATAAGCTCTGCAAAGCAAAGGCTTTTGAAGGAGATAGAAGAAGCACGCAGGTACGGAGATTTCTGGTCACTGGAGAGCTTACAGGTTGAACTTGGAAGGCTGGAGTCCGTAGAGAGAAATTACAGAAGGCAGTTAGAAAGCGTAGAAAAGAGCCTAACAAGTGTGTTCAAGCCAGAGGACGTTAGAGCGTTTTTAGATAACAGGCTTTCCATAGACGGTCTCGTTAGGAAGGCTCTTAAAAGCTCCTCTCTTCTTGAGCAGACAAAGGAGATAGGAATATCACCGGACCGCGTAATGGACAAGGTGTCTAAAAAGGTTTTCGGCAAAGAGCCGGCTTTTGATTACAGTCAGTACCTAGTTAGTGTTCTTGAGACCGCCCAGAACAAGGCAGTAAGCGAAGGAGAGTCTCAAGTTATGCCCTCTCACCTTGCAACAGCTTTAATAGAGGCTGAAAATACCATAGGTGGGAGGTTAATAAAGCAAGCTATAGGAGGTGAAAAAACTATGAAAGACGTAGGACAAGAACTCAAAGAAGAAGAAAAATCTGCGCTCGAGAGGTTTGGAATAAACCTCACCCAGATGGCCAAGGAGGGCAAGCTTGACCCGGTTGTAGGAAGGGAAAAGGAAATCAATCAGGTTATAGAAGTGCTATTGAGGAGGACTAAAAACAACCCCGTTCTCGTAGGAGACCCGGGAGTGGGTAAAACTGCAATAGTGGAGGGGCTTGCCCAGAGGATAGTTAACAAGGAAGTTCCCGTGGAGCTTCAGGATAAGGACGTAATCACCATCGATATGGCTTCTCTCCTTGCGGGTTCAAAGTACAGAGGAGAGTTTGAGGAGAGGCTTAAAGCTTTGCTTGAAGAGGTTAAGGAAAAAGGGAACGTAATACTCTTCATAGACGAGATACACACTGTAGTGGGGGCCGGAAAAGCCGAAGGTGCGGTTGATGCCGCTAACATGATGAAGCCCGCCCTCGCGAGAGGAGAGATAAGGGTTATAGGTGCAACCACCGTGGACGAATACAGAAAGTACATAGAGAAAGACCCCGCCTTAGAGAGGAGGTTCCAGCCCATATACGTTGACGAGCCTTCAGAGGAAGAAACTGTGGAGATACTCAAAGGGCTTAGACCAAAGCTTGAGCAACACCACAAGGTTAAGATTTCCGACGAAGCTATAGAAGCAGCGGTGAAGCTCACGAGAAGGTACGTTACCTTCAGAAAACTGCCCGATAAAGCGATAGATGCCCTTGACCAGGCGGCAGCCCGTAAGAAGTTGGCTTCCGTAAGTCTACCACCGGAGGTTCAGGAGGTAGAAAGAAGGATAAAGTCCTTGGACGAGGAGATAATGAAGGCGAACCTTGAGGGTGATTACGAGAAGGAAGCTCAACTGAAGATTGAGAAAGCGAAGCTGGAAAAGGAGAAACAGGAGCTTCTGAATAAGACCGAAAGTGCAGGGATAAAGCTAAAGAACCTCCAAGACAAGATAAAGGAGCTTGACGATGAAATAGTAAAGGCTTCTGAAAGCGGAGATTACGAAAAGGAAGCCCAGTTGAAGATTGAGAAGGTCAAGCTTGAGAAGGAGCTAAAGGAATTAGAGAGTAAGAAAGCAGAAGAGCTTGTGGTTAACTGGGACGATGTGGCACAGGTGGTATCTGAGTGGACGGGAATACCCACTACCAAGCTCAAAGAAGAAGAGATGGAAAAGCTCCTAAAACTTGAGGAGGAACTGCACAAGAGGGTTGTTGACCAAGAGCATGCGGTAAAGGCTGTCTCCGAAGCCGTAAGGAGAGCAAGGGCGGGACTCAAAGACCCCAAGAGACCCATAGCCAGCTTTCTCTTTTTAGGACCCACGGGTGTGGGTAAGACGGAGCTGTCTAAAGCGCTCGCAGAACTCTTGTTCGGAGACGAAGACGCCCTCATAAGGCTGGATATGTCTGAGTTCAAAGAGGAACACTCGGTAGCCAAGCTCATTGGTGCACCCCCCGGATACGTGGGATATGAGGAGGGCGGAAAGCTGACAGAAGCAGTAAGGAGGAAGCCTTACTCGGTAATCCTGCTTGACGAGATAGAGAAAGCCCACCCCCGTGTCTTTGACCTTTTCCTACAGGTGCTTGACGACGGGAGGCTCACCGACTCGCAGGGAAGGACGGTGGACTTCAGAAACACAGTCATAATCATGACCTCTAACATAGGTAGCCAGTACCTTCTTAACATTCCCGTAGATGCGGACGAGGAGGTTGTAGAAAAGGAGTTTGAGAAAGCTAAGGAAAAAGTCCTTGAAGACCTAAAGCTTTACTTCAGACCCGAGTTCCTCAACAGGATAGACGACATAATAGTCTTCAAACCCCTCACCATGAAGGAGCTGTCTCAGATAATAGACCTCTTGATTGCGGCTATAAACAGGAGGCTCGCGGAGAGAAACATAGAGATAGAGCTTACCGATAAAGCCAAAAAGGAACTCGTCACGCGCGGATACGACCCCGCTTACGGAGCAAGACCTCTAAAGAGAACCATACAGAAGTACGTGGAAACTCCCCTCGCAGATAAGATAATAAAGGGCGAGGTGAAGGACGGAAACAAGGTAATAGTTGATTTCGATAAGGAGGATTTCACATTCAAACCCGCCTAAGGGCGGGTTTTATCCCTTTTTCTTCCAAAGGATGTAGCTTTCCCCGTAAAAGGGGCTGTTTACCCTGTACGCTCTGTAACCCAGTTTCTCTGTCCACACGTCGCTTATCTCCCTGCCCTTCATAACGAAGATGTAACGGCTTGAAAGGCTCTCGAGCATAGGTGCTATTTTTTCAAACTCTCCCAACGCCCTTGCCACTACTATGTCAAAGTTCTTCTTTAAATTCTCCGCACGCTCGCACAAGACCTCGTAGCTAACGGAAAGCTTCAGCTTCAGGTTTTCCAGAAAGGCACATCTTTTTGAAGAGGACTCTATTAAATACAGCTCTACATCTCTTAGGTATATCTTCAGAGGAACACCGGGAAAACCGGCACCGCTGCCCACGTCCGCTATGCTTTTACCTCTCCAATCAATGCCTATTTCCTCAAAGGCTTTTGCTAAAAACAAAGAATCTATAAAGTGTCTCTTTACTATCTCGGTATCTTCCCTTACCGCGGTTAGGTTGTGAACCCTGTTCCACTTCTTTATCTCCTCAAGGTAAGCAGAGAAGTCCCTCTCCTGTTCCGGACTCAGGTTAAAGCCCGCCTCCTCAAAGAGAGCTTTTATATCACCCATTTATACTCTTCAGCACTCTTTCCACTACGGACTCTGGTTCGGGACTGTTTATTATTTCCCTACCCATAACGAGTATGTCTGCCCCTCTTCTTACAGCCTCGCCCGGGGTCAGCACCCTCTTCTGGTCTTGTGCGTTCTCCTTTGAAAACCTTATGCCCGGAACCACCGTAATAAGCCTATCTCCGAACCTTTCCTTTATATCGCCCACCTCCTCTGCGGAGCAAACTATCCCGTGTACGCCATCGCTAACACAGACCTCCGCAAGGTACATAACCATCTCCCTAACGGACTTAAAACCTGTTCTTAGAAAGCGGAGGTACTCTTTCCCGTGGCTCGTGAGGACGCTTACGCCTAAAACCTTTACATGGGCAGCTTCCTCTACAGCTCGCTTTAACATCTGCCCACCGCCGAGGGAATGAACCGTAAGGTAATCAACCCCCAACTGCTCTGCGGATTTGACCGCAAGGGCTACCGTATTGGGAATGTCGTGGAACTTCAAGTCTAAGAACACCTCAAAACCTCTGTCTTTTATCTCATTGATAATTCTCTTTCCTTCGGGGATAAAGAGCTTATGTCCCACCTTGAAGATTAGGGGGTAGTCGGAGAGTTTATCAAGTAGCTTTAAAGCCTTCTCTGTCTCCGTATCAAGAGCGACGCAGAGCCTTGCCATCTATCTCAGGGAGTCCTCTATCCAGTTAAGGTAGTCCTCGTTCCCTCCGATTATAGGTAGTGCTATTATCTCCGGCACAGTGTAAGGATGTACGGATTTTACGCCCTCAGTAAGCTCACCGAGCTTATCAAGGGAGGTTTTAACTACGAGCAGTGCCTCCTTATCCCTTTCTATCTTACCTTTCCACCAGTATATAGAGCTTATCTCCATGACCGTATTTACGCAGGCTCCCCACTTCTTGTTTATTATCTCCTCCGCTATGGTTTCCGCTTTGTCCACCGGAGCGGTGATAAGGACTACACAGTAACCTCTCATAGGGCTTAATATTTTATACCCTCGCGTGATGAAGGAAAAGAGTAAACTGCTAAGGAAAATTGTAAGGCTTCAAAAGGAAGAAAAACTTATTCCAAAGGGTTGTAGCCTTCTCGTAGCCTTTTCGGGAGGTATCGACTCCGTGGTCTTGTGCGATGCCCTTCTGGAACTCAGAGGCTTTCTAAGCTTAGAAAGGTTGGCGCTGGCTCACTTTAATCACCTGTTAAGGGGAGAAGAGTCATTCAGAGACGAGAGCTTCTGCTTAAAGTTTGCAGAGGAAAGGGGTTTAGAGCTATTCGTCGATAGGAAGAACGTAAAGGAGGAGGCTCTCAAGAGAGGTTCTAACCTCGAAGAAACTGCGAGGGAGCTTAGATACGGCTTTCTAAGGGAGATTAAATCTCGGGAAGGCTTTGATTTGATAGCAACCGCACATCACCTTAACGACCTCTTAGAAACTTCCCTTATATGGTTCACGAGGGGCGCGGTTATGGACGGTTTGATAGGTTTTGAACCTAAACACGAAGACATCGTAAGACCCCTTTACTTAGTGACCAAGGAAGAGATAAGAAGCTATGCAGAATGTAGGAATCTCCGTTGGGTAGAGGATAGTAGTAACTCCGAGCTTTCTATATACAGAAACAGAATTAGACATAAAGTAGTACCCTTGATGAAAGAGATAAATCCGAACCTTGAGGAGACCCTGCTGAGAATGAGAGAGGTTCTAAAGGCGGAAAACGAGTTTATGAATAAGCTTGCAGAGGAGGTTCTGGAGAGAGCTAAGCTGTCGGACACTTCCCTATCGGTTAGTGTTTTGAGGGCACAAGAGGTAGCCCTGCAGAGGAGAGTCATAAGAAGGTGGACGGGGCTGGCTGATTTCAGGAAGATAGAGCAGGTGAGGAGGCTTTTGAGTAAGGGCGGGGAGGTTCACATAGGTTCTAAGAAAAAGGTTATCAGAAGGGGAAAGTCCTTGAGTATAACTACAGAATGAGTGTAGTTATAGGAAAACGCTCCTGTAGGGGTTAAAATAGGTTTCTATAACTATTCATCGAAAGGAGGAAGATATGCTACCGAGAGAGCTTATAGATTTAATGAGGGATTTAAACGTTTTCCCCGTTGTAGTGGGAACAGTAGATAGCGACGGAAATATACACATGACCTTCGTAACTTGGGTACATCCTGTGGACGAAAGAACGCTCAGGGTTGCAGTTAGCTCCAATTCCGCTACCGCTAACAACATCAGAGATAACGGAAAGCTCGCAGTTCACGTGTTTGCACCGGATAAGTCCTTAACGTGCTACGGGGACGCCAAGGAGATAGTCGAGAAGATAGAAGAAGTCCCATTTCCCGTGTCCGTTTTTGAGCTTTCCATAGAGAGGGTAGACAATACGCTTTTCCCGGGCTCCACTATAACCGGTGTGATTCCCTTTGCCCACACGGGCAACGTGTACAAGATGGTGGAGCTCGATAAAAAAGTCCTCGACGCAATGAAAGGGTAGATGATATTGAGAGTAGCCCTCCCCAACGGGAGGGTGAGCTTGTACAGAACAGACAGGGATATTAATCCCGTAGGATACAGGGTTCTGGTTCCCCTAAAGGAAGGGGCAACCACGGGCGTTGTGGTAGGTATTGGGGTAAACCCGCCCTCGGACGCTCCGGAGGTTATAGACTTTCCGGACGAAGAGCCTGTAATAAAAGATTACGCCCTGGAGGTAGTCAAGGAGCTTGCCCCCTACTATTTGATAACTCCTTACAGACTTCTTTTTAAGCTTCTACCGTCACAGTTTCTCTGGAAAAGAGAGAGCTACGTAATTCCTGCAGGAAGCTCAATAGAGGGCTTGGATTCCCTATCGAGAAGTGCTGTAGAGTACGTATCCTCGAGGAAAAAGGTTAGGAAAGCTACCTTCCTTAAGAAGTTCTCCGAGGGTGTACTGAACCTACTTGTAAAGAAGGGGTTTCTGAAGCTAAGTGATGAGTGGAAGATACCCAAGGTCAGTAGCAGGGTCTTTAGGCTCAATCTCCCTCTTGAGGAGGCACTTAAAAGGGTTAGGTCTGAGGAAAAGAGAAGATTAATCCTCTTCGTCTTTACCTCGCTCGGCGTTAGCGAAGAGGAGTTGAAGGAAAGGGGCTTTAAGCTGTCGCACGCTACTCAGCTCGTTAGGAGCGGGATACTCTCGGAGGGGCTTGATTACGCCTATGCCCTTAAACACATCAGAAAGCTGAAGCAAAAAACGGAGAGAAGTTTAAAACTTAGTAATTACGAACTCGCCGAAGGCGAGTTAGATTTTTTAATAGAAAAAATTTCGGAGCGTGTGGATAACAACCTGAACGAGGGATGTTCGACGCTAATCCTTTTTCCGGAGCTGAAGCATTTACTTTACCTTAGAGAGGTACTGTCGGCTGAATTCGGAGATAGAGTTTTAGAGGTTCACTCCTCAACTAAGGGGAAAAGGCTCTTTGAGAGTTGGTTCTTTGCCCAGAGAAGTCCCTCCGTGGTTCTGGGGACTTTCATCTCTACCCTTCTTCCGGCAAAAAATCTCAGAGATATAATCCTATTCGACGAGGCTTCCAAGTCCGTTAGGCTCGCTTACGTACAGGGCTTAGACTTGAGAAATCTGACTTACTCAATTTCTAAAAGAACCCGTTCGAGGCTTCTCTTTCTCTCCCCGGTAGCTTCGGTTCAAAGCTCGTATTTGGTAAGTGCCGGGCTTTTTCGTAAGCACAGCTCTTTCGGAAGGAAGCCCGTCAAAGTACTCAAGCGGGAGCCTTCGGAGATACTTACCCCTTACCTTGTGGATTTTATAGAGGAGAACCCGGACAGGGAAATCCTCTTTCTGGCAAGGAAGAGAGGATACAGTTATATGTTTTGTCATAGGTGTGAGCTTATAACTGAGTGTCCGGCCTGTTCCACTCTCTTGACCTACTCTATGTTCCGCGAGCTTCTCTACTGTTCAAAATGCGGATTTAAGAGCAAGGAGCTTGCCTGTCCGCGGTGTATGGGTAGGTTAAAGCCTGTGGGCTTCGGCATAGAGCGGGTGATAAAGGTCATCGAGGAAAGTTTTGGGCTTAGGGATAACTTCTTCTTCTCCAACACACCTGACATAACAGATTCTAAGGATGTGGTTGTGGTTGTGTCCGCGGACAATATCCTCTCGGTTCCCTCCTACTACTCCGACGAGGAATTTTTCCAGTACCTTATGCGCTCTTACCTTAACGCAGGGAAAGAGCTTGTAGTTCAAACTGTATTCCCTGAACACGAAGCCGTGAGAAGCGTTAGAAACGCCGAACCCGAGCTTTTTCTGAGGCGTGAGCTACTTAGAAGGGAGGAAGAGAAATTGCCTCCTTTTTACAGACTCTTTAAGGCTATCTCTTCAAGGAATATGGAGAATGTCTTAAAGGATAGATTAACACCCCACGTTCAAACTATCTTTAGGGATAGAAGGTGGCATCATCTTTTGAGAATTGAGAAGGGAAATAAGGAAGCCATTAAAAGGCTTTCGGAGCTTTTAAAGGAGTATAGAAACACTCTTGAGATAAAGCCCGAAATACCGTAAGTTCATATCCTTCCCAAGATAAGGTTGTACAAAACCACAAGGGGTGGATATATCAGTTTTCCCAGAACTCCCGTGAACAGTAAGACAGTGATTACGATAAAGCCGTACATCTCGTACTTGTAGAAAATTTCCCAGTACCTAAAGGATAGGAAGCTCATTAGAGCCTTACTACCGTCGAGGGGAGGTATGGGTATTATGTTAAAGAGGGCAAGTATTAGGTTTATCAAAACCGACTTTGCCGAGAATATTAAAAGAGGGATTATTATGCTTTCCACGACGAACGCGTCAGCAAAGCCCCGTATGCTGTCTAAGATTCTGTAAAGCACTCCGAAACCTACAGCGAGGCTTACGTTCATGACTACACCGGCGATAGATACGAGAAATGTACCTTTACGCAAGTCCCTAAAGTTCATGGGGTTTATAGGAACGGGTTTAGCCCAGCCGAATATTATGGGAGAGCCAAGGATTATGAACATGGCGGGAAGTATTATCGTCCCCACAGGGTCTATGTGGGGTATGGGGTTCAGGGTTAGCCTGCCCGCTAACTTTGCGGTAGGGTCTCCCATCTTGTAAGCAGTCCACCCGTGGGCAAATTCGTGAAGTATAACCGCTATCATCAAAGCCGGTATGGACAAGATAGCTCCGGATAAATCCATAGCTGAGTAATTATCTTACAGCAGGTTGTTGTATGCAAGTGAACTTTGGGAAAGTTGAGCCGGCTTTACAGCTTAGATACTAATCAAGGTTAGTTATATACTAATATTCTTAAATCTCTTTAGCGGAGGAAGGTATGGAGTTTGACCTCGTGATTATAGGAGCCGGAAGTGGGGGTTACGAAGCCGCCCTTTACGCGGTCAGAAGGGGACTTAAGACCGCCTTGGTGGAACTAAATCCTAATAGCGTAGGTGGGAACTGTTTAAACAAGGGCTGTATCCCTTCAAAGTACATGAGGTATGGAGCTTTCCTGATAGATAGATTTGATGTAATGCCAAGCTACGGTATAAAGCCGCAGGGTTACGGTCTAAACTACGGGGACTTGAGAGATGGCAGAGACAACGTAGTAGTAACAATAAGAGAGAACTTTAAGAAGTTTGCCCAGCACATAAAACTGCCCATAATTTACGGCAGAGGGATAATACAGGATAAAAATACGGTATATGTGGAAGGCTCAAATGAAACTCTGAAGACCAAGTTTATCCTTCTGGCTACCGGCTCCCATCCGGTAGGGGTGGGAAACCTACAACCGGACGGTAAGAACATTTTGGACACAGACCAGATATGGGAGATAGAGAAGTTCCCTAAAAAACTCCTTATAGTAGGGGGTGGTGCGGTAGGTGTTGAGTTTGCTTACATATTCAAAGCCTACGGCTCGGAGGTGGTTCTCGTTGAGCTTCAGGACAGGGTTCTGCCCTCGGACGACATACC
>WFYI01000100.1 GCA_015490155.1 Aquificaceae bacterium | reverse complement strand
TCAAAGGCTCAAACCTCTCAAGAAAGGAGATTGACGAGCTGGTTGCCTACGTTCAAAAGCTGGGAGCCAAGGGACTCGCTTGGATAAAGGTGGAAGAGGATAAGCTAAATTCTCCCATAGTCAAGTTCTTCTCCGAGGAGGAGGTAAACAACCTCCTATCAAGGGTAGGTGCCGAGCCGGGGGACGTGGTGTTCTTCTCGGCAGACAGGAAGGACTTGGTTTACAAATACTTGGGCAACTTGAGGCTCCACATCGGCAAAACTTACGGACTTGTAAAAGAGGGCGTTTGGGACGTGTTTTGGGTCGTGGACTTTCCCCTTATGGAGTGGGACGAGGAAGAAGAAAGGTTCATGTCCCTGCACCACCCCTTTACCGCCCCCGTGGAAGAGGATATAGGAAAGCTAAAAGAGGCTTTGGAAGAGAAGGATGTGGAAAGGAAAAAGGAGCTCGTTCACTCGGTCAGAGCGAGGGCTTACGATATGGTTCTGAACGGAGAGGAGATAGGCGGGGGTTCTATCCGTATCCACCGCTCGGACGTTCAGAGGCTCGTGTTTGAACTCCTGGACATAGGCGAGGTGGAAGCTCAGGAGAAGTTCGGTTTCCTCTTAGAGGCTCTTAAGTTCGGCACTCCTCCCCACGGAGGTCTTGCCTTCGGTCTGGACAGGATATTAGCCATAATGCTGGGGCTTGACTCTATCAGAGACGTTATTCCCTTCCCAAAGACCCAAAAGGGTATATGCCCCCTGACGGACGCACCGGACTACGTATCCCCAAAGCAACTTAAAGAAGCTCACATAAAGGTAGAGGACTGACCCCTTCGGGGTATAAAAACTAAACAAACAGAGCAAGCACCATAGGTAGCGTCAGGTTTACGCTTTTGACCTCCCCCAACAGTCCCCAGAGCTTTAGGGCTATAACGACCATCAATCCACCTCCGATAAAGAGACTGTTCGACATGGCTTGTTTGTCCAAAAACTCCCCGAAGGTGTAGGCAAGGAGGGTAATACTTCCCTGAAATACGAGGACAAAAAAGGCGGAAAACATGACACCCCTGCCGAGTGAGGAAGCTAAAATTATTGATGAAAACCCGTCCATCGTAGCTTTGGAGAGTATAAGGGAGCTATCCCCCTTGGCACCCTCGAGTATGCAACCCAAAAGTGTCATGGGTCCTACGGTGAACAAGACCGAGGAAGCCACAAACGCCTCCGTGAAGTCTTTACCGCCCTTTGAAAAACTCTCTATCTTTCCCTCTATGTCTATCAGGTATCCCAAGGCTCCTCCAATTAGAAGGAGGATAAACACTTTGAGCGTTTCGGGTTTGTTCTCAAGAATGAGCTTAACACCCAAGAGCAGGGTAAACAGCCCTATGGCGTGAACTATCCCCTCTCTGAGGCGGGGGTTTATGTACCTTGCCCCCTTTAAGCCTATGTAACTGCCCAGCAGAACGAGGACGGTGTTTACGAGAGTCCCAAATCCGGGAAACATATCATTCCTGAGGCTGTTCTTGAGTTTGTTGTTGCTCTTGAGCCTGCTTGATTATGTCGTTCATCATCCTGAAGAGGAACTCTCCCCTGTCGTCCACTCTGAAGTTGTTTACCACCCTATCACGGGCTGCTTTTCCTATCTCCTCAGCCTCTCCTATGTTGTCCATAAAGTAAAGGAGCTTTTCCTCAATATCAGCTCTGTCAAGGGGCATGTAAGTTATAGCTTCCTTCTCCAAATCAAAATAAGCGGGTAGCGTTCCCCTGAAGTCAAGCATCGGAGCGCTTCCCATTGCACCTATCTCAAGGGGCAAAAACCCTATACCCGAAGGTACTGTGTGGGGAAAACTTGTGATGGTCAGGTAGGTTCTTCCCAGCACCTCCAAAAGCTCTTCGTGGTTTTTAATGTTTATAACCTCGTGGTCTTCTTTAAGCTCTCCTTGAAACTCACCGATAATCTTGAGATTTATCCCGTCAAGGAAGCTGACCACGTACCACCTCTTTCTTGCAGTTGCGTAAATTCCTATGTCGTTGAGAAGTCTGAGGTAAGCCTCCCTTTCCTTTTGCCTCCACTCGTTGAACTTCTGCTGGAACTCGGGATTGAAGAGAGATAAGACGTACTCGGATGCGTAGAGTATGTTAACCTCCGGGTTTCTGAAGAGGAACTCTCCCGTCTCCAAGAAGTAGGGGAAAAACTCCTCGGAGAGGTTCTGTCTGGCTGCATTAACTATGATTTGGGGGTCTATCACGGGTCCCGTAAACGCCATCTCAATATCCCTCTCCTTAGAGGGTTCCGGTATCTGTGAGAAGTCAAGGAAGGGTGTCATGTAGCTTATGTTTTGAAAGCCGAACATCCTGAGAGTTTCTATGTACCTTAAGTCCGTAATCAGTGCGAGGAAGTTCTGAGAGCCGGCGGCGTCCAAGAGCTGTGGGAAGTGGAGCAAGGGGTCTTCCATGAAGAAGCTCATGTGTACTACACCGAAAAGGTCGTAAAAGGGAACCTTTTTGCCCTCCTGGTCTGCGAATATTATCCCCGTCCCGTTTATATCCATGGTAAACAGGGGCTTAAACTCGGACAGCTGGTTCACCGTCTCCTGAACGTTCTCTCTGTTCAGTACGAACTCCTTTACCTCAACTCCCTTGTCCTGTAAATACCTGAGCAGTGCTTTAACGTGTCTGGGCGTTCCTTCAAGCTCCGCAAGTTTCAAAAACGCAAGTCTGATAGAGTCCATCTTTCCTGTTGCCTCCTACGGTTTTATGTGTTATGGGCTAAAAAGCCATGGGGGATTATTATACAACCCTACAACTCCTTGAAAAGGGACATTACCTCCTCGTGGGGCTTTAGGGTTCTGAAACCGTCTCCCGCGAAGTGGGTTCTCCTGCCATCTAAGCTCTCCACAATCCTGTGTATTGGGGGCTGTTGCTCTATTTTTAAGAGCTTTGCTATGTGGGAAGCCTGATAGTATCCCACCATTTGAAGCTCGGACTCCTCCTTTATAAAGCCGAGTATCCTCTTCGTTTCTGCGGATATGTTCTCATCCCCGAGTGAGAGGTCGTGTATGTAATCTACCAACTCCTCGTCCCATAGCTTTCCCAGCCACATAGGACCTCCGTAATTGAACCGAGTTCCGCAGTAAGGACACCTTTGCTCTACCTCAAATATACTCCTCACAGGTTTTCTGTTGGAGCAGTTAAAGCAGTAAAGCAGGTAGCCTACGTTCTCCAAAAGCTCATCTACCTTCTTAACGCCCCTTTCCTTTTTAAAGAAGAGCTTGAAGTAGTGGATGTGGGCGTACCCGAAAAGGGGAATCATGGCTATGTCGTACTGGGCTGCGACCTCTATCACCTTCTTTATTAGAATTCTCAAACCTACCTCGTGCTTAAACTCGTTCCGCAGGGGCTTGCTCCCGTACCTTCTTTTGCAGGTTCCCGGATAGGTTCCCGCAAGGGGAGCGGTGTCCGTTGCGGTCAGGCTGAGTATCCCTCCCCTCTTGAGGCTCAGCATGGAGGACTCCAAGAAGGGAACGGGCGTTCCGAAGGGGTCTAAGTCCAGTAAATCAAAGCCGAAGCCCCTCCTGTACCTGAGAAACATATTAGCCTCTTTAGTGGAAATCTCGTACCTATCTCTCCCTATTGAGTTGAGTCCCATGTTCTCCTCTATGGACTCAACCGCCTTCTCGTTTATGTCGTTCAGGTAAGCCCTTTGGACACAGCCTCCCTCAAGTAAGAACCTCACGCTCCTGACACCACTTGCAGCCAAGGGGTCTGCGGTTATAACCTCTTTCCTGTCTTTGCATAGGTACTTGAGAACCAAAACGGTCAGGTCTCTGTTTACCCTCATCTTTGGGTTGTAGAAGACGGGCATGTCCGAAGATACTATATCTCTAAGCTCCGGCACGAGGATTTTTGCCTTCCCTTCCCTAATAATTGGCATCAGGGTAAATACTATATGTCATTTTGACATTCTACCTTGCCAGAATGGCAAGGTCAGATTTTACATAAAAAGAAAAATATCCTGATTTATCAAAGAGTTGAGAAATCAAGGATTTCTGGCACGCAGATTGTTATATACAGACATGAAAAACTTGTAAGGAGGAGGTGGCTATGGATAGAAGGTCGTTTTTTAAACTCGGAGCAGTGGCACTTACCGCTCCTCTCGTGGGGGGTGTATCCTTAGCGGGCATACCGCGACTAAAGTTTGAAGACCTGAAGAAGGAGGCAAAGGTAAACGTCATATACCACGCCGACTTTCCTCAGGAGAAGAGGTTTAAGGTCATGCTCAGGAACATAACTAACCACTTGAGCGTTTACGACTTTGACCCCTTCAAGGTGAAGATAGTGGTAGTCTCCCACGGGGCGGGGGCAAAGTTCTTCCTAAAGGAGCTTGCGGGAACCAAGTGGGCTAAGGAGGATATAGACCAGAAGGGTATAAAGGCGAAGCTGGAGGAACTCAAGCAGTACGGCGTTGAGTACTACATCTGCGGGATAACGGTAAAGAGAGGAAAGCTCCTTAACAAGCTCTACGACTTCGTGAAGATAGTTCCCTCGGGTGTGGGAACTGTTGCCCACCTTCAGAGCATAGGTTATGCCTACATAAAGGTTCAGTAATTCGAGGAGGGGAAGAAGATGAGGAAATTAGTTGCAGGAGCGGGGTTAGGACTTGCGGCTCTGTTTACCCCGGATGTTGCTCAGGCTATAAAGATAGGCAGTCCCTCTCAGAGCCACTTCTTGAGCATAAACTTCCTAATTCAGAGCTGGTTGAGGTATCAGCAGATAAGCGACGAGAACAGACCTAACTTCGTCAAGGCGGACAACAGGGTGGACTTCTCCTTTAGGCGTATAAGGCTGAGAATGGGAGGAAGCTACAATAAGTGGTTCAAGTTTAACTTCGTCATGAGGCTGAACAACTCGGGTAGGGAAGCTTACATGGCACCCTTCGGAGGACAGCCTGCGGGAACTATAAGGCAGACGGGGGTCTTGGGAGGTTACACCTTTGCCCTACACGAGTTAGACCTCAAATTCGCCATAGATAAGATGATAGACACCAAGGGCTGGATTGCAGACCTGCACGTGGGTTTCCCGAGGGTTCCCCTCGGAAGGGAGCAGTACGGAAGAACGGGCTTTGACAACCTTGAGTCGGACAGAACATTCGCCACTCTTAGGTGGACGCACCTAACGGTGGGAGACGTTACCGGTAGGTCTTACGGTGGATTTATACACCTTAGAAAGGGTACAAAGGCAAAGGGCTACAGGAAGATTACTTGGGACGGCTTCTTCGGTATATTTGACGGCTTTGAGGGTATAAGACAGCCTTGGGATAAGACCATGTCCACGGAGGTGGACTTCAGCGGTGCCGCGTGTGCAAGCGCAGGTGAGGCAGGGTTCCCCGGTACCGCCAAGTGTATATCCCAGATGAGGGGCAACGAGACGGACAGCTTCCTTTACACCTTCAGAACTACACTCATGTTCGGAAAGCCCGAGGGCAAGGCAAAGGCTTACAACTGGCTGTACAGGGATACCTACTTGGGCAAGAGAAAGGGAGTTACCCTCGGATTTTCCTACGCGAGGCAGGACAACATAGACCAGGAGTTAATTACGGATGTTCAGGGGATAAGCCCGGGAGTGGCAGGAAACGGGAAGATGGTAAACGGAGCGGGGACGGTTCAAACGAGATTACCCTACCTTATACTTCCCAACCCCTTCAGCAATCCGGAGGTGATAAACCACAAGGTTGACATGCAGATGATGGGAGTTGACTTTGCGTGGCATCACGGTCAATTCCTATTCACGGCAGAAGCGGGGCAGGTATCTTTTAAAAACGTATGGCTTTCGCCGTCAAACACGAGCGAGAGCTTTGATAACAAGTTCTTCATAGTAAAGGGTGCGTGGCTCATAAATCCCAAAAGCGTACACAAGTTTGAGCCTTACCTGAGTTACTACATCTGGGACCCCGAGATAGTGGAGGTAAACAATGTAGCTTATGGAGACGCCGCCAACTTCGTGAGACCCAACAAAAAGGGAAAAGCCGGCGCAACACTCGGAAAGCTAAAGGTGACCTCCGTGGGTATAAATTACTGGTACGACAGGGCAAAGCTCTTGGGTGTAACCCTCGAGTACCAGATGATAGACGAGGAGAGAAACGATATAAAGAACGACGCTATAACCCTTCAATTCAGGTTCGTGTTCTAAAACCAGTAAAGCTGCTTGCTTCAATTCCCGTGCCTTCCGCACCCCCTTCCCCCCTTTTTATTTTTTAAAATTTTTCTATGAAAAGGGCGATAGTCATTCCCTCAAGGCTAAGCTCCTCAAGGCTGAAGGAAAAACCCCTCGTACTCATAAAAGGAAAGCCCTTGATAAGGTATGTAGTTGAGGGATGTATAAGAACCCGCCACAGGGTAATCCTCGCAACGGACAGCGAAAAGATAGCGGGCGCGGTAAGAGACCTACCCGCGGAGGTGGTTTTCACGCCTTCGGAGCTTCCCTCCGGTAGCGATAGGGTCGCCTACGCGGTTAAGGACTTAGACCTTGAGCTGGTCATAAACTATCAGGGGGACGAGCCTTTCGTTTACAAAGAAGACGTAAACAGGCTCTTCCAAGTGCTGGAGGAGGGAGAGAAGGTAGCAACGCTGGGGATTACCGACAAAGAGGCTTATCGCAGAAACTCTGACGTTAAAGTCGTACTTGATAGGAATGGATACGCCCTTTACTTCTCCCGCTCGCCCATACCCTTTTTTAGAGAGGGGGTAAGAAGCCCGTACCCCGTAAAGCATATCGGCATTTACGCCTTTCGGAAAGACGCACTTATGGAGTTCGTGAACATGAAAAAAAGCTCTTTAGAGGAGTTAGAGTCCCTTGAACAGCTCAGGCTCCTTGAAAACGGATACAGGATAAGGGTTCTGCTTACCGAGAACTACTACCACGGCGTTGATGTGGAGGAGGATATAAAGCTCGTAGAGAGTAAACTCATAGGGGAATGATTTTGTAAAACTTCTTCTTTCCCACCTGAACTTTAAGCTCCTCTGAAACCTCAACATCCTCGTAAGGGTCGGAGACCTTTTGAAAGTTCACCTTAAGCCCACCGCCTTGAATTATCCTCCTCGCCTCGTTCTTTGACTGAACCGCGTTTATCTTCACCAAAAGCTCAAGGGCTTTTACCTTGCCGGCGGGGAGTTTTACCTCGGGAGCGTCTTCGGGGAATTCCCTTTTTGAGTAGGTGCTTTCAAACCACCTGAGCGCTTCTTCCGCTTCCTCTTTTGAGTGAAATCTCTCGGTTATCAGGAAAGCGAGCCTCTTCTTCGCCTCCATCGGGTGGAGTTCTTTTTTCATCCTTTCTATGTCCGCCGAGGTAAAGTCCGTGAGTAGAAGATAGTAATCCCACATAAGCTCGTCGGATACGGACATGAGCTTTCCGAACATGCTCTTTGGCTCTTCCGTAATTCCCACGTAATTTCCGTAGGACTTTGACATCTTCCTGACGCCGTCAAGCCCAACGAGAAGGGGCATGGTGATGCACACCTGAGCCTCTTTCCCGTACTCCCTCTGAATGTCTCTGCCTATCAATAGGTTGAACTTTTGGTCTGTTCCCCCTAACTCCACGTCCGCCTCCATCGCAACCGAGTCGTAAGCCTGAAATAGGGGATAAAGGAACTCGTGTACGTGTATGGGCTTGTTCTCCTTAAACCTCTTGGAGAAGTCGTCCCTCTCCAACATCCTTGCGACTGTGTACTTGGCGGAAAGCTCTATCACGCCCCTTGTCCCCAAGCTCTCTAACCACGAGCTGTTAAAGAGTATGGTGGTCTTTTCGGGGTCTAATATCTTAAAAACCTGATGTTCGTAGGTCTCTGCGTTCTCAAGAACCTGCTCTCTGGTCAGGGGAGGTCTCGCCTCACTCCTTCCCGTGGGGTCTCCTATCATAGCTGTAAAGTCCCCTATGATGAAATAAACCTCGTGTCCCAGCTGTTGAAACTGCCTCATCTTTTGGAGAAGAACCGTGTGTCCCAAGTGTAAGTCCGGAGCGGTAGGGTCAAACCCAGCTTTTACCCTGAGGGGCTTTCCTTTCTCCAGCTTTTTAAGAAGCTCTTCCTCGTTTATTACTTCAGATGTGCCTTCCTTTATAAGCCGTAGCTGTTCCTCGGGAGTCATAGCATAAGATTATAGTCCGATTTACGAATTTCGGTTTACCGCCGAGCTTAGGCTCGGTTGTTTATGTGCTATTGTAGTTTATTGCATGAAAGTAAACCTCGTTTTATCCGGCGGAATGGCACGGGGCGTAGCCCACATAGGGGTTTTAAAGGCTCTGGAGGAGCTTGATATAGATGTAGCCGCTCTGAGCGGCGTGAGTGCGGGTGCGATAGTTAGCGTTTTCTATTCCGCAGGCTACCCTCCGGAGGAGATGTTAAAGATACTTAAAGCTATCAGATGGCTGCGAATCTTCAGACTGAAAGTCCCGAGAAAGGGGCTTTTTTCCTTCAAAAGGGCTGAGAGGGAACTCAGGAAGTACATACACCACGAGAGATTGGAGGAACTACCCGTAAAGACATGGATATGCGCTACGGACTTCCTCGAGGGAAAGCCCCTTTACTTCTCCGAAGGTGAGCTTACCCCCATACTTTTCGGAAGCTGCGCCCTGCCGGGAGTATTTGAGCCGGTAAAGTACGAAAATTACCTTCTCATAGACGGCGGAATAGTGAATAACCTACCGGTGGAGCCTTTCAGAAGAAGCCGGCGGAAGCTCGTAGGTGTTGATGTAAATCCCACGAACAGGGTCAAAAAGGCAAAGGGCATAGTTCACATACTCGCAAGAAGTTTCCTGCTTGCCGTTCGCTCTAATGTCGATAAACGGAAAGAGTTCTGCGATTTGGTTATAGTACCGGACATAGCGGATTACTCTCCCCTTGACATAAACAAGATTGACGAGCTTTACAAACTCGGATACAGAAAAGCTATGGAGGAACTTAAAAAGCTCGTGGCTTAGAAAATGGACTCACCTAAACTCCTCATAAATCCGGAGGACAGCAGACTTCAGAACACGAAAAAAATCGTTAAGCTGGCTCTTCCCATAATAGTCGTCAATCTACTTTACACCGTTGAAAGCACCTTCTCACTGATACTTGTTTCCGGAATATCTACGGCGGCAATTGCCGCCGTCGGTTTTAGTTTAAATATTCTATGGTTCATATACTCCCTCATGGCTCTATCCTACACGGGAACATCGGTTTTGGTGGCTCAGAGGGTAGGTGCGGGGAAAGACCCCTCTCCAGTTCTGACCATAGGGCTTATCCTATCTCTGCTGATTTCTCTGCCCCTTACCCTCTGGGGTGCGAATTTCGTTCTCTTTCTAATGAAGGTTCTCGGAGCGTCGGAGAATGTCATATCCCTGTCCAGACTGTACATAGAACCTATATTCTGGTTCATATCCATAGGTTTTCTGACGAACACCTTTTATGGGGCATTCAACGGTTTCGGGGACACTAAAACGCCAATGAAGGTTGCCATACTGATGAATGTAATAAATATATCAACAGCCTACATTTTGATAAACGGGGCTTTTGGATTTCCCAAGCTTGGAGTTGCCGGGGCGGGTTGGGGGATTGTTCTCTCGGAAGTAGTTGCCTTCCTCATATACCTGTACCTGTTCGTAGTTGTAAAAAAGCCCTTCCCCCTGAAGCCCACTATAGACTTAGCTATACTTAAAGAGGTAGTCAGAATTGGTCTTCCTACAGCCCTCGAGCGTTCCATAACCTCTCTCTCCTTTAGCGTGTTCGTGGGCTTTCTTGCAAGCTTCGGGGACAAAGCCCTCGCCGCTCATCAGATTGGTATAAGGGTGGAGAGTATATCCTTTATGGTAGGCTTCGGCTTTATGATAGCGGCGACCACCATAGCCGGTCAGAACTTTGGAGCTAAAAATTACACGGGTCTCGAGTACGGGATAAAGCTCACCGCCAACCTCACGGCGGGCATAATGGGTATTGCGGGATTACTTCTGATACTTTTTCCCCAGTATCCCGTGCTTATTTTCTCAAAGGACGCGGAGGTCGTAAAGCTCGCAAGCTATTACCTGATAATCGTCGGGATTTCCCAAGTCCCTATGGCTTACGCTTCGATATTTTCGGGCGCACTGAAGGGAATGGGAAGAACGAGCGTCCCCATGGTGGTTAACGTAAGCTCATTCTGGGGCTTCAGGATACTTCCCTCTTACCTTCTGCTGAAGGTTATACACTCTCCCCTCGTCCCGTGGGGCTTCATGACCGTGGAGACTTTCATAAGGGCGTTTATATTCTTCTTTGTGTACAAAAGGGAGATTAAGAAGCTCAGGTCTTAAACCTTCCCATCTTCTCCCTGACCTCTTGAGAGGTATCTGCCACCTTTGCGACCTCGTCACTCATGTTGTTCAAAGCCTCTGTGTTTCTATCGGATATGTTTTTCATCTCCTCCATACTGCTTTCCATGAGGGATAGGGTACGGCTTTGCTCCTCTATGGCTGTGGCTATGTCCTCTATTATCCTGTTCATCTCCGCTGAGAAGTCCTCTATCCTCTTATAGCTGAGAACCACATCTCCGGAAGCTTTATGTCCATCTTCTATAACCTTGAACGCCCTTTCCACAAGTTCCGCTATGTCCTTTGCGGCAATAGCTGTGGTCTCTGCCAGCTTTCTAACCTCGTCTGCAACTACCGCAAATCCCCTTCCCGCCTCTCCGGCTCTTGCCGCCTCTATCGCCGCGTTCAGGGCGAGGAGGTTCGTTTGTTCAGAAATCTCGATTATCCTTGTGGTTATAGAGTTTATGTCCTTACCAACGGTAGCGATGTGCTCCATCGCCTCTTGCATTATATCTATCTTTGACTTACCTATACCCGTAGCCTTGTCCATGTCCTTTGCCATGTTCATGGCTCTGTTTGTATCCTCCGCAATCTGGTTTATAGCCTGAGTGCTTTCCTCCATGGACGCGGTTATCTTCTGAACCATCTCGTTAAGGCTTTCGTTGTCCTGTCTTATACCGCCTATACTCTCCTTTAGCATCACCATACTGTCCGCAATCTGGTTAAAGCTCACCTTCATATCACTAAGCACCGAACTGAGGTCGCCTATGGACTTGTTTACGTTCTGCTTGAGTTCCTCTATATCTCCCCTGAACTCCTCTTGAATTTTCTCCGTCAAATCACCGTGGGATACCTTTTCCATCACACCCCTTATAGTAGTTATTGCCCTGCCGATTTCCCTAACTATCTCTCCCAGTGCTTCGTTTAGCTTGTCAAGCTCGTCTCCAAAACGCTCTGCTTTGAAGTTTCGGAACACCATCTTTTGAGCAAGCTCGTTCACACCCTTTACTATGATGTCCACGTGCCTGACTATTCCCCTGCTAATTACCCACATTAAAAGGGAAACTATAAGGATTGATACCACGGGGACGGCTACGGCTGTGGTTGCTCCGGTTTTAATCGTGGATACCATCTCCGCCTGTCGCTTCTTTAACAGCTCTTTCCTGTATTCGAGAAGCAGTTCCAGAGTTCCCAGTATGTCTTTGAGGCTTTTCTTCTCTGCCTCTACGAGCGCTTCCTTTGCTTCCTCAAGAGCCTCGAACTCTACCAGCTGTATCAACTGCTCTAAATCGCTTTGGTACCCGAGGGCAAAGGTCAGGTCGCTCAGAAGCTCTTGCTCCCTTTTGTTAAACTTCTTTTCGTGCTTCTTAACTTCTGCAAACAGTTCCGTGAACCTCTTAAAGTGTTCCTTTATTCTCTTCCTTGCATTCTCGTCGGCGGGATTCAGTATGTAGTCCCTTGAGGCTATAGCAACGTTTAAAAGTTCCACCTTCATAGTCCTATAGGTGTCGAGGTGTTTTAAATCTTCCCTCGTTTGCATTTCGGACTTCTGAACCTTTGTTGCAGATATGTAAACAACCCCCGCGATTACAGCGGTCATAACCACCAGCAGTAGGTTTATAAGTTTTAGCCGTGTGGCTATTTTCATGTCTGCCCCCCTACTTGAAAAATTTACTGTAAATGCCGATACTTTTTATTATTATAGGAGGGTTTTGTATTGGCAAAGGTGGAGGAATTTAGAAACTTGGTGGGTGAGGTTAAGGAGATACTCAAAAATCCCTTTGATACTAAGGACTTAGAACTAAAGCTCAAGAAGATGTACGCCCTGATGAAGAACATGAGCAAAGAAGAACTCTTAGAGGTAAAGAGGGACTACGAAGAGGTGAAAACCCTCCTGAGCAGAAACCTAGAGATAATCGCGGGCGGGGTAAAGCCCTTCCTTAAACTCGAAAGGGGAGTCATCTCAAGGAGGGTGTGATGTTCGGAACCCTTAACCTCATATCCGAGGCTTTGGACGTATTCAAGAGGGCGATAGATGTTCGTAACAGAAACATAATGAACGCCAACAACCCTGACTATGCGGAGGAGACACCGGAACTCAACAGCCTTTACCCCGTGGGAGTTTACATAGAGCAGGTCAGGAGAGACCAGAACTTTTACTACGTGGAACTCAGGAATAGAAAGCTCTCCTACGTATCCTACCTGAACGAGAGGATAGGTTTCAACCAGAACGTTGAGGGCATATTTCAAGAGCTTGCAGAGAACATAGGAGCGGGTGATTACACAAACCGGTTTTACGAAAGGTACATAGACCTTATGAAGGAGCCGACCAACGACGGAGCGCAGAGCGATTTTTATCACACCGCGAAAACGGTGGTAGACTTCCTGAAGACCAAAGCGAGCGATTTAGACAGGCTGAGGTCAACCGCCGACTACACGCTGGGCAGTTACGTTCGTAAGGTAAACGACCTGATAAATAAGATTTACAAGATAAATAAAGACATAACCTTCGGTTACGCCATCAACTACACCAGAGGTGAGGACTACAAAAACCTCCTTGACGAGAGGGATAAGTACCTCAGGGAGTTGTCGGAACTCGTGAACATAACCGTTGAGGAGGACGACATAGGCAGGGTCAGGGTGGATACCTCAAAGGGCTTTGCTCTCGTCGAGTTTGAGAAGAATAAGTGGAGTTTAGAGTACACCGGAGGTACGCTTTATTGGAGGTCACTTGACGGAAAGAGAAGCGAGATAGGTAGCTTGTTAACTGGGGGTAAGGTAAAGGGTGCCTTGGATACGATTGCAGACATAGACAGGTACAAAGGTGAACTAAACGACATAGCAAAGCAACTCATATCCGAGGTTAAAATCCCGAGGGCTAACTCGGGTACTTGGTACCTGATTAAGAATGTAGATAGCTCTACGGCAGTCCTGAACACTTACGGACTTGACGGCAATCTTGAGTTTTACGACAACTCCACAGACCCGCCCACGCTTCTGACAACCATATCCAACTATGGAACTCTGTCCCTGAACGGTTTAGCCAACGCTATAAACACAGACCCCACACTTACAGGAGCCGGCTTCTCCGCAACCGTTGTAAACAATCCGGACGGTACATTCACATTGAGGATTGACAACGCAGGGAATTACTCTGTAAACGATACGGGGGGGAACATTTACGAAAGCTCCCCTGTTTTCGCCGGAACGGGGCTTGCGGATATATCACTCGCACCTAATCTAAGAGACGACCTGAGAGACATCGACTTTGCACTTACCGATGAGTTTTCCGAGTTCTCAAACCTCTGGTGGGATAACACCAAAGGTAAGGTAAACACACTAATAGACGACATAGCCTCAACTCAAAGCGACCTCAGAAAGGAATTGGACGTAGAAGGTGCGCTCCTTGACTCTTTGAACGATAAGCTAACGCAGATGCAGGGTGTATCCATAGATAGAGAGTTCATGGAGATAATGAAGCTCCAGCGTTCCTACGAAGCCGCGGCAAAGGTGGTAAGCACGATGGACGAGCTGTTAGAAACCACATTAAGGATGGTGTGAGGTGATGAGCTATGAAGATGCCTGACTTTTTAATCTACTCGGTATTCCAGAGGCAGGACGACAGAATAAGAAACAACATAACCGACAGAGCAATCCAGATAAGCACGGGCAAGAAGTACAAGAACATATCCGACAACCCGTCGGCAACCTACAACGTTAACCAGCTCAAACAGGAAATCTCACAGCTCTCTCAGTTTTCAAGAAACCGTCTCTTTGCTGACATAAACCTGACTTACGTCGATTACGCACTGGGCAAGATGTCCGACAGGGTAAAGGCTCTTTACACAAAAACTATTCAGGCAAAGAAGGACATAGTAAAGCCGGAGCAGAGGGAAGCCATGGCTGCGGAGTTCAGGGAGGGGATAGACTTCCTACTTGACATGGCGAACGAAAAGCTCGGTGAGAACTACGTGTTTTCGGGAACAGCCCTGACCACCAAGCCCTTTGATACGAACTACGCTTACCGCGGAGGTAAGGAAAGCTTCAAGGTTCAAATCGGAACCGATAACAAGGTTGACGTGTTTAAAAGCGGAGAGAGGGTTTTTACGACCAACGTTTACGAGCTTGATACCACCTTTAACTCACCTACAGATACCTTTACCCTCGGCGGGGACGGACAGGCTACTTTGAACCTGACTTACAAGGGAACCACCTACTCTATCACCTACGACAACAACGCCGCAGACCCGACCAATCCCAGCAACCTTCAGGAGCTTGTGGACGCCATAAACAACGCTACCGGAGAAAGGATTAGAGCTTTTGCCCACCAGCTCGAGGATGGAACTTACACTCTCAGGCTCATACCCGAGGATACCTTGGAGCCTATAAATATCAGCTTTTCCAATGTAGGAGACCCCTCGGAACAGTTGGGTAACTTCACCCAGAAAAGTGTCTTTGAGATAGTTGATAGGGTGTACAGAAAGCTCGGAGAAGGTATGTCTCCCGACGACTCGGATGTCATGGCTATGCAAAGAAGCTACGACAAGATAGTCTATGAGCGTTCAGACACGGGCAGCTTGCTATCTTCGGTAAAACAAACCCAAGAAACCATGGAGTTCAAAGACCAAGAGCTAAGGAGAGAGAAGTCGGAGGTCGAGGACGCGGACGTGTCCGAAAGTATCTACGAGTACACTAAGTATAGAACGGCTTACGAGGCACTGATGAGGATAGTGGCGGACACCAAAGACCTGACCATTTTGAGGTATCTATAACCCCTTTAACCTCATCCATATTAACTCTTTAAGCTCCTCTATACCTTCCCCGGTAAGTGAAGAAACCGCCAAAAAGTCCCTACCTTCACGCTCAAAGTGAGCTTTTAGCTCGTTCAACAGCTCTCTGTCTGATAAACTGTCTATCTTACTTGCAACCACGATTTGAGGCTTCTCTACAAGAGCCGGGCTGTAGCTCTCAAGCTCCTTGTTCACAAGCTCGTAAGCCTCCAAGGGTTCCCGTTCCCTGCCGTCGGAAACGTCAATCAGGTGAACCAGAAGCTTAGTTCTCTCTATGTGCCTCAAGAACTCATGCCCGAGTCCCACGCCTCTGTGGGCGTTTTCTATAAGCCCCGGAATGTCGGCTATAACCACCCTTCTCTCCTCGTCCAGCTCCATAACGCCGAGGTTAGGGTGCAGTGTCGTAAAGGGGTAATCCGCTACCTTGGGCTTTGCCTTCGTGAGCTTCGATAGGAGCGTGGATTTTCCCGCGTTAGGAAGCCCTATAATTCCCGCGTCCGCTATGAGCTTGAGTTCAAGAATTATCCATCTCTCCTCACCCTCTTCTCCCTCCTCCGCATACCTCGGAGTCTGATTTGTGGGTGTTGCAAAGTGGGCATTTCCCCTGCCTCCTTTTCCACCCTTTGCTACGACACACCTCTGTCCTTCCTCCGTAAGGTCGCATAGCTCCTCACCGCTTTCGGCGTCCCTGACCACAGTCCCAAGGGGAACGTAAAGTATTACGTCCTCTCCGTCCTTACCCTTTTGGTTCTTACCCTTTCCGTGTTCTCCCTTTCCTGCTTTAAAGTGCTTTTTGTATTTAAAGTCTAAAAGTGTATGTTTCCTTGAGGTAGCCACAAGTATCACGTCTCCACCCTTTCCCCCGTCCCCACCTGCGGGACCTCCACGAGGTCTGTACTTTTCCCTGAGAAATGCCACCGCACCGTTGCCTCCCCTACCGCCCTTTACGAAGATTTTTACCCTGTCAATAAACATCTGTAGTAGTTTACAATCTTTCCCTATGATTAAAAACGACCTCCTTTTAAGAAGTATCAGGGGTGAAAAGATTGAGCGGTTTCCCGTATGGCTGATGCGTCAAGCGGGCAGGTACATGAAAGAGTACAGAGAGCTAAGGGCAAAGGAAAGGGATTTTCTCTCTTTCTGCAAAAACGTTGAGCTTGCGGTAAAGGTATCACTCCTTCCCTTAGAGCTTCTTTCCGTTGATGCAATTATCATATTTTCCGACATACTCGTACCCCTTGAGTCTTTAGGAGCTAAGGTGGAATTTGTTGAGGGAGAGGGTCCCAAACTTAGCTGGAACAAAGACATTTACTCCCTTGCGAAGTATAATCCCGAAGACAACGCCTTCGTTTACAAGGTTATAGAGGGTGTAAAGTCCGCTCAGAGTGAGGTTCCCGTTATAGGCTTTGCAGGCGCACCCTTCACACTCGCCTCTTACATGATAGAGGGTTCCTCCAGCAGAGAGTTTAGAAAAACAAAGCTCTTCATGTGGGAAAGGGAAAAGGAGTTCCAAAGGCTCATGGAAATCCTGACCGAGACCCTCGTAGAATACGTATCCCGTCAGATAGAAGCGGGTGCAGACCTCATACAGCTTTTCGATAGCTGGGCTAACTACCTGAGCTACGCAGACTACGAGTACTTCGTTTATCCCCATGTTGAAGCTCTAATAGAGGAACTTAAAAGCAGGTACGATGTACCCTTAATATACTTCTTCAAAGGCTCTTCCTCCTTCTTCGAGCTGGCAGACCAAACCTCCGCGGACGCTCTCTCCGTGGATTGGAGCGTTGACCTGTCCATACTTTCCCTCGAAACCGATAAAGCCCTCCAAGGAAACCTCGAGCCGTCAGTCCTTTACTCGACAGAGGAGGTTATAAAACACAAAACCTTAGAGCTTTTGAGGAGCATACCCAGAAAGAGCAAGTACGTATTTAATCTCGGACACGGACTCGCACCGGATATGGACTTTAAAAAAGTCAAGCTCCTCGTAGACAC
>WFYI01000099.1 GCA_015490155.1 Aquificaceae bacterium | reverse complement strand
CCCCTGTTAAGAGTGGAAATTAACAAGGGTTGAAGATTGATTTACACTTACATACTACCATAAAAAACTTTTACTTTCTCCCCTTTTCCTTTATTATCACCGCGGGGTGTTTTATTCCCGGTGTTTCTCCGAGCCTCCTTAGAGCCGGGTTGTTTACGGCTAAGATTGTGTAGAGCAGAGATAAGGAGAAAAGAGCTATAAGGAAGAAGATTAGGACTTTTTCCTTTCCCGTTAGGGTTTTTACGGTTATCAGGGCTATTATGAGGGCGACGATGAAGACGATAGGGGCGTACAGAACGGTTGCGAGTATGGTTGCGGATACGAATATAACCGCTACGGCGAGGGTGCCTTTTAGGATTTCCTTTCCCTTCATGTTTAAAAACCGAAGGTTAGAATTTCTTCTTCCTTAAATTTATCCCCTTCAAGCTCCCAGCTTCTGTAAGATACTGCTTTTCCCTTTTGAACGGAGACTATTATGTAGGACATGTCGGGGAAGGCTCTTTCTTCGTCAAACTGCGAGGGTCTGTCTGGGTGGTCGGGGTGGGAGTGGTAAACACCCACTATCTCAAGTCCGAACTCCCTTGCCTTGTCCTCCGCCTTCATGTAGTCCTTGGGGTCTATCTCGTAACGGTCGTTTTTCCTGTCGGGGTTGGCGTTGGGGGTTTCGTAAATGCCAAAGACGGTTCTTACCTCTCCTTGAGACTTCCCTAAAAGCAGTCCGCAGGTCTCGTAGGGATAATCCTTCTCCGCCTGAGCGAGGAGTTTATCTAAAGCGCTTTTCTTTATCCTTAGCATAGGAAAATAGTATATCAGCTTAGAGAGCTTTTTATTCTTTCGCCCCACTTCTTGGCAGTGTGAAGTATTCTCTCCTCGTCAAGGGTTTTTAGCTCCCTCTTTTCCATGATTACCCTTCCCCTGCATATCACCGTGTCTATGTCACCCGAGTTTGCGGAGTAAACCACCTGAGCCACGGGGTCGTAAAGGGGTTGCAGGTGCGGAACCTCTGAGTTTAGGAGAATTAAATCCGCTTCGTATCCCTCTTCAATCCTTCCCGCTTTTATTCCCGCTATGGAGAAGCCGTTTTCTGTTGCCACCCTTAACGCCGTCTTTGCGTTTATGGCTTCCGCGTTTAAGCTCACTCCCTTGTGGAGCTTTGCCATCGTGGAGAGTTCTTCAAGCATGTCAAGGTTGTCGTTGGAGGCGGCTCCGTCCGTTCCCAGACCCACGAGGATGCCTCTTTCTATGTAGCGGTGTACGGGGGCTACTCCCGAGGCGAGCTTTAGATTACTCTCGGGGCAGTGGGCTATCTTTACGTCTCTTTCCTTGACTATCTCTATCTCTTCCTCCTCGAGCCAAACCATGTGGGCGCAAAGGACGTTTGAGTCTAAAAACCCTACACTTTCAAGGTGTTTAACCGGTGTGTTCCCGTACTCGGACTTTACCTGCTCAACCTCGCTTTTGGTCTCGGCAACGTGTATGTGAAGGAGTAAACCTTCGCTGTCCGCAAGCTCTTTAGCCATCGCCAGCGTTTTGGGAGAGCAGGTGTAAGCTGCATGGGGACAGATAACGGGAAAAATGAGTTCTGAGCCTTTGAAATCTTTTACGAACTTTCTTGCCCTCTCTATATACTCCTGCGGTGTGCTTGCCACCTTTGTGGGAAAGTCAAGTATGCCGAATCCCAGCCCGGCTCTTATGCCTGCCTCCTGAACAGCTTCCGCCACGAACTCCTCAAAGAAGTACATGTCCATAAAGAGGGTAGTACCCGACCTTATCATCTCAAGGAGGCTGAGCATAGTTCCATCCCTGACGAACTCCGGGGACACGAACCTGCCCTCAAGGGGCCATATTACCTTCTGGAGCCAATCCATAAGGGGCAGGTCTGCACCTATCCCCCTGAGAAGGGACATGGGAACGTGGGTGTGAACGTTGGCAAAGGAGGGTAGTGCAATCTTACCTTTACCTAGAAGGACTTCCTTTGAGAAATCTTTCTCTATGCCTTTGTCTATCTTAACTATCTTTCCGTCCCTTATTGCTATGTCAAATCCCTCTCCCCTTTCGGGCAGGATTACCTCTTTTACGATAAGGTCGTAGCTTTCCATAGGGTAGGTATTATACTAACTCTCCTTATATTTACATCGTCCGGGAGGGTTTCCCTGAAGAGTCCATCTGAGGGGGTGAAGTTTTTCATTATCTCTATAAACTCTATCGTGGTCTCGGTGTCCTCTTTGTCGTATATCCTCAATTTCTGAATCTCAAACCTGTCGTTCAGCTCTACGTAAACCTCCTTTATGCTCTCGTCGGGGTTGATGGGCTTCATGACTATCGTCTTTTTAAGCCCTCTGTCTATCTCCCCCACCTGTTTAAAAACCTCCGAGAGGGGTCTTGAGAAGAAGAAAAGGGACTCTATCACCGCGGAGCGGTTATTTTCTAATTTATCTATTAAGACCTCTCTCTGGTCTTTGTTGTATATCACCACCTCGTTGCCCTTTGAGAATATGACAACCCTGTCGGGGTAGGTGTACTCTATCTTGAATCTGCCGTCACGCGAGGCGTAGAAGTATCCCTTTGATGTGTCCGCTTTGGGATACCAGGAGTACTTTACCTTCTGAACGAAGGTCACCTTTACGGTCTTTATCCCAGAGAGCTTCTTCTCAAGCTTCTCAAAGGAGGAACTCCAGAGTGTAGTGATAAGAGTTAGGGTTAAAAGAACAAATCTGCCCATGGAAGTAATCATAGCCTATACAGAACCTTGACGAAGGTGGATATGACCTCGTACCACATCTGGACTATGTCCCAGTTTATAGACTCGTAGTTGTCCAAGGGGGTGTGTCTTATAGTAAAGGGGTTTGAGGAGAGAAATAGGGTTTCCTTGCCCGCCTTTTTGAAGGGAATGTGGTCGCTCTTTCCGGTTCTGCTTGCCTTGAAGGGTATGTCAATTTTCAACTCCTTTAGGTGCCGTTCGAACTTTTCCATGAGCTTTTTTCCGTTCATCCCCTCTGCATCTTTGTATATCACCGCGGGGTTAAACCAACCTACGGAGTCTATGTTTATAACGTTCTCCACGTACTTGAGGTCGTGGTTCTCCGCGTGGAACTTAGCTCCCTCCAGCCCCAGCTCCTCGCAGTCGGTTATCAGAAACCTGACCCTGTTTCTCAGGTGTGCGTGTTTAAGCTCCTTTGCGAGCATGAGCAGGAGTCCCACACCCACAGCGTTGTCAATCGCTCCCTCAACGAAGGGCTTGGAGTCTATGTGGGCTACGAGGTATATGTAAACTCCCTTGCCGAGGTCAAAGTAAAGGTTAGAGCCTTTTATCCTCTGCTTTTTAGTTCTACACTCAAGCCTAACCCTCTTGCCCGCTATCCTGTAGGCATCAGACCTCTTGAGGTTCACCGCCAAGAACTGCTCATCGTTAAGCGTGCCGGAGAAGGTGGTATCTATCTCCTCAAGAAAGGTTATCATGCCCACAGCACCCAGTTCCCTTAACCTTCTCGCTTTTTTGTCCTCCCTCACTCCTCCGATTTTGGTAATCACGAGTTTGTTTTCAAGTTCCTCTTTTGTATTGAAAACGTCATCTACGAGAACCGCTTCTGCTTCAACGCTCCCCCAAGTGCTTCCCACGAGGGGCAGAGCCTCTATCTCCTCCTTTTCCCCCTTTAAAAACAGCCTTGCCTTTACGGGCATGAGCTTTTCTACGAAGAAGAACTCCTCCGCGTAGCCTATGCTGTTTTCCCGCAGGAACCTTTTAACCAGCTTTTTTGCGTGGGCTATGCCCTTGGAACCCGATACTCTTTCACGAGAAGTTAGCCCCTCCACAAGTCCCTGAAGCTCTATTAGGTCTTCACTTTTCACTTTTCATATACTGGGGTAAGCCAGTTTTTGTATCTGTCTACAAAACCCCTCACCGCTCTAAAGTAAATCTCCTGGAGCTTAGAGGTTATCTCTCCCGTGTTTCCGTCCCCTATCTTTCTGTTATCAACTTCCACGACGGGCGTTACCTCCGCGGCTGTTCCCGTCATGAATATCTCGTCCGCTATGTAAAGCTCGCTCCTCGCAACGGGTCTTTCCTCAACCTCAATTATGAGTTCTTTGCTCAGCAAGTTTATCACAGCCCTCCTCGTTATTCCCTCAAGTATGTGCTGAGCCATAGCGGGCGTTACCACCTTGCCACCTCTGACTATAAAAATGTTCTCTCCGGAGCCTTCGGACACGAAGCCCTCGCTGTTCAGGAGTATAGCCTCGTCGTAGCCTGCCATTATGGCTTCCGTTTTAGCGAGGGCGCTGTTCACGTAAGCACCCGCCACCTTCCACCTTGAAGGTATGGAGTTGTCGTCGTTCCTCCTCCAAGAGGAGACCTTTACCCTTATACCCTTGGAGGTGTTAAGGTATCTACCGAACTTGTAGGTGTATATAGCTATCTCCGGTGTGTAGTCTATTAGCTTGGGAGTAAGTTTAAGGTCTTTAAAGTAAACTATGGGTCTTATGTAGACGTCTTCCTTTATACCGCAGGCTTGTAAAAGCTCAACGGTTATGTTAACCAGCTCCTCCACCGAGTAATTAAGCTCCATAAACAGAGCCTTTGCGTTCTGAAGGAGTCTCTCGTAGTGCTGGCGGGCAAATAGTAGGTAAAGCTGTTCCTCTTCCTCGTTCCAGTAGGCTCTTATTCCCTCAAATATGGCTGTCCCGTAGTGGAAGGAGTTGGTCATTATGCTTATCTTTGCCTCATCTATGGGAACTATCTTACCCTCGAAGAATGCGTATTCCATAGGTTCAGAATTTTATCACAAAGTTCGAATTTAACTAAATTTACCCTTTAAGTTCCACTTCCGTAAGAGCGGAGAGGTTAGCTTACCTCCTTAAGACTTCCTCAGCCTCGCAGTAGTCGGTTTCTCCCATGGGGTCTCTCTTGCACTGCTCGAGGGGAATTACCTTCCAGAAGAGCTTGCTGTATGTGTCAAAGTTATCAAGTATGTCCTTCGCTCTCAGGCTCCCCGTCTCTCTGTAGTGTTCCTCTATAAGGGTTCTAAGCTGCCCGAGTTCCTCATCACCCTTTAGCCTTCTTGCCATCACGTAGCCGTAGTTGAGCTTATGCTCTAACTGAGAGCTTTCGTCAAGCACGTAGGCAACTCCCCCGGTCATACCGGCTCCCACGTTGTAGCCTATATCACCTAAGACTACCACGACCCCTCCGGTCATGTACTCACAGCAGTGATGTCCCGCTCCTTCAACAACAGCCACCGCACCGCTGTTTCTAACAGCGAACCTCTCTCCGGCTTTGCCCGCGGCGTAGAACCTTCCGCCGATGGCTCCGTAAAGACAGGTGTTGCCCATTATGACGTTTTTGTGTGAGTTCTCTAAACTCTCCGGAACGAGAACTATCTTTCCTCCGAACATACCCTTAGCCACGTAGTCGTTAGCATCGCCTACGAGCTTTAGAGAAAGCCCGTTGTGGTTAAAGGCTCCGAAGCTCTGCCCCGCGGTTCCCCTGAAGGTCAGCCTTATGGTATCTTCGGGAAGTCCCGAGTCCTTGTACTTCAGCGCTATGTGGTAGTTCAGCTTAGTGGGTATAGTCCTGTGGATGTTCCTTATCTCGTACTCCCTTTCTACGGGCTGCCCCTTCTCTATGTAAGGCAGTATGTCTTTGAGTATGTCGTCGTTGAAGTTGTAAGCAGGATTGTCGTTCCTGTCCACCATACACCTACGGGGTTTGTCCGCGGGATACTCCTTTATCAGGTCTTCAACCTTTATCCTGTAAGAGCCGGGAAAGTCCTCGTACCTAACCACCTCGAGGAGGTCTGTCCTGCCGATTACCTCGTCAAGGCTCTTGTACCCCATGCTTGCGAGTATCTCCCTGACCTCCTGAGCCACTGCCTTGAAGTAAGCTATCACATTCTCAACCTTGCCCTTGAACTTTGCCCTGTACTTGGGGTCTTGGGTGGCAACGCCGGTTGGACAGGTATTGAGGTGGCAGGCTCTCGCCATAACACAGCCTTCCGCTATCATCGCGGCGGTTCCGAAACCGAACTCCTCCGCTCCCATCAGGGCGCCGATTATCACGTCCTTACCGGTTCTCATTCCGCCGTCAACCCTAACCCTTATCTTGTCCCTCAATCCGTTTTCCATCAAAACCCGCTGGGTCTCTATAAGTCCTATCTCCCAGTAGTTACCCGCGTTCTTTATCGATGAGTAGGGAGATGCTCCTGTACCACCCTCCGCACCGCTTATCTGAACCACATCCGCGTAAGCCTTAGCTACTCCCGCTGCGACCGTTCCCACTCCGGTCTCGGCGACGAGCTTTACGCACACCCTCGCCTCCGGGTTGGACTGTTTGAGGTCGTGAATGAGCTGAGCGAGGTCTTCTATGGAGTATATGTCGTGGTGGGGAGGCGGGGATATGAGGGTAACCCCCGGCTGGGAGTGTCTGAGCTTCGCTATGTACTCGTTAACTTTGTGTCCCGGTAGCTGTCCGCCTTCTCCGGGTTTGGCACCTTGGGCAATCTTTATCTCTATGTCCTTCGCCGTGGCAAGGTAGGTGGGTGTGACACCAAACCTCCCGCTCGCCACCTGCTTTATCGCAGAGTTCTTAGCAGTCCAGTATCTCTTGGGGTCTTCTCCTCCCTCTCCCGAGTTGGAGCGCATTCCCAATCTGTTGCAGGCTTCCGCTATAACCTCGTGTGCCTCCGGCGATAGCGCCCCGAGGGACATACCGCCCGTCACGAACCTCCTGAGTATGCTCTCCACAGGCTCAACCTGTTCAACGGGAATAGGGTTTTCAGCCTTTTTGTAGGAGAGCAGATGCCTTATGAAAGTGGGGTGCTGTGAATTGGCAAGCTTGGAAAACTCTTTGTAATCCTCGTAGTCCTTTGTATCTAAAAACTTGTGCAACGCCCTTACTACATGGGGACTCCAAGCGTGGAACTCTCCCCCTTTGCGGAACTTCATATCTCCGCCGAAGTCCAGCTTAGGCTCTTCCTCAGTTTCGTAGGCTGCGTCGTGCCGTGCGAGGGTAGCCCATTCTATCTCCTTTATGCCGTCTGCCTCGAGGGTCACGGGCGTACCCGTAAAGAACTCATCTACGAAATCCTTGTTGAGACAAACGGTATCGAATATCTGCGCCCCGTGATAGGAGTTGAGCGTTGAGATTCCCATCTTTGACATGATTTTCAGCAAGCCCTGCTCAAGGGCAGTTTTGTAGTTAGAGATGGCTTCCTCGTAGCTCTTCTCTACGCCTCCTTTCTCACACAGCTCCTTCAAGGTCTCGTAGGCGAGGTATGGGTAAACCGCGCTCGCACCGTACCCTATCAAACAGGCAATCTGGTGGGTGTCGCGTGCTTCTCCCGTCTCAACCACTATGGATACTTTCTGCGAAAGCCCCTGCTTAGCCAAGTGCTTCATAACTGCGGAAACTGCCAGCAGGCTCGGGAGGGCTATCCTGTACTTAGACATGTGCCTGTCAGTAAGCACGAGTATTTGGGCGCCGTTCCTGACCGCCTCTTCCGCCCTTCTCTGTATCGTCTCTATACCTATCCTGAAGTCAACTATCTCCACCTCCTCGTAGAGTGCATCCATTATCATCTCTGAGATACGCCTCTCCCCGGCCATATCTTGCAACTCAACTATGCTGTAACTTCGCTCCTTCGGGAAGGTAAAGGGAACGAGGGCGACCTTAAACTCCTCCTGACGCAAAATAGCTTCAAACTGATGGGGAAGAAGTATAGGAGAGTCTATCTGTAATCTCTTTGCATGTTCGGGGGTTTCCTTCAGGAAGTTCCTTTTGTAACCTAAGTTCATCTTCAGCGACATAACCAGCCTTTCCCTTATCGGGTCTATGGGCGGGTTCGTAACCTGAGCGAAGCGTTGTTTGAAGTACCTGAAAAGTAGCTTGGGCTTTTCGGAAAGCGGTGGAAGGGGTGTATCGTCTCCCATGGAGAAGGTAGGTTCTTTACCCGTTTCAGCCATGTATCCGAGAACGTTTTTTATCTCCTCCTGTGTGTAGCCGAAAGCCACCTGCCTTCTCACCCTATCGGTGCATTCCTTGGGTGTACAGCCTTCATGCTTCTTTTCTATGTTTTCTAACCTTAAAAGGTACTTGTTTATCCATTCCTTGTAAGGCTTGGTGGCAGCGAGTTCCTCGAGTATCTCTTGGGTCTTTTTAACCTTTCCGCTCCCGAGCTGAACGCTTAGCGTGTCTCCGGGTCCCAGCCTCCCCTTTTCCACGACCCTTCTGTCGCCCAAGTCCACCATGCCCACTTCCGAACCAAGTATTAGAATTCCGTCCTCGGTCAGCACGTATCTTGCGGGTCTCAGTCCGTTTCTGTCTAAGTGCGCGCCTAT
>WFYI01000098.1 GCA_015490155.1 Aquificaceae bacterium | reverse complement strand
GAACCACACTGTTTGAGGTTATGAAAGCTCTCGATTCTGATTTTAAATTTAAAAACTACCGCTTCGCGGTGATTCATCAAAAAGAATTCTGCCCCAAGCTCTACGAGCTTCTACCGCTTAGGAGGGAACTCGGGTTTAGGACTTTCTTTAACGTTCTTGAAAAGCTCCTAAACCCCTTTGGTGCAAAGCACGTAATAACCTCCCTTTTCCATAAGCCTTACTTCGAGAAATTAGACAAGCTCTGCTGTGAACTCAACTTTGAGGGCTTTACGCTGGTCAAGGGTGTTGAGGGAGGTATTGAGCCTCTGCCGGACAGACCAACCTTTTACAAATTGAGAGGGAAGGAAGTCCGCAAAATTGAGCCGGGCAGCTTAAACATGGAACTCCCAAAAGACATAAGCACATCGATGGTTCTGGACGACTCCGCCGAGCTTAACCGACAGGTATTAACCGGGCAGGCGAAGGAGAAATTTACCAACTGGGCTATATACACCGCTGCCCTCTTACTACTTGCCGGTGGAAAAGCTGTAAGCGTTCAAGAAGCCATCGACAAATCAAAACGCTCTTATGAAGACATACTAAGAGGGTGAAGATATCTTATAAAGACTGGTTTTTTAGGCGTACCTTTAACACGATTGAAATTGAATGCAATAGATTGTATAAATTAGCTTATTAGCTTAGAATTATATATCACAGATAAGAGGAGGTGGAGATATGAGACTTCACATTTTACCCTTATTTTTCCTTATTGCAGGTGCATTTAATCTGTCCTTCAGCATGTACCCCGTCGTATGCCACGGTGGTTCGGGAATGAGCATAAGATACGATGGTGCAAGGGGTAAGCTAATACTTACAGCCCGCCCGGCACCTCAAGGAGCTAACTTCGCAACTCCTGCTCCCGGAGAGTGTGCATGGATGGATAGACCCATGACGAGACCGGGAGAAACTACGAGAGGGGGAGTCCTAATATTTGAGGTACAGGTCCCGAGGGATTCTGTCGAAATATCCATGTACAGTGGCAGAGTCCAAGTGAACTTCAGGGACGAGCTTGCACGGCAGGTATGGCAGGGAGTACAAGGTCGTAGGGTTTTCAGGTTCCAAGCTGTAAGAAAGGGTGAGGGGCTTTACACAGTTGCAGGGGACAGACCTTATGTTACCGCTGAACCTGCTCCACCCCCTCCGGGACGTAGAGATATTCCAAGGGCAGAGCCTGCACCCAGAAGAAGTCCTGTCCCAAGCACAACCTCTGTAGAGATAACCCTTGAGCGTATAAATGTTCACAACGATGGTGATAATGTAAGCCCGGGCGATTGGAAGGTAATCATGATGGCTTTTAAGGGTAACAGAGCCTTTGTAACCACAAATAGACCTGAGCATAACTCACTTAGAATAGGGACAGTTCAGTGGCCCTCCAGGGGGACAAAAAACGTAAACAGCGGTAAGTCCTATAGCGTGGGATTGAGCTATTACCTTCACAATGTTAGGGCAGATGAATGGATTTCCCTTACACTCTTAGCAGTGGACTGTGACAGTAACGGTATATTTGCTATAAGGAAGCTATCTGACCTCTTCCCCCTTGCAGTTCTGGAAAGACAGGTAAGGTTTATAACGAGAACCCAAAGGTGTTCGGGAGAGGAAGTTTACGAAGCCTCTGGCGCACACGATAGGACGAGTAAGACCATAGTTTTACCTCCCCAAGATTGGAGAAGTGGCAGAACTTTCAGGTACAGAATCTCCGGAGATGGGCTTGACTTTACAGCCTATATCCGTGTAAGGGTTTTACGTTAGGGCAGTTTCCAGCAGCGTACAGTTAATAAACGGATAGTGACTTCCGCCCCTCAATGAATTGAGGGGCTTTCAGCTTTACAGGGAACAAATGTCTCCTCCATGGGCATTAGCTCAGAGCAGTCCATCCCTACCACCCTCTTAAGGTGAGTGAGACCTTCCTTCAATAGATTCAGCGTTGCGTTGTAGTCCCTGTCATGCTTAGTTTTGCATTCTGGACACTCCAGTCCTAAATCTATAGGGCTTATGAGTATTTCTCCTCTTTTGACGAACTGTTTGTTGTATTTGCTCCAGTCCTTGCTCATGGGTTGTTATTTTACTGAAGTGGAATTTTGAACAAAGCAGTTCCCAAATATCTTCTTATTCAGCCTCCTGTTGCTAATTATAACTTTTTCCTTGTCCGTGTCCTCGTTGCTTATTCCTGAAAGCTTTATCTCCTCAGGTTCGGGGAAAAGGGATACTTATTAACTCTATAAGGTTTCTATGGTGGAGGCGGCGGGATTCGAACCCGCGTCCGAAGACGGCGACCGCATCCGGGGCGCTACAGGCTTAGCCCGTGTTTAGTTCTGTCCCCGGGTTGCCCACGGGCAGGCTCCCCGAGGTGAGCACGGGATAGCTTTCTCGGAAACCCCTCACCGTGCGTCGGGGTCTCCAGAGCCTCTGTCCTCTGACGCCTTCGGGTTAGCCAGAGGCGAACCTTCCCGAGGCGCGCTGCTTTTTAATTAAGCAGCGAGAGCGAGTTCAGCTTCGGGAGCTGTTGTTAGCGGCTGTTAAGGTTGCCACCCTGCCTGCTCCCCGGGGGCCGCCAGACCCCGTCGAAACCAGTCGCCCCCTTGGGCATTTTTAAATTTAAACCGTATACGCTTTGGGTCAAGTATGAAGACCTTAGCAATTGCTACAGCCCGAGAACTCCTGCTTTACCTCCATAGCCTTTTTAGCCGTAGCCTCGTCGTAAGCTTTACCTTGCCACAGCATAGTGTAGGCTATTTCCTCATTTCCGTTCTCACAGAGTTCAAGCACCCTATCGAAGAGTTTCTGAAACTCCGGGCTTTGGTGAGACTTCTCATGCTGTTCAAAGGAAGTCCAGAAGGTAACTATAAGAGCTTCCTTGTCTTTGAGAGGGGATACTTCCTTGTCTTCCACCGTCGAACCCTCTTTAGAAATCATACCCGCGTTCATGAGGACAAAACCACCTATAAAACCATCTATGGAGTGGAAAGTTTTAACATGTTCACAAAGCTCAGCTACCCTCTCTTCGAGGTCTTCTACAGTGTACTGGGGCTTCAATATAACTCTGTTTATAGTAACGACTCCGTCGTAAGGAAAATCACTTATCAGCATAGCAACGCACCTCCTTCATCAGTTTTAGTTATAAGGATATAAGTATATTCATATATAACTATGAGGTTTGTCACATTTGCTCTTTGCGGTAGTATAATACCCCGATGCGTATACTATTTATGGGAACTCCCGCATTTGCAGTGCCTTCTCTTTTGGAGATTTCAAAGAGCTTCCAAGTGATAGGTGCGGTCTCCCAGCCCGATAGGCCTGTAGGACGGGGAAAAAAGGTGAAGCCTCCGCCGGTCAAAGAGAGTGCCTTGAAGCTCGGTATAGAGGTCTTCCAGCCGGAAAGCAAAGAAGAGCTAAAGGAGGTAACCAAAAAACTCAAACCTGATTGCATAGTCGTGGTGGCTTACGGAATGATACTTCCGAAGGAAGTAATCTACTTCCCTAAATACGGCTCTGTGAACCTACACGCCTCCTTACTTCCCAAATACAGGGGCGCAGCTCCTATTCAAAGAGCCATAATGTCCGGGGAAAGGGAAACCGGCAACACGGTTATGCTCATAAACGAGAGAATGGACGCGGGAGACATACTCTCCTACGAGGAAGAGAGCATCAAGCCCGAGGACAACTTTTACACACTTTCGGAAAGATTATCAATCAAAGGGGCAAAACTCCTTAAGGATACTTTGGAGATGTGGTTCTCGGGGGAAATCACGCCGATAGCCCAGAAGGAGGAGGAGGCTACTTACGCACCACCGGTTACGAAAGAGGAATTTAGGATATGCTGGAAATCCGAAGCTCAAAGTGTGGTAGACAGAATAAGAGGGCTTTACCCAAACGCATTTACCATTTTTAGAGGTTCAAGGATAAAGGTTCTTTCCGCAGAAGTTGTGGACTCTTACGGTAGTGAGGGAGAGATAATAGACAGGAGCAAGTTCGTGGTGGCCTGCGGAGACAAAGCGGTTGAGATAAAGGAGCTGATATCTCCCAAGGGGAAAAGAATGAGCGGAGAGGAATTCGTGAGGGGATACAAGCCACAGCTTGGAGAAAAGCTAAACATTTGAGATAATAAATAGTGCCGTAGAATGATACTTAGCGACATTACGATAAAGGAGCTTATCAAGGAAGGCGAGCTTGAGGTTGAGCCTTTTGAAGAGAAAAACCTCCAGTGTTCCTCCCTCGACCTAAGACTTGGAGACGAGGTGGCAATTTACTCCGAGACAGAGTGTATAGATATAAGGAGTGAAGTTGTAGGGGTAAGAAGGTTTAAAGTGGGAGAGGAAGGTTTTAAGATAGAGCCGGGACAGTTCTTACTCGCAACAACCCTTGAATACGTAAAGCTCCCTAACTACATAACCGCCTTCGTTGAGGGACGCTCCTCGCTGGGCAGGTTAGGACTTTTTATAGAAAATGCCGGTTGGGTAGACGCAGGCTTTGAGGGGCAGATAACTTTAGAGCTGTTTAATGCAAACCACTGCCCCATAAAGCTCTATAAAGGCATGAGGGTGTGCCAACTCGTGTTCGCAAGGCTCGATAGGGTTCCCGAGAAGGTGTACTCGGGGAAGTACAGGGGACAGAGAGGTGCCACACCCTCAAAAATCTACATGGATAAAGACCTTTAGAGAAATGAAGTTCGTTGTCCTAATTACAGCTTTAGTCTTTCTACACTCCTGTGTGGTCATAGAGGAGGAAGTCCGTCCCAAGAGGCACACTGAGGTCAAAAAGAAGGTGGTGAAGAAAAAAGATGAAAAGAGGGTAGCTAAGAAAAAGGGCAGCCCTAAGGGAAAGTTTACGGAGTACCTATCTCCTCTAAAGGGCAAACCTATCAAAGAGGGTAGGGGATTTTTCATAACCTCTTCCTGTAAAAAGTTCTTTAGGGCTGTAGAGGCGGGAAAGGCTATATACGTGGGTAGAGACCTAAAAGCTTACGGCTGGACGGTTATAGTGGAGCAGAAAGATGGGTTAGTGAGTGTCTATACGAGAACGGGAGAGCTATTTGTTCACGAAGGCGAGAAGGTGAGAAAAAGGCAGGTTCTTGGCAGGGTGGGTAGAAAAAAGGGAAGGTGCGGAATATATTTTGAAGTCAGGGACAGAAAGGGAAAGCCCGTAAAGGTGAGATTGAGATGAAAGCGGCAGCGTTACTTATGCTCCTTTTTACCGTAAGCTCCTACGGGGAGATAAAGGTTCTTGGGAACTGCGAGTTTGACTACAAAAGGTGTATGTTCCACTGTAAGGCTAAGTTTCCAATAGATGAGAGTAAGTACGCAGGGTGTAAAACGAGGTGTAAAGTAGACATGGCTATATGTAAATCGAAGGAGACCGTTGAGAAAACCTACGAGGGTTTTAGGGACTTCCTCAGCGGGTTTACCGAGGGTAAGGAGTGAAAGAGATGAAATTAGGAGAGCTTTCCGAAAAGCAATTAGAGTTCTTAAAAAACGTCTTTGAGCTTGAGAGCCTTCCCACAGAGGAGGAACTGGAGGACTTTCTCAACTCAAAGGGTTGCAAGCTCTATACCTGTGAAAGCTGTGGAAAGCTGATATTTCATGACAACTACGAGTTCTGGAATCTGGACGAGTGCTGTGATGACAACTCAAAGCTAACGGATACAGGTGTTCTGTGTGAGGTATGTTATTCGAGGACGCCCGAGAACATGAAGGACTGGCTCTTCTTCAAGCCCTCTTGGTACAAGGACGTTGATTTCCAAGGTTAAATATGCCTTTCATAAGAGATATAGAGGAGGTGAGGAGGTTCATATCCGAATGCTCATCCCAAAGTGCGGTTTACGTAGGTTGCGATTCCAGACAGCTAAGGGATAAGACCGTTTTCGTAACTGTCGTGGTTATCCACATAAACTCCAACAACGGCGCAAAGGTTTTCTGGCAGGTGGACAAGGTCAGCAAGATAGAGTCCATAAGACAACGCTTAATGGAAGAGGTTAATAGGGCTGTTTTCGTAGCCCTGTCAATATGTGATGTTGTAGGGGACAGACCATTTGAGGTTCACCTTGATATAAACCCAAACCCGGAGCATAGGTCAAGCGTTATAGTTAAAGAAGCTGTGGGTTACGTTCTCGCCCAAGGGCTTACTCCTGTTCTCAAACCCGACTCTATAGCGGCTACAACGGCAGCTGATTTCATAACCTCAAAAAAACCTTTCCCGACTACCGATGTAAGCTAAGATAGTACTTAATAAGAATGGTGGAGAGGGCTTTTCCGTTCCTTAGCTGGCTTAGGGGGTACAACAAGCAATACTTTACCAACGACTTTATAGCTGGTCTTACCGTCGCAGTAGTTCTGGTTCCCCAATCTATGGCTTACGCTATGCTCGCAGGACTACCTCCGGTTCACGGTCTATACGCGGGGGCGATAGCCTCGGCGGTAGCCGCCATGTGGGGTAGTTCTCCGCAGCTCCAGACGGGTCCCGTTGCGATAGTCAGCTTTCTCGTATTTACCTCTTTGATGACCTTTGCGGAGCCGGAAAGTCCTCAGTTCTTGCTCCTTGCTGCGTCTCTCGCCCTAATGGCCGGTATATTCCAGCTCTTCCTCGGTATATTCAAGCTGGGGTTCATGATGAACTTCGTATCCCATGCGGTCGTGTCCGGTTTCTCAAACGCTGCTGCCATCATAATAGCATCAACTCAGGTTCCCCATCTCTTAGGTATAGAGATTGAAAAGCACGAGTTCGTGTTTAAAAACTTCGCTGAGATTGCAAAGAATGCGGTTTACACAAACCCTTATACTGCGGTGATAGGTTTTCTATCAATCGCCCTAATCATACTGCTCAGAAGGGTTCATAAAGCCTTTCCTTCCGCACTTGCGGTAGTGGTTTTATCTACCATAGTCACCTATTACTTCGGGCTTGAGGAAAAGGGTGTAAAAGTCGTTGGAGATATACCTGCGGGGCTACCTACTCCTACGCTTCCCCTTATAGACATGGACATGGTGGACGAGCTTTTGGGAAAAGCTATAGTCATAGCGATAATAGGCTTTATGGAAGCCTACGCAATAGCTAAGACTATATCCGTGCAGACCAAACAGAAGTTGGACGTTGACCAGGAGTTGATAGGTCAAGGGCTTGCAAACATAGCGGTTTCTTTCTTTAAAGGCTACCCCGTAAGCGGCTCTTTTTCTCGGAGCGCGGTCAATTTTATAGCGGGTGCAAAAACCGGAATGTCAAGTATATTTACCACGCTCTTTGTTCTCATAACCCTGTTCTTCCTCGCTCCCCTCCTGTACTACCTGCCGAGGGCTACGCTTGCCGCAATAGTTATTCTTGCAGTTATAGGTATAGTAAAGCCCGGCAGGTTTCTGAGCCTGTACAAAACTAACAAACAGGATGGGATAATAGCCTTCGTAACCTTCTTCTCCTCCTTCATAATGAAACCGGACTACGCCATATTCATAGGTGTGGTTCTCTCTCTAATCCTGTTCCTGTGGAGAAGTATGTACCCCCGCATAGTTCGGCTTTCAAGAGACCCGAAGACTAAAACCTTTGTAAATGCAGAGGTGTTCGGAATTCCCGAATGTCCTCAGATACTTTTCATAAGACCTGACGCCTCTTTATACTTTGCAAACGCCGAACACATCTTCGAGGAGATAGAGGAGCTTTTGAAAAGGAAGGGCAAAGCCCTGAAGTACCTCGTTATAGATGGTGAGTCTATAAACTACATGGACGCAACGGCGGTAGAGGTGTTCAAAGACTTTGTAGAAGAGCTTAATAGAATGGGTATGGAGCTTTACCTCGTGAACGTAAAACGCCCCGTAAAAGAGGTTCTCTACGGTGCGGGGATAATAAACCTTATAGGTAGCGATAAACTGCTTTCGTCTAAAGGACAAACCATAGGTTTTCTATTTAAGAAGTTAGACCACGAGTATTGTAAAAAGGACTGCCCCTACGCTGTGTTTGACGAATGCGCTACCGTAAAGGAGGTCTTATCGCTGAAGCCTATAGACAAGAAACTACTTAGGCAGATATACGAGGAGCTTAACGCCGTTCCCGGCGTGGAGGTATTCATAGGACACAGAGACGAGAAAATTCTCATACTGCTGAGTAAGAAGACCTTTGAGTTCAACATAAAGGACTTTGCAAAGGACGATAAGGGCAGGGTATTTATCCTGCCGAGCAAAGAGATAGAGTTAGAGGGACACATTCTCTCTGCTGGGAAAGTGGCACGCGAGCTGGGGCTTCCCTCGGTGAACGGACACCCGCTACTGGGAAGTTCTCCAAGGGAAGTTGCAGATAGGTTAAGAGCAATAGTTGAACACGCACTCACGGATAGTTTTGTGAAAGGGTAAAGGTCTATGGAAGAGAGCGCAGTTCTATTGATAGCCTGCCCCGACAGGGTGGGGATAATAAAAGAGGTTGCGGGCTTTATAGCGGATAACAGGGGAAACATAATGCACCTCGACCAGCACATAGATAAGCAATCCAATACCTTCCTCGCACGGATAGAGTGGGATATAAGGAGCTTTAAAATTCCAAAGGAAAGCATAAAAGAGGAGTTCTCCGAGATTGCGGAACGGTTCGGTATGAACTTCACCCTGAGATTTGCTAACTGTACACCCAAGGTTGCGCTTTTCGTATCAAGGCAAGACCACTGTTTTTACGACATAATGCACCGCTTTAAGAGCGGAGAGCTAAGAGGCAAGGTTAAGCTTGTAATAAGCAACCACGTGGACTTAAAACCTATCTCTGACTTCTTCGGAGTGCCATTTTTCCACATACCTAAAAGCAAAGATAATAAGCCGGAAGCTGAAAGAAGGGAGTTAGAAATACTCAAGAGCGAAAGTATAGACCTAATTATACTCGCAAGGTACATGCAGATTTTGAGCAAGGAGTTCGTGAATGAGTTTCCAAATAAGATAATAAATATCCATCACTCTTTTCTTCCTGCATTTCCCGGGGCTAAGCCTTACCACAGAGCTTACGAAAAAGGAGTAAAGATTATAGGTGCCACCAGTCACTATGTAACCGAAGAGCTTGACCAGGGGCCCATAATAGAGCAGGACATAATAAGGGTTAGCCACAGAGATACCCTTGAGGACTTTATAAGGAAGGGCAAAGACATAGAAAAGGTAGTACTTGCAAGGGCTGTAAAGTGGCATTTGGAGAACAGAATTCTCGTTTACAACAACAAAACGGTTGTGTTCAGCTGAGAGTATGGGGCTTGAAAAGGTAGGGTATTAGGATAACTTTCTAATATGTATGATTAGAAGACTTTACATAGAGGACTTTCTTTTAATTAAAGACGTAGGCTTAGAATTTTGTAAGGGTCTAAATGTAATATCGGGCGAGACAGGAACCGGTAAGTCTATGAGCATATCCGCTCTAAGCTTCGTGGCGGGAAAACAGGGAAACTACCCTGACAACACCGCCGTAGAGGTTGAGCTGGAAGCCGAGGAAGAGCTGGTTCTCAGAAGAGAGATAAAGGGAGGAAGGAGCAGATACTTCTTGAACGGTAGGGGGACAACCCGTTCCACGGTTCAGGAAATACTTTCCGACAGGCTCATCCTTCAAGGACAGAACGACACACTCAAACTTCTTAGGGAAGAGTTCCAAAGAAATATACTCGACACCTACGGAGGATTGGAAGAAAGGCTTCATGTTGTAGGAGAGCTTTACGACAAGTACATGGAAAAGAAAAGGGAGCTTAAAAGAAAGTCAGAGGAGCTTGAAGCCCTTAGAAGCCAAAGGGACTATTTAGAGTTTCAGATTAAAGAAGTGGAGGAACTATCCCTGACAGCTCAGGAAATAGAAGAGCTTAAAAGAAGAGCAGAGGTTTACAAACACAGGGAGAAGCTCGCCAGAGCTACTTCTAAAGCTACAACGCTACTTTACGACATGGACAACTCGGCTTCCGCCTTGATAAGCGAGGCACTCAGGGAGCTTTTAAAGGTAAGAGAGTTAGACAGCTCCTTAGATTTACAGATAAACAAGCTTTCCTCTATTAAGGAGCTTCTCGAGGAGCTAAGCTATTACATGAACGGGGATAGCTACAACATATCTCAAGCTGAAATAGACGACATAAACGAAAAGCTTTACAGGGTGCAGAGATTGGAGGACAAATATAAAAAGGATTATGCCCAAATACTCGAATACGTAAATGACCTTAGAGGCAAGCTCCACAATCTCGAAAAGTACGAGGAAGAGTTAGAAAACATAAAAGCAGAACTCAGCTCTTTGGAAGCAAGGCTCTACGAGAGCTGTAAACGGCTGTCGGAAGAAAGAAAAAGCTCTGCAAAAAAGCTGGAGGAGGATATAAAGGACATACTGAAAGAGCTTAACCTCGAAAGGGCATCTCTGAAGGTTGAGTTTGAAGAGACAAAACCAAACAGGTTCGGCATAGATAGGATAAGGTTCCTCTTTTCTTCTTACGGTAGCCAGCACAAACCTCTTGAAGAGGTAGCCTCTGGTGGAGAACTCTCAAGGCTTTTCTTAGCCCTATCTCTTTTACAACCTGTGCAAGGTACATACCTCTTTGACGAGATAGATATAGGTATAAGCGGAGAGGCTTCCTTAAAACTTGCAAAGCTCTTGAAAAGGGTTGCCAAAAATATGCAGGTTATAGTTATAACCCACTCATCATCTATATGTGCCGCGGGAGACAAGAACTTTTTGACCCAAAAGGAATTTATAGGAAACATACCCTTGGTAAGGGTGAAGGAGCTTTCATCGGAGGAAAAGGTCAGGGAAGTGGCAAGGCTCATGGGAGCAGAAACGGAAACGACAATCGAAGGAGCAAGGGAACTGATAAGCTTTATAGAATCTTAGGTTAGTTCATGCTATCATCTCTTTTATGAAAAGAGAGTTCTCTTCGGGAGGTGTACTTTTTAAGGGAGAAGAAGTTCTACTCATAAAAAATCCATCGGGGGTATGGACTTTCCCCAAGGGGAACATAGAGAAAGGAGAAACACCACAACAAGCTGCCTTACGGGAGGTTGAAGAGGAAACGGGAGTAAAGGGAAAGATACTCGAGGACTTAGGTGAGATTTCCTACTGGTACAAGTTCAGGGGCAGGAAAATATTTAAGACCGTGAGGTACTTCCTAATGGAGTACTTGGACGGAGAACCTAAGCCCTCGTGGGAGGTGCGAGAAGCGAGGTTCTTTCCCGCAGAAGAGCTACTTAAACTTTTGAAGTACAAAGGAGACATAGAAATATTCAATCGGGCAATCAGTACAAAGACCTAACTCCAAATCTTACCGAACTCTTCAAGTGGTTGATTGGGTTCAGGGTTTACATCCATAGGGGCAGTTATCCCCCTTTTAAACCTTAGCATCCCGGCGTAGGCAATCATAAGTGCGTTGTCCGTAGAGAGCTTCACAGGAGGTATGAACACTTCAACACCCTTCTTTGAGAACTCTTCGGTAAACACCTCTCTCAATCTGGAATTAGCCGATACGCCTCCCACTACGCTGACCCTATTAACGCCCAAATCCTTGATGGCTCTGTTCACCTTTGCATACAGGATATCTACTACAGCCTCCTGAAATGAGCAGGCTATATCCTCCTTCTTGGCGTCGGGGTTTTCCCTGATTAACTTCTTAACAGCCGTTTTCAGTCCACTGAAGGAAAAGTTCAGGTCATCACTGCCGAGCATGGGTCTGGGAAGTTGAAACTTATCCTCTCCTTTTCTTGCCATGCGGTCTAAAACCGGTCCGCCGGGATACCCGAGTCCCAGCATAGAGGCTACCTTGTCGTAGCTCTCTCCTACGGCATCGTCTAAGGTTCCACCCAGGAAAGTATATTTACCGAACCCCTCTACGAGGTAGAGGTCTGTATGCCCACCGGAGACCACAAGGCTGATGAAGGGATAGGGGATTTCTCTCTCGAGGAACACGGAATATATGTGCCCCTCAAGGTGGTGAACGGGAACTATCGGTTTTTTTAGAAAAAAGCCTACCGCCTTGGCAAAGGATACCCCGACAACGAGCGATAGTATAAGCCCCGGGGTGAGCGTAAAGGACACGAAATCCACCTTATTTAGCTCGTGAAAACCTGAACTGCTAAGGAGGCTGTCGAGTAAGGGAAGTATGTTCTTGGTGTGTTCCCTCGCGGAAAGCTCCGGAACAACGCCGCCGTAAATGGAATGAAGCTCGGCTTGAGATAGCAGAATATCACCTATGACCCCCTCCTCCGAGTACAGACACAGAGCAGTCTCGTCGCAGGAGGTCTCAACTGCCAGAGTTATCATGCAGCCCTTTTAGTTCTTCCCCCCTTCCTTATAAGCTCTATCGCTTTCTTAAGCTGTTTGTCTATATCCGGGAGTAGTATGACTTTTGCACCGTTGCCCTCTATCTTCATCTTTCTGACCGTTTCCGCAAGCTCCCTCTGTTCCTCCTCACTCATACTTACCTCTATATCCGGCTTTATTCCCTTCTTGTTTATGAGCCTACCCGAAGGCGTGTAGTAGTAAGCTATCGTCAGCTTTATAGCCGAACCGTCTTCGAGGGGAACTATGTTCTGTACAGAAGCCTTCCCGAAGCTCTTTTCTCCAACGACTGTAGCCCTTCCGTGGTCTTGGAGTGCACCCGTGACAATCTCGGAAGCGCTCGCAGAGCCTTTATTTATAAGAACCACCAACGGTATGTCTTCCGAAATGTAAGGGTCTGTCTTTGCGGTATAACGCTCTATCTCACCCTTCCTACCCTTCGTATAGACTATCAACTTGCCCTTGGGGAGAAAAACATCCGAGACCTTTACCGCCTCCGAGAGTAATCCTCCCGGGTCGTTTCTCAGGTCAAGTACGAAGCCCTTAACCCCTTCCTGTTTAAGCTCCTTTATTGCCTTTTTGAGGTCTAAGGAAGTGCCGTGCTGGAACTGGGAAAGTTTTATGTAGCCTATGTCTCCGTACTTCGTATAGCGCACGCTCTCTATCTTGATAATCGCCCTCTCTATCTCCACCTTGAGAGGCTTATCCTCTCCCTTCCTAAGTATGGTGAGTTTAACCTTAGTTCCGGGCTTACCTCTTATCTTCTTAACCACGTCTATTATGGTCATGTTAAATGTGTCTTCGTCATTTATAGCTATTATTATGTCTCCGGGCTTGATACCGGCTTTAAAGGCAGGAGTACCGTCTATGGGAGCTACGACTATAGGTCTTCCCTTTTCCATGCTTATCTCTATACCTACACCACCGAAGTGTCCCTCGGTCTCACTCATGAACTCCTTGTAGTGTTCTGGGGATAAGAAGGTCGAAAAGGGGTCTAAAGATGTCAGCATACCCTTCAAGGCACCGTAGATTAGCTTTTTCATCGACGGTTCTTCAACGTAGTGTTCCTTAACTATTTGCAAGGCGTCCGTAAACAGCTTCATGTAAGAGTACTCGTCCTCTGTAGAGTTTCCGGTTTTAGAAACCCCGGCTACAAAGTAGCCCGTAAAGAAAAAGAAAGTTGTTATAAGTATGAGATTTACCCTGCTCATCTTCTCTCTCCGTGCTTAAGTATTATTCGCTTAACGTTCTTAATGTAAAAGGTTGCTTCTCCGAGTTTAGACTCGGACATACATACAGTAGAAGCGGAAACGTTGAAGGTATCTTTAAGTCCGTCTCGCATGACTACGCTAACGGTCACCAGAGAACCTTTTTTCCTCTCGACATTCACCTCCTTGAGGGACTTTAGCGCTATGGAGTACTCAACGCTGCCCTTTTTTACCCTTAGATAACTTTTTCCATTACAACTTATACCCTTGAGCTTGTGAAGTTGACCGGAGGTGTCTATTACCTCTACAGTTATATTTTCCGTTTCCCTCGGAACCCTTACCGGCTCCGCCACACCGAGTATAAGTATGTAAAGGAGTAATATCGAAAAGGATACCGCGGCTCTCATTTAACTCTAATTTTAAACTAAAAGCTTTTCCAACTGTTGCCTATCTAAAATCTCTATGTAACCCCTCTCGGTGTTTATTATTCCCTGTTTCTTCCACTTACTCATGACCCTTATGGCGGTTTCTACCGTCGTTCCTGTCATCTCCGCGATGTCCTGTCTCGTGAGCGGGGTCGCTATCACTATAGATGAGTTCATCTTTTTACCTATCCTGTCGGCAAGTTCGAGAAGTATCTTCGCAATTCTCTCCTCTACCCTCCCGGAAGCTATACTTTTCAAAATCTCATAGGTGTTCAGCAAGTTTGCCGTAGCGTCGCAGGTCATCTTTATGGCAAGTGCCGGATACTTTATAGCGAGGTTTATAAAGTCTTTGTTCGATATATACAAAGCCTTTGAGTTCAACACGGATATAGCCGTGTAAGTATTCTTAGGAGTCTTCTTCCCCCATTCTATCCAGCCGAATATGTCCGCGGGGAACACGAGCCTGACTATAACCGTTCTACCGTCTTGGGTTTCCTTTACGAGCTTCACGAGGCCCTCTATTAAGATAAATATTCCCGGCTCCGCATCCTCCTCAAAGAACAGGTAGTCCCCCTTTTCGTACTCCTTTATCGTCATGTACTTTACGGCTTCCTTTAATTCCTCCTGATTGAAGTCCTCAAAGAGGTGAACCTCTTTAAGGAAGTCTAGCTTTATATCTTGTGGAGCTTTCCTTTTTCCAACAGCTTCTTTTCCCATCCTTTTCCTCCTATAACTACTGTGGGCTGGAACACCACATAATCGGTGTGGAAAGATACCCTGTTAGTGCCTCCAAAGGTGTGGTTATCCCCTATGGCTATGTGTATAGTCCCGAGTATCTTCTCCGCCTCAAGTATGTTATCCGCTCTCTTAGCCTTTGGATTGGTGCCTACCCCGAACTCAGCTATGTACCTTGCTGCAGGCATACGTTTGAAAATCTCTTCTATGGTGTATCTGTAATCCTCAAAACCCTCTATAAATTCAACTGCACCCTCTTTGAACCTAAAGGTCAGTGGTCTATCGAGCTTCCTGTCAGGTGCATACTCTACCACGAGTTTGCCGTAAGCTTCCCTTTCATCCGGGGCTATAAAAGCCTCCCCTGCGGGGAGATTTCCGAACTCTCCGGGGTCATGAAACAGCCCGGTGTCTCCTATAGCTTTTCTGCCTTTGATAAGAAACTCTATGTCCGTACCTGAAGGAGAAACTACGTGAACCCATTCACCTTCGGTAAGAATACCAGCTATGTCCTCGCTCAGTTTGGCTATGTAATCCCACTCCACGTCCATGGGTCCCTTGAACATCGAAGGGTCAAAGAGGGGCATGGAGGCGTACCTCGCTCCAAATTCCTCAGTTAAGAGCTTTCTGTAAAAGGTATGGGTAGTTGAGAAGTACGGGAAAGCTACGACTACATCCGGAACTTTTATCGAGAGCTTTCTAAAAGTGTTAATTACTTCTTCCTCGGGAAAGCTTTCCTTGGAAAGTATTCTTTGGAAGTAGCCCTTCTCTTTAAGTGTATTTACTACTTCGTCGCCAAAGGTCAGTCGCCACAGCTCCTCCGGAGGCTCTGTTCCGTGAACCTTCAAAGAGAGGTAAGAGGCAACCCTAACAGACGGGGTTATGCTCAAGGCTACTTTCTCAAAATAGGGCAGGAGTTCCACAAGATAATCCTTCTCCGTATCCGTGAATATCAGAACACTTTCTTCTGGCTTGAGGTTAAGGTTGACCTTAAAAAGGTTTAAGATTTCCCTTTCAAACATCTGCCTCCTCTTAAATCAAAAATTTAAAGTTTGTCTACGGCATGGGAACACCCAAACCACCTATTAAGTATTTTAAGTCATTATCCGTAAATAACAATCCCGCTCCAAAGAAAAACCTCCTCAAGCTATCGTTGAGCATATCATCTCCCCCGAAGCGTACGTATACAGGGCTTTTGAGTTTAAGGGATAAGCCTACCTGGAGTATGGGTTTAAGGTCTCTATCGTCCGGCCTATCCCTCCTCCCGAACTCCCACAGGTCTGCAAAGAACTTCACAGAGGGAAAGGGGTAAAAGTCAAAGCCTATTCCACCTGAGGATTCCTTAAGCCCTCCCCTAAGGGTAAAAGCCTTGTCAAAGAAAAAAAAGTTTCTGGCATACTGCATCGTAAGCTCCGGTTTAAACTCTTTCTTAACGCTTACGTCACCGTTGATGTACTCCTCCTTGTAAACCCTTCCCCTTGAATCTCCCACAAGCTCCACCATGTAGTACTTATCCTTATCCGGTTGGACTACAAAGCTAAATATCCCCTTAGAGCCTCCACCTTCGTAAATCTCTCCTCTGAACCCTGCGTGGATATTGGTCTTGTCTATAACTTCCCCGGCTTGTCCCAGCAGTCTTGCCGCCTTCGATATATCGTGGTAAAGCTTATCGTCTTGAACAAATCTACCTATGTTACCCTCTCCCCTTTCTACCTTGGACACAATCATATCTATCTTCTCGGAGCTTCGCCTTAAGTTTTCGGTTATGTAGTTTAGGTTTACGAGTACATTCCTAACGTTATCACGGTTTTCCGCAAACATAAAACTTATATTCTTTGCGAGTTCGTTCATATTGTAGGTAAATTCTGGAAGGGTATCCTTAAGCCCCGAGGTTAGGGTAGTAAGGTTGTCCACGAGAACCCTAAAATTACCTCTGTTTTCCTCAACCATGGAGTTAAGCATGGTTGCCAGTCGTTCCATAGAGGCTACCGTTCTCGGTAGGCTTCTGTTTAATTCCTCGGTGAGCTGTTGCAGTTGGCGTAAAGTGATACTCAACCCTTCGCCGTTTTCCTCTGTAATTCTGTTAAGTGTATTGGTCAGCTTCTCGAGGCTCTGTATAGCTATATGAAGGCTTTCTCTATTTTCTTTTAGGATTTGGTTTATCAGATAGGTTAAATCTCTAAAGCTCTGAGCGGTTCTCGTTAGTTCCTTTATAAGTGTGTCAGTATCGGCTATATCCCTTGACGATACGACCGTTCCGCCTTCCTTTAGAACACCGGATTTTGAACTGCCCGGCTCTATAGAGAGGTACTTATCTCCCATAAGACCCAGCGTCCCTATACTTGCAACCGAGTCTTTGTATAGGGGGACTCCCTCTTCCACCTCAAAGACGACCTTTACTTTACCTTCAACCAATGTAATGTCTTTCACCTTACCGGCTCGTATCCCGGCTACCCTTACCTCGGCCCCTTTACTTAAACCACCCACGTTTTTAAAGTAGGTTACGTACTCCTTAGAAGGAGGTTTCAAGAAGGGTATATCACCGAAGGTTAGTATTAGGAAAGCAAATGCAAGGGATGTAATTATTACGAAAGCACCTAATTTTACCTCGCGTCCCCCCATCAAGCTAATTATCGTACATATAGGGTAGAATATCAAGCTATGGGGAAAATAGCTTATGTGTTTCCGGGTCAGGGTTCTCAGTATGTAGGTATGGCTTACGACTTTTACAGGGAGTTTCACGAAGCTGCGGACGTGTTCCACGAGAGTGAGCAGGCTCTTAGAATGTCTGCGCCGGACATAGTAGATGTTATACTCAAAGACCCGCAGGGTAAGTTAGATAAGACCGAGTACACTCAGCCGGCTATATTGACAGCCTCATACGCCATATATAGGGTAATGGAAGAACAAGGCTTCCCGAAACCGGCGTTCTTTGCAGGACATTCTCTCGGGGAATACACTGCTATACTTGCTGCGGGCGGTTTAGAGCTTTTCGAGGCTGTGAGGCTAACATATTTAAGGGGTAAGTACATGCAGGAAGCCGTCCCGGAAGGTAAAGGTAGCATGGCTGCGGTTCTAAAGCTTTCTCCCCAAGATGTGGAAAAGGCATGTGAGGAAGCGTCCTCCATGGGGGTCGTCGAACCTGCAAACTACAACTCTCCTGAGCAGACGGTAATATCGGGGGAAAAGGAAGCCGTTAGTGGAGCTACGAAACTGTTAAAGGAAATGGGAGGAAAGGTTATACCTCTTAAGGTGTCGGTTCCTTCACACTGCTCACTTATGAAGCCCGCTGCAGACGCTTTCAGGCTAAAGCTCGCACAGACCCCCATAAAGAACATAGATATACCCGTAGTCCAGAACTATACAGCTCAGCCGGTCAAGCTCGCTCCGCAGATGCGGACGAATCTCTACCATCAGATATTCTCCTCTGTAAAGTGGTACCAAAGCGTTGAGTTCATGGGCAAGGAGGGTGTGGATACCTTTATAGAAGTGGGTCCTAAAAACGTCCTCTCCAGACTGATACAGCAAACGCTACCCAATGCCAGGGTGTTCAACGTGGAAAAGTTGGAAGACCTTGAAAAGGTTGCAAAGGCGATATAGATATATCTATGATGAACCTGTATCACTACAAAACTTGGGTGATATCCTCCGTCTTAGACCAGTACGAGCTTTACAAAAAGGAGCGGGGTAAGTTAGAGGTAGGTAAGCTCTTTGTGGTTCCAAACGAGGAGAGTTCTAATAGAAACGCTTACTTTGAGAGATTTGTCTTCTTCACAAAGGACGTAGAGAAAGTCCTCGAGGGCATGGAAGAAGAGTTAAGGGAGATTATTGAAAAGAGGTACTTTGAAGGAGACCTGACAACCTACATGAGGGACAAGGGGCTAAAGAGCAAAAGGGAAGCCCGCAGGCTTATTACCAAAGCCGTGAACACGTTCTTTCATAGGTTGGAAAGATTAAGAAAAGACATAGTTAAGAAAGCCGTATGAAGTTAATAGTATCAGGAGGGGGAACGGGTGGACACTTCTTCCCCGCACTTGCAGTTATAACCGAGGCGCTAAAAAGGAGAATAGAAACGACTTACATAGGTTCTTTAAGGGGTATTGAACAGCAATTGAAAGAGCTTATACCCCCTGAGAGAATATTTCTGGAGGTATTGCCCTTTTCCGGCACCTCGTCTATTGGAAAACTCAGAGCTGCCCTCAGTTATCTAAAAGCTTCACTACAACTTTTTGAATACGTAGGGGAGGATAGCAAAGCGCTAATATTCGGAGGATACGTAAGCGTACCAACGGCTCTAACGGTAATCGGGAAAAGGAAACCTCTGTTTTTACACGAGCAGAACTCTGTCCCCGGCAGGGCAAATAGATTACTATCTAATTTCTCAGAAAAGGTTTTCATAACCTTTGAATACAGCAGAAGATTTTTTAAGGGCAAGGAGGTGATAAAAACTGGCCTGCCTGTAAGAGAGAGCATCTTTTCTACGAAACTGAGTAAAGGCTCTGCAAAATCTACCTTTGGAGTTGAAGAGAAAGAGCCTCTAATTCTCTTCTTTGGAGGTAGTCAGGGCGCGAGGTTCGTAAACAATCTTGCGGTTGAGTTCGCATCAAAAACCGGCGTTCAGGTTATTCTGATTTCCGGAATAAGTGAGTACGAAGTTGTAAAAGAAAAGTCCAAAGGTGTGGGAAACCTACAGGTGTACCCCTTTAGGAAAGACATGGGATTGATATACTCCGCCTGTGATGTGGCTGTGTGCCGTGCCGGTGCTTCATCTCTTACAGAGCTTTCACTGTTCGGAGTTCCGGCTGTGATGATACCTTATCCTTACGCTGTGGCTAACCATCAATTTTACAACGCAAAGGAAATAGAAGAACTCGGAGGCGGGATAACGCTGGAACAACCGCAGGCAAGCCTAAATAAGGTCGTAGAGTCGGTCGATAGGATAATCGGTGATTACGAGAGATTCAGCTCGGCTATAAAGAAGTTCGCTTGTGCAGAAGCTCCGAAAAAAATCCTCGACGAGGCGCTGTAGCTTAATTTTAAAAACTCATGAGGTAGAATAGGGGGCTGTAAGAGTTAATAATCTTCAGTTCTTCAATCTCTCCACCCAGGACGCGCTTTATAAAGGATTTCTCTTCGGGAACGAAAAACTCACGGGCTTTTGTATAGCCTGAAAGCTCCTTAGCCTTCTCTACCGCATCCTTTAATCCGCCAAGCTCATCTACAAGTCCCAACTCTTTAGCCCTCTGCCCGGTTATAACTCTGCCGTCAGCTACATTTCTTAACTCTTCCTCGGAAATTTTATCGCCGCGGTACTTGAGTATCGCGGACAAGAATTGCTCGTAAGCTTCGTCTATCGTAGCCTGAAGGTACTTTTCCTCTTCCTCGGTCAGTTCTCTAAAGGGGTTCAAGGTGTCTTTGAACTTTCCCGTCTTTATAGCTTTAGCCTTTATTCCTATCTTTGACATAAGCTCCTTGTAGGCAACGTGCTGAATAATCACACCTATGCTTCCGGTTATAGTCCCTGGATTTGCAAATATAAAACTCGCAGGGGCAGAGATGTAGTATCCTCCCGATGCGGCTACATTTCCCATAGACACGACGACGGGCTTGCCCGCCTCTTTAACCCTCTCGATAGCCCTGTACATCTCTTGGGACGCACCCACTGAACCTCCGGGGCTATCTACCCTTATAACAACCGCTTTTACGCTGCTGTCGGCTTTAAGTCTTTCGAGCTTGTTTACAAAGGGTAGGGGATTGACTATAACCCCGGAGACGCGGACTATAGCTACCCTATCTCCTACCGGAACGTTTGCAAGAAATCCAGAAACTACCACAAAAGCAATTATAAGCAAAAGAACCGTTATAAACACACACTTCTTCATCTTAGGCTTTAAATAATACATCCTTTAAAAGGTGAATGGGGAATGAAACAGAATAAGCTACCTTCCCTCCAATTTCTCCTGCGTCTAGACAGTAAAATCGTAATATAATATTTCTTCCCACATTATAGGGCGCGTAGCTCAATTGGCAGAGCGGGCGGCTCATAACCGCCCGGTTGGGGGTTCGAGTCCTCCCGCGCCCATTAAAAAGTTAAGTTTCACGAGGCGTTCTGCGAGGTTCCTATCCCTGCTGAAAACCTCAATAGCCTTGTTCATAGCTTCGCGCGATGCCCCTTTCGGTAGCTCAAATCCCGCTCCACTGCCCAGTTTTTCCAGCTGCTTTAGAAACTTGTACCTTGCAAATATGCTTGCTACAGCTACCGCAGGTAGACTTTCAGCCTTGTAGAGAAACTTAACACTGGGCAAATCAGAGAAAACTTCCTGTCCCGAGTACCTATCAACCACAATCTCTCGGGGCGAGAACCTGTTCGTAACTTCTTTTATTAGCTTTCTATAAAGAACCGTAAGTATGTCATTGATATTGGGTCGCTTTTTGTACATGGCGTTGTAAGACTCCGGAGAGAGAGTTATACACTTTACCCTTACCAAGCCTGAAAGAGCTTTGACTCTTTCGAAAATTTCCTTATCTTTCAACTTCTTTGAGTCCTTGGGAGAGACCGAAAGAACTTTTTTGTACGTATCAGGCTCTATTACCGCACAGCACACTACAAGTCCTCCGAACACATCACCCTTGCCCGATTCATCGCACCCTGCAACGATGGACCCAGGTTCGTCTATAAGCTCGAGTATCCTATCCTTGTAAAACTCTGCCTTCTGCCCTTGAATTAGTAGGCTACCTGTTTTATACAGGTTCAAATGGGTTTTACCGTCGCTAAGGCTCCAAAGGGTGTGCTGGACTTTTTTATCCTTAAAACCTTGTTTTTTAAAGAAGTCCTTTATCTTATCCGCGTCCGCAAGGGGTACTTTTAAAGAGATAGGCTTCATAAGGTAGAGAGCCTTTCTTTAATGTGGTCGATAGCTCTAACGGGCATGGGGTCACAGCCGTAAAGTTTGGATAAATAAAGGCTCGTCCAGTCTCCCAAGTGAATTAGTCTTAGAAGCCTTGATATGTAAGAGTTGCCTTCCGAGGATAAGACTATGGGGTTTACTCCGTAATCCCTTAGTATCTGCTTGGTTATCTCAGCCCTAAGTCGTATCCTATCCGTATCTTTGACATCTACCATTATTAGGAAGGTAAGCTTACCCCTCGTTAGAGGGTTACCGAGTCCAACTATCTCGTTATGATGCATCTCCGGTATTACAGCCGTGTAGCAGGGTGTTTCCGCGTTTTCATTTATCTCTGCCTTCCACCTTAAAGCTACAGCTTCAGTAAGCGGTGTAGAGTAAATCACAGGAATGTAGCCGTACAGCCTATCCGCTATATACTCAGCCTCCGATTTTATCTCCTCTAGATTTTCCTCTAAGTTTTCCCTCGCGTCATCAAGCTCATAACTGTCTATACCTAATAAAGACAGAACCCTTGAGAGCATGAATCCGAGTGCGAACCTCGGTGCAAAGCCTTCTGGAAGTTTCAGGAACGGAAAGCCCCGCTCCCTTGCTACACCCTCGAGCTTTCCGCCTGAACTCACACACACAGGTTTTATCCCTCTCTCAACTGCTGTGAGAAGGTTGCTTATGGTTTCCTCTGTATTTCCGCTGTAGCTAACACATATAACGAGGAACTGCTCATCTACAAACTTAGGAAGACCATATCCCCTGTAAGATAACACCGGCTTATCGAACCCTCTGTGTTCCAACCAACTTCTGGCTATATCCCCAACTATACCTGAACCACCCACACCGCACAGAACTACACCTTTATAATCGTCCAAGTTTAAAGTGTGCTCGCCTTCAAAGCTCAGCTGGGCGTAGAATTCCTCTAAAGCGCTCTCAGGACTCATACACTTTTCCTCTGGTATGGATAAAAGTATAACCTACCGGTAGCTCCCAAAAGGAATTAGGAGAGAGGCAAAGGTTTAGCTCCTTATTCTCCTCAAGAACGGAACAGCAAACACGAGCAGAGAAAGGAGTATAGACATTCCTCCGGTGCTACATCCTCCGCCGCCGCTTCCACCTGCAGAAGGAGTAGTGGTAGGAGGTGTGCCGGGTTGCTCTCCCTCCTGCCCACTTTCGGGCTGTTCAGGTTGCTGTTCTGGCTGTCCGGCTGTATTATCAACCACAACAGCAAAGGGGTCTCTTACGTACCCGTCAACCCTGCCGTCGTAATCAAACTCTCCTCCGTCCTCTACAAAAAACCTTATTATGTTGCCGTTTATCTCCACATTCTCAAGG
>WFYI01000097.1 GCA_015490155.1 Aquificaceae bacterium | reverse complement strand
TTTTAGAAAGGCCCTGCCGGGCGGCAGGGCAAACAATCTTGGGGAGGGAGGGGGAGGGAGTTTATCACTCCCGCCGTTTGTAAATCCCTTTTCAATTTATCTTATCTAATAATAATTATAGGTTATAACCTTCAGGTTGTCAAGTCAAAATTTGCTAAAATTACCTGAATGGTTAAAACTCGTTTTGCCCCAAGCCCCACGGGGTTTTTACACCTCGGTAACGCCAGGACAGCTATATTCAGCTACCTTTTTGCCAGACACAGCGGCGGCAAGTTTGTCCTTAGAATTGAGGACACGGACAGGGAACGCTCTAAGGTGGAGTACGAGGAGGCAATTCTCAAAGACCTTGATTGGCTGGGTATAGAATGGGACGAGTTTTACAGGCAGTCCGAGAGGGGAGATACTTACAGGGAATTCGTGGATAAGCTTCTTGAGAGCGGGAACGCTTACCCTTGCTTTTGTACTCAGGAGGAGCTGCAAAGGGAAAGGGAGGAGGCCCAAAGGAAGGGAGTTGCTTACAGGTACTCGGGCAGGTGCAGGAGCTTGAGCAAGAAAGAGGTGGAAGAGTTAAGGAGGGAAGGGAAAAGTTTTACAATCAGGTTCAGGGTTCCCGATGGGGAAACGGTTGTCTTTGAAGACCTCGTAAAGGGGCATATAGCCATAAATGTGGACGACTTCGGAGACTTCGTGATAGTTAGAAGCGATGGCTCGCCTACTTACAACTTTGTGGTCGTGGTTGACGACGCCCTTATGGGGATAACACACGTGGTAAGGGGCGAAGACCACATACCCAACACTCCCAAGCAGATACTTATATACAAAGCCTTGGGGTTTGATGTTCCGAAATTTGCCCACCTGCCGGTTATACTGGGAGAGGACAGAAGTAAGCTCTCAAAAAGGCACGGAGGGGTTTCCGTAAAAGCTTACAGGGAAGAGGGATATGTGTCCGAGGCGCTTTTTAATTACCTTTGCCTATTGGGATGGTCTCCTCCCAATTCGGACAGGGAGATATTTTCAAAAGAGGAGCTTGTAGAAATCTTTGAGCTTAAAGACATAAACTCCTCGCCCGCGGTTTTTAACAGGGATAAGCTCCTTTGGATGAGCGGTGTCTACATAAGGGAGGTTCTCTCCGTTGAAGAGGTAGCAAGGAGGCTAATCCCTTTCCTGAGAGATGCGGGATACAGGGTTGAGGAGGAATATCTCAAAAGAGTCCTTGAGTTTACCAGAGACTCCTTTGATACCTTTTCCGAGGCGGTTGAGAGATTAAAGCCCTTCTTTGTAGACGAGTTTGAGATAGAGGACAAGTTCCTTGGTATGCTTGAGGACATGAAAAGCTACGAAATACTCTCGGAGTTTCTAAGTATAGTTGAGGAGAGTAAACCTCAAAATACAGAGGAGGTAAAAAAGCTCGCAAAAGAGATTCAGAAGAAGCTCAAGGTTAAGCCGAAGGAGATATGGCACACCTTGAGGATAGCTCTGACCGGCAGCCTTGAGGGAGTTGGTATAGACATACTTATAGCTCTGCTTCCGAAGGGAAGCCTGAGCTTGAGGATTAAGAGGGTTTTGGATAGGATTTCTTAATATGAGGGTTCTGTACTTTTCCATGGTAAGAGAGAGGGTCGGAAAAGAAGAGGAAGAGTTAGAGTTTCGCGGTAGCGTAGGGGAGTTCAAAGAATTCCTTTCCTCAAAGCACCCGGAGATTAAAGAGCTGATAAGTGGCATAAAGCTGGCGGTAAACGAGGAGTACGTGGGAGACGACTACATGCTCAAGGGTGATGAGACGGTGGCGATAATTCCCCCGGTAAGCGGCGGATGAAAAGAGCCTTAATAATTAGGCTCTCCTCTCTCGGTGATGTAGCCCTTTCTTCCGTCCTATTTGAGCCTTTGTTTAAAGCGGGATATAGAACCTACCTGCTCACCTACAGACCTTACGGTAGCCTCTTTGAAGACGACCCGAGGGTATCGGTAATAGAGACAGATAAAAAGGAGCTTTTATCGGAAGAAAATTTAAGAAAACTCAAGGAGCTGGATTTTAACGTGGTTATTGATATTCACAGGAACATAAAGACCTTCCTCCTGAAAAGGAGGCTCAAGGGGAGATGGGTTTCCTACAGAAAGGAGTCCATCAGAAGGAGGCTCTCCGTTTACTTTAAACGCTTCAGAAGGCAGTTTTACATAACGGAGGCTTACCTTAAAATCCTTGAGGATTTGGGTATAAAAGGCGGAGATTTACGCCCCAAGATACTGCTCTCCGAGAGCAGGTTAAGAACTCTTCAAGAGAGCTTGGAGATAAAAAACTTCGTCACCGTAGGTGTGGGGGCAAGGTACAGGAAAAAGGCTTACCCTCACTTTGACAAGGTGGCGGACATGCTCAAGGACATGGGTTACGAGGTGATTTACCTCGGAGATGAAAAGGATAGGAAACTCGCCGAGGGTTTTCCCGGACTCAACCTATGCGGAGAGCTGTCCCTAACGGACGTTCTTGCGGTTTTAAAGCTGTCGCGGGCTTTCGTGGGTAACGATTCAGGGCTTCTTCACTGCGCAAGAGCCGTGGGAACGTCCTGCGTGCAGATATACGGGGGAACGCATCCCACTCTGGGCTTTTCCCTTTACCCGGAAGAGGGGAAGGTAGTCCTCAAGGGTCTTGACTGCCAGCCCTGCGATATTCACGGAAAGGGCAGGTGTAAGTACGGAGATTACAGATGTCTGGAGATAGACCCGGTGGAAATAGCGGGAATGGTTAGGGAAATAGTGTAAATTTTTAGTATGAGATACATTTTGCTATCTATCTTTATATTACTCAGTTTTTCCCACTCAAAGATTTTCGTAGCCTCTTGGGAGGGAGCGATAACGCCCATAACCGCGGAGTACATTGACAGGGCACTGGATAAGGCAGAACTCGGTGGAGGGACGCTCTTCGTCTTTGAGCTGAACACTCCCGGGGGTTTGGATACCTCCATGAGGAAGATAATACAGAGATTTCAACAAAGCCCTCTGCCCGTGGTAGTTTTCGTCTATCCTCCCGGAGGTAGAGCGGCTTCTGCAGGAGCGATAATCACAGTATCGGCGGAGATTGCAGCCATGTCACCGGGAACGAGCATAGGTGCGGCACATCCCGTAAGGGTAGGAGGTGGTATAGGCGGGGGTGATAAGAAGGAGAAAGACAAGAAAAAGGAGAAGGACAACGAGAGCGTGATGATGGAGAAAGTCCTCCAAGACATGCTCGCCTTCGTGAGGAGCATAGCCAAAGAGAAGGGTAGGAACGCTAAGGTCATAGAGAAGATGGTTAAGGAGAGCTTGGCTCTTTCGCCCGAAGAGGCTTTAAAAGAAAAGGTAATAGACTTCGTGGCAAACGACCTGAACGACCTGCTGAGGAAGATAGACGGCAGGAAAGTGAAGAAGTTCGGCAGGGAGATAGAGATAAAAACGGAAGGCAAACAGATAGAAAGGATAAGTAGCAATACCAAAGAGGAATTTTTAAAGATAATAACAAACCCCACCGTAGCTTACTTCCTGCTTATGATAGGGTTTTACGGGATATTCTTTGAGCTTTACAACCCCGGAGCGGTGATACCGGGGGTGATAGGGGGAATATCCCTGCTCCTTGGTCTTTACGGCTTGAGCTTGATATCTATAAGCTGGCTCGGTTTGATGCTGATAATCTTGGGAGTTCTTCTTTTTGTCCTTGAGCTGATAACTCCCACCTTCGGTGCTTTGGCTGTGGGGGGGATAGTGGCTCTAACTCTTGGTTCAATAATGCTCATAGACCCGGAGTCTCCCTACGGAGAGCTACCCAAGGACGTTATAGTGTCCGTGGTTCTGTTCAGCGCCGCCTTTTTCATAATAGTTGGAAGACTGGGGCTAAAAGCCCAGAGGAGGAAGAAGCTGACCGGCGCTGAGGGTATGCTCGGAGAGGAGGGTGAAGCGGTAGAGGACTTTAAAAAGGGCAGGGGAAAGGTTCTGGTTCACGGCGAGATATGGAACGCCGAAAGCGAGGAGGAGATTAAGAAGGGTGAGCCTGTAAAGGTCAAAGGGGTAAAGGGACTTAAACTTCTTGTAGAGAAGCTCAATCCTTGATGCTCTTTACGAAGACGAGGACTCTCGCTATCGCCTCGTAGAGAACTGGGGGTATTTCCTCAAAGACCTCAACGTTCATCATAGCCTCAACAAGCTCTTTATCCTTAACAACGGGGATTTTATTTTCCTGTGCAAGCTCTATAATCCTGTCCGCCAGCGAGCCTTTTCCCTTTGCTACTACTACGGGAGCCTTGTCCTTTCCCGCCTCGTACCTCAGCGCTACAGCCTTCTTTTTCTTTTCCATGTTCAAACCTTCATGTAGAATACGCCCTCTCCGAACTCGTCAATTATCTCATGCTCAAATGTATCCCTGCTTTCTCCTTCTACACTTATACTTCTTACTTTTATTCCCAAGTCCTCTATCTCCCTCTTCAGGCTTCCCTTTTTTAAGTTGATAAGCTCCTCAATCTGCGATATGTCGGTTTTAAAGTTGATAGTCATGTAATCGGGAAATTCCCTCTTGGGAGCTTCCATGAGTATTCCCAGAAAGCCCTCGGGCATGTCTATGTTTATGAAAATCCTGTAGCTGTCCTCCCTCTTTGAGAAAGCCAGAACGCCCTTCCACTTTTCCTTTACGAGAAGGGGAATAAAGAACTTGGAGCCTTTCGTGTTTACGAGGAAGCTCTGGAGCTGGTATATGAGGTCTAACTTCTCCATGTTCTTGATGGCTTCCTTGGGTAGGTTCTCCAAAGCCTCCTTTGCCTGTGAGAGCTTTGCTATCTCCTTTTCAGCTTCCGTAGTCTCGGACTTTTTCTGTGTAATAACCTCCTCAATTATCTGTCTGAACACCGCCTCGCCCCTTCGGTACTCGGTACCGACATCGGGCTTTCTTAGGTTCTCAAGGGTGGGCTTTAAACTCTCAAGGGCTTCCCTGAGTATAGGATTTTTATCCGCTTCCGCAGTCAACTGCCCTACCAGCTTCAAAGCCTGCTCCGGGTTTGTGAGAGACTCCCTGAGCAAGGGCAGTAGCTTTTCTGTGGTCTGCCCTCTGGGTGTTTGGAGTACTCTAACCGCAAGGTTTGTAACCTCCCTTAGCAAAACCCTCTCTCCCTGCGGAAGGCTCAGACTACTTCCCCTTGTGAGTTCCGTGAGTGCGTTCAAGACCCTTGTAGCCGTTTCCTTAACAGCCTGCGGGTTCTCATTCGGCGTTATCCTCGTGTTAGTAAGCTCTGATAAGGTATCCCTTAACCTACCCTCGGGAAGTTGTTTCACAAGCTCTTTAGTTTGTTCTATTAAATTATTTACTACCGCCTTCGGCGGTGGTTTTTTAGAAAATAAAATGTTCAGCGAGCTGTCTATAAGACTTTTCAAGGTGCTTACCAACTTATCGCCCGTGGTCTGCCACGCCTCTGCCCTTGCCACGTAATCCGTTACAACCTTCCCAAGCATACTCACGACAGACTTTACCTCTGCCCGGGTCTCTATGCCCTTGGCTATCCTTCCCAGCAGGGCTTCAAGGGGCTGTCTTTCCCGTGCGGGCAGTTCCTTTACGAACTCTGTTACCCTCTCGGCGGGTTTCTCCGCAAAGCTCCTTAGAAGCTCCATCTCCTTGGGTAGGTTTTTGAGGTTGCCTTCCAGCTGTGTGAGCCTGTTGTCTATGTACGTCTTTAGCTCTTTGAAGGTCTGCATGAAGTTTGCGTAATCCTTGTGCGAAAGAGCGCCCTCAAGGGAATCTATAAAGCCCCTTAGAACTGTATCCCTTGCCGGGATTGAAGCTTTAAGCTTATCTACAAACTCCTTCAGGTTCACACTCTCAAGGGCTTTTAGTGCTTGAAACTTCTGGTCGTTGGACAGCTCTTGAAAGCTTACCTTTCCCAGTAAAAAGTCCACAACCTTTCTTTCGTAAACTATGCCAGAGTTCTGGAGGCTCTGTTTTACGGACTCCGTAAGATTCGTAAGTACGCTCTCCGCCCTCAGTAGATTTTTCACCACCTCCGTTCCCCTGACTCCCCCGGATAGGGACTCCACCTTCAGGGTAAGGGGTTCCCTGTTTTCCACCCTCAAGGTTATCCTGTCCCCGGAGTTTACTGAAATTCCCAGTTTGTTCTCCGCAAGTATCTCGTAGCCGTTGTCTAAGGACAGGAGTATCTTACCCCCTGCGTTCTCCCTGACGACAGCCCTTAGCTGTGAACCCGTGTTACCTAAAAGCGATAGCAGTACCTCGGGAACCTGCGTTCTTACCCTTATGGCTATGCTCTGGGAGGCTTGATACGCCTCTGCCGCCCTGTGCCTGTCTATGGCGTACTCTAAGAATACACCCTCCAGCCTGCGGAGTTCCATAAGTAAAAATATCGGCAGAATTGTTTTTTATGAGAGGTGAATGTTTGGGATTTTTTGTTAATTTCTCGGCGTGTTCATACTCAATTAAGAAGGAGTAGAAAACGGAGCTTTTACTGAGGAAACGGCTTTGTGATGGAGTTCAAAGTATTTTTTGAAGTTAAAAGGGGGCTGACGCCCCCTTTTGATTAGTCAAGCTCGGGCATATCGGTGGGTGTTAGGTCCTTCTTCTTCTCGGGTTCGGGAAGGTCGGCTATCAGAGCCTCTGCGGTCAGCATGGTTCCGGCTATGGAGGCAGCGTTCTCTATGGCGCTCCTTACCACCTTGGTGGGGTCTATTATTCCCTTCTCTACCATGTCAACGTAATCGCCGGTTGCTGCGTTAAAGCCCCAAGTCTTGCCTTTGTCCTTGCCCAGCTCGAGAACCTTCTCCAGGACTACGAAGCCCTCAAATCCGGCGTTGTAGGCTATCTGTCTGAGAGGAGTCCTTGCGGCCTTCCTGATTATGTCTACACCCAGCTTTTGGTCTTCGTTGTCAACCTCTACGCTGTCCAAAGCCTCGGAAGCCCTTACCAGTGCCACACCACCGCCGGGAACTATACCCTCTTCAACTGCAGCCTTAGTGGCGTGAACGGCGTCTTCAACCCTTGCCTTCTTCTCCTTAAGCTCTGCCTCTGTTGCGGCACCTACCCTTATTATGGCAACGCCGCCGCTGAGCTTGGCGAGTCTCTCCTGAAGCTTTTCCCTATCATAGTCGGAAGTGGTTTCCTGAATCTGCCTCTTGATTTGCTCTATCCTTGCCTTTATCTGCTCACCGTCTCCCTTACCGCCTACTATGGTGGTGTTGTCTTTGTCCACGACTACCTTATCCGCCTTTCCGAGCATGTCAAGGTTTACGGACTCAAGCTTAATTCCCAGCTCTTCGGTTATAGCCTGCCCGCCGGTGAGTATAGCTATGTCCTGCAGGTAGTCCTTTCTCCTCTGACCGAATCCAGGAGCTTTCACCGCGCAGGCTTTTAGAACGCCTTTGATGTGGTTCACCACCAAGGTTGCGAGGGCTTCACCCTCCACGTCCTCGGCTATTATCAGGAGGGGCTTTCCAGACCTTACCACCTGCTCGAGGAGGGGCAGAAGGTCTTTTATGTTGGAAATCTTCTTCTCAAATATGAGTATGTAAGGCTCCTCAAGGACGCACTCCATCTTGTCGGGGTCGGTTACGAAGTAGGGAGATAGGTATCCCCTGTCAAACTGCATACCTTGAACGGTCTCAAGGGAGGTCTCTGAGGACTTGGACTCTTCAACGGTTATAACTCCGTCCTTTCCTACAGCTTCCATAGCGTCGGCTATTATCTTTCCGATTTCAGGGTCGTTGTTGGCAGATATGGTGGCAACCTGCTCTATCTCAGACCTGCCCTTGACCTCAACGGAAAGTCCTTTGACCTCTTCGACTACCTTCTTAACCGCCTTGTCTATTCCCCTCTTTATGTCCATGGGATTGGCACCGGAGGCTACAGCTTTGAGTCCCTCGTGGAATATGGCCTGTGCCAGTATGGTAGCGGTGGTGGTTCCGTCTCCGGCTACGTCTGCGGTCTTAGATGCAACCTCCTTGACCAACTGGGCGCCTATGTTCTCGTAGTTGTCTTTTAGCTCTATCTCCTTTGCGACCGTGACACCGTCCTTGGTAACTACGGGAGTTCCCCAGCTCTTGGCGAGGATAACCTCCCTACCTCTGGGTCCCAAAGTTACCTTAACGGCGTTGGCAAGCTTGTCAACACCAGACTTGAGCTTTGCCCTTGCATCTTCACTATAGATAATTCCTTTTGCTGCCATGGTCTTACCTCCTCCTTAAGGTTTTTTATTAAGCGCTTACCTTTGCGTCTTCTACTATTGCGAGGACTTCGTCCTCGGACATGACGAGGTAGGTGTCTCCCTCAATCTCAACTTCTGTTCCGGCGTACTTGTTGAAGAGAACTACGTCCCCCTCTTTTACCTTGGGGGCTACCACCTGTCCGTTGTTTAAAAGCTTACCCTCTCCGACTGCGATAACTTCCCCCATCTGGGGCTTTTCCTTGGCTGTGTCGGGGATTATTATTCCCGAGGGTGTCTTCTGCTCGGGCTCCTCGTATCTCTTAACGACAATCTTGTCGTAGAGTGGCTTTAGCTTCATCTTCCTACCTCCTTTACTTGGTTTTTAACTGTACCTCAGGATTTCCAAGATAAAATTATATTAACTATCCATTTGTTTGTCAAGAGGTATTTACAACAAATCTTAGCCTAATAAACTCATATAACCTTATCTTACATCCTAAGATTTTCCGTGCCGGAGGGGTGGATAATATTCCTATGCAAATCCCGCAGGGGCTTAAGGAGGTTCTACGCTCAGCCAAAGGGTTGTCTATGAACTCAAAAGAAGTAAAAGAGGGTTATCTGTTCTTTGCCATAAAGGGTTCTTCCTTTGACGGACACGAGTTTATTGAGGAGGCTGTTAAAAGGGGTGCAATCGCGGTAGTGGCTGAGAGAAAGGTTGGGATTTCTAAGGAGCTTCCTGTCTTTGTGGTGGAGGATACTAGAAAGTCCCTTGGAGAGTGTGCGAGGCTGTACTACGGTTCGCCCTCGGAGTTCCTCAAGGTTGTGGGTATAACGGGAACTAACGGCAAAACTACGACCTCTTACATACTTGAGAGTGTTATAAGCTCATCGGGGCATAAATGCGGTTTGGTAGGGACGGTGGAATACAGACTGGGTAGCACTAAGCTCGGCTCGGGGAGGACAACTCCCGACCAGATTACTTGGCATAGAACCCTGAGTGAACTTCTGAAAATGGGAGCGGACTGGGTGGTTACGGAGGTATCTTCCCACGCCCTCGACCAGAGCAGGGTTTACGGAACTGACTTTCACGGCGTTATATTTACCAACCTCTCCCAAGACCACCTTGATTATCACAAGGATATGGAAGACTACTTCCTCTCTAAGAGGAAGCTCTTTACCGAGTACGAAAGTCAATTGAAGGTGGTAAACGCAGATGACCCCTACGGGAAGCGGCTTGCCGAGGAACTCGGAGATGAAGCTATTACCTACGGAAGAGAGGGAAAATTCAAGATTTTAGAGTTTGCCACGAGCTTTAAGGGTTCCGTGCTCAGGCTCGGCTACGGAAACGGCAGTATTGAACTCAAAACCAACCTCATAGGTGATTTTCAGGCTTACAACCTCGCCGGTGCGGTTGCCTACCTGCTGAGTGCGGGCTTTTCGGAAAGGGAAATCAGGGAGGGGGTTAAGAGTGTAAACGTTCCCGGCAGGTTTGAGACCTACGACTTCAGAGATTTTATCGTTGTGGTGGATTACGCTCACACGCCGGATGCCCTTGAGAACCTTCTTAAAACCGCAAATAGGCTTAAAAGGAACAGGGTGATAACTCTGTTCGGTGCGGGAGGGAACAGGGACAGGCAGAAAAGACCCCTTATGGGAAATGTGGCAGAAAGGCTGAGCGACCTCGTTATCTTGACCTCCGACAATCCCCGTTGGGAAGAACCCGAGGATATTTTAGAGGATATACTCAAGGGGATAAAGAACGGGGACAAGGTTATAGTAGAACCGGACAGGAAGGAGGCTATAGAGCTTGCCATTAGGGAGGCGAAGGACGGGGACGTAGTCCTCATAGCCGGAAAAGGACACGAAGACTATCAGGAGATAAAAGGGATAAAATATCCCTTCAGCGATAGAGAGATGGTCAAAAGCTTACTTTCTGGAGGGAAGTATGTCCTGTGATTTTGAGAGCCTTTACTATACGGTCAAACAGGAGCTTCTAGAAATTTTCAAGCTCGCGGAAAGGCCAATCCCGAGGGTAAAGCTGAAGGATATGAGAGCCTCAAGGATGTGCGGTATGGCAGACCTTGCCAAGGTGATGCTCTACCTTGAAGGGTTGGGTGTGGTTCACGTGGTAAACAAGGACGAACACTTTCAGTCTTGGGAGGTGGACATACTTGCTCAGGTGCTTGATGTCCTCTTTGAACAGATTTGAGCAATTAGATTTGACAGGGTATAAACGACAACCTAAAAGTCTGGTGTGTATTCCAAGGTAGGTTGCCACTCTTATAGCTGTTTACCCAGGTTCACCTGAGAGATAACCCAACGTTCGGACGCGACAATTTGACGTCATGGTGTCATGATGTATATTCAATACATTATGAAGAAGGTAGCAACCACACTAAGACTTGATGAGGAAAAGGCAAGATTGCTTAGAGCTTTAGCCGGTTATGAGGGTAAAAGGCTAAACACCGTCCTAAACGAACTTGTTGATGAGTATATAGAAAGGCATAGGGAAACCCTTGAGCTGTTATCTATTCCGGGCTTTTTAAAAGAGTGTAAAGAGGGACTTGAGGAGGTAAAAAAGGGGGGTGGAAAAGACTTGAATGAATTGGACGATTAAACTGTCTTCCATTGCTGAAAAGAAATACAAGAAACTTAGCAGAAATACGAAAAAGAGGATTGGGGAAGCTCTTGTGGAACTTGCTCAGAGTGAAAATCCAAAGTTTCACAGGCACGTGAAACCTTTAACCGGACAGTTGAAGGGTTTTTACAGATTAAGGGCAGGAGGTTTTAGAGTTATATTTTCTATACTTCCTGACGTAAAAATTATAGCGGTTGTAAATATAGTTCCCCGTGGAGAAGCCTATAAGTAGAGAGTTAGAGCAAGCTAACCACCGCTAACCGGGTAGTTCGCCATTTAGATGAACCCACAGTGGACAGCTATAAGAGAAATGTAAAAGCTCAAGTTCAATACACTCCTAACCAAAAACTTACTTCGCCTCTTTAATGCTATACACCTATCCCTAAGTAATGAATGAATACCCTCATTCCTATTCACCGCTCCATATTTCCTAACAACATGCCTATCTGCAGGTAGCCATTCATATACCTTGTATGCATCTGCCTCGTATTCCTCTGCCTCAGGCAGCTGTTCCAATATCTTTTAAAAAAGTTCCCAAGCTCCTGTCTCCCACAAATAGAAACTTCTTAATAGTCCCATCTTTGAGTTCCACTACCACAGACCATATCCATACGTTCTTGTCCTTGCTACCTACGTGTGCATGCATCTCA
>WFYI01000096.1 GCA_015490155.1 Aquificaceae bacterium | reverse complement strand
TTTAACTTTAACGGACTCGTAAGGCACTACTATCTCAGGAAGAACAGCAATCTCGCCGAGATACAGGTTAACTTGATAGGTAAACACGACAGGAAGGAGCAGTCCCACGATTTCGCAAAGCTTATACGCCCAAAGGTTCACGAGATAGCTAAGAAACACGGGGCTAAGTACGTTGCAGTTGTGGAGATGCCCCCGGGACCCCCCGTTCTTTCCTCAATCGTTGCCGAGATTTACGCTCCAGAAGACGATGTGAGGAAGGATTTGGCGTACAAGACCTTAGAGATATTCAAAGACTCAAAGGTGGTGGTGGACGAGGGGATATACCTTGAATCCCCCGCACCTATGCTCTGGATAGAGGTGGACGAGGAAAAAGCTAAGCTAAGCGGCTTCTCAAAGGCGGAGATAGTTCAGCTTCTCAGGTCGCTCGTGGGTGGTGTAAGTGTGGGGGTTTTACAATCTACCGACACGGAACACGTTCCGGTAGTGCTAAGGCTTGAGGAAAAGTTCAGAGTTCCGGAAACCCTTAGAAACATAAAGCTCGTAAACAGGGAAGGTAAAGCGGTTGCACTTTCAGAAATCGTGAAGTTTGAGGAGAGAACTATTCCCCAGACCATATACCACAAGAACCTGCGAAGGGTCATATACGTTATAGGAGATGTGGGAGGTAGGGAAGAAGCGCCTGTTTATGGAATACTTGATGTGAGGGATAAAATATTAGGGTTGGAAACCCCTTACGGCAAACCTAAAGAACTCTGGATGTCACTGCCCCTCATAGAGGACGGAGCTTACGTCAAGTGGGACGGAGAGATGCAGATTACCCTTGAGGTATTCCGTGATTTGGGTATTGCTTTCGCGGTCGCTCTCTTCGTGATGTACGTCCTCATACTGGGCTGGTTTAAGGACTTTAAGGTTCCGGGAATAATAATGGCTCCCATACCCCTGACGCTCGTCGGGATAATTCCCGGACACTGGCTCATGGGGGCGTTCTTTACCGCCACGTCCATGATAGGTTTTATAGCCTTGGCAGGGATAATAGTCAGGAACTCCATACTCCTCGTTGACTTTGCCGAGCAGAGACAAAAAGAGGGTCTTCCCATCCACGTTGCGGTCGTGGAGTCCGGTGTTATCAGAACGCGTCCCATACTTCTTACCGCGGTAGCAGTGGTTATAGGTGCTTTCGTTATACTGTTTGACCCTATATTCAACGGACTTGCCATATCCCTGATATTCGGAACTATAGGCTCAACTATACTTACCTTAATTCTTATACCACTAATGTACTACTCCTCAAGGGTAAAGAGGCTTGAGCCTTCGGAGTGTCCCACGCCGGAGGCTATAAGAAAAGACCTGATGTCCGACTGATTAAGGGGAAGCCTCGAGCGGGGCTTCCCTGTAAAGTCCCTTTTTCAGTATGTACTCCTGAACTGAATCCGGAACCATGTACCTGACACTCAGCCCCTTCCTTATCCTCTCCCTTATCTCCGTTGAAGAGATATCTATCCTCCTTCCCCTGTATATAAAAAGGTTTGAGTTCGGTTCAAGCCAAGGGAGTTTATCCTTCACGTATTCGGTTATGGAGGGAGCCAGCCTCTCCCTGTCAACAACGATTAAGTTAACTATCTCGGTTATCCTGCGGGGATTTTTCCATTTGTGAAACTGTAAAAAAGAGTCCGCTCCCAAGAGGAAGTAAGCTTTTTCCTTTAAGCTCCCCTTTAGAGACTCAAGGGTGTCCACCGTGTAAGAAACCTCACCTCTCTTTATCTCTATGTCGCTGACCTCAAAGTCTTCTTCTCCCTGTATCGCAAGTTTTAGCATGTTTAACCTCTCCTGCGGAGGTGCATGGTGTCCGCTTTTAAAGGGGGCAAGGTTCGTAGGTATGAAAATCACCTTTTTCAGCCCGAAGTGTTCTTTCACATCCCTTGCGAGTATAATGTGTCCCACGTGGACGGGGTCAAAGCTACCTCCGAACAGAACCACCATAGCGCTTAATAATTATCAAACATTCTGAGGTTTGTATATTAGATTTATGCAGGAATTTTCCAAAATTTTTAAGAATCTTGTGGTAATTCTCGACAACGACCAACCGAGGGAAGTTTTCAAGGTAGGCTACTCCGTTAAGCTGAAGAACGGGATACTACAACTCTACAGGGAGGAGGGTAGGTTAGGAGAGGGCAAGAGCTGGTCGAGAGGCAAAAGGAAGACAATCCGGTTTAAGGGAAGACCAACAATCGAAGGCGTATACGGGCTAATATCTGTGGAGCTTGGCAGACACAAGATTCCAATATTGAGGAAGGCAGATGTGTTTTTAAGAAAGGAAGGCTTTGGTACCTTCACGCAAAGGGTAAACTTTTACGAAATTAGGTACGACAGGAGTAACGGTAAACTCTTCAGATACGACTTTACCCGCAACGAGGAAAGCGTGATAAACCTATTTCAAAGTGTAGATACCATAGAAAGATACTTGCAACTACTCCCCGAGCTGTGGAGAGCTATAGACACAGCAGAACCTTAGCCTTTCAAAACCTCAAGCTCAGAGGTAAGAAGCCTCTACGCCTATGCAGGCTTCGTATACGAAGTTTATCTTGTCTTTATACTTCTCGATGACCTCGTAGTTTTCAGCACCCGGTTGGAACCACACGGCCTTAGCCCCCACCTCTATAGCTTCCTGAACTATAGGCTCTGCGTGGGCAGGGTTCCTGTAAACGTTGACTATGTCTATGGGTTCTGGAATATCTCTTAAAGAACCTAAGACCTCTATGCCCAGTATCTTTTCACCTGCATAGCGAGGGTTTACGAGGTAAATCTTATGTTTTCCCTTTTTTACCACCTTCTCGGTAGTCCAGTAAGAGGGTCTTTCCTGTTTGGGAGATATACCTATTACCGCAACTACCTTAGCATTTTTAAGCACTTCGTAAGCATCATCTTTGTGGGCAACCTCAGCCATACCTTACCACCTCCTAATTACAGAGTACAGAGAGTAAAGAACAAAAATTATACCCCCAAGAACCGAGAGTATAGAGCCTATTCCCATGATAGCCATGTAAAGCATCAAAAGAGGGGAATCTATGTATCCAACGCCGGGCGTTTTTCGTGGTGCGCCCAAAACACCGGCCCAAAAGAGACCCATGACAAAGAAAAACATTCCGGTTCCGTAAAGGTAGGGTTGTACCTTGACAAGTCCGGGGAGTTCTCCTTTCCTATACCCCAGCTCTTTAAGAAGATGATAGGTTAGCACCATAATCGAGAGAAGTATGCTCGCTATGACCGTGTGGTAGTGAGCCGGAACCCTTAAATCCGTCCCAACTCCCATGTATCCCATAGCAGCTCCCAGAAAGTATAGAATTATAGATATTCTTAGGGTGTTGAGATAAAGGCTCCGTCTCCTACCGAGTTCGTAGAGTATAATCGCTCCGTTAAGCAGGGTGGGTATACCTATCCCCACTGCATAGGCATAGGTAGTTATGAGCTTGGCTGTATCGGATATAGGGTCTGTCAGTATAAGCTGAGCAACTGCAAGGATTACGGGGAAGACTATAAGTAGGTAGTTTACATATCTAAACCTCAAGCTTATCTCAACCTTAGATACCCTAAGAATTAAGTACCACGAGCTTATTAGGAGCGCTGCGTTAATAAATTGGTGAGTATGTCCCGGAATCCAGAAGAGCTTTTCAAAAAATAGGTACAGCTCTTCCATGTACTTTATCTTTACTATCGACAGGAGGAAGGTTATAACCGTTATAAATGAAACTATGACCGAAATGGATATAAAGAAAACATGCGGGATACTCGTTTTAAGGAAATTTACCATGTAGGAGGAGAACCTAAGTGAAACTATCAACAGAGAAATTAAGTAAAGTAGAAGCCCGAGAAAGAAGGTTGGGTGAACTATTGTAGGAACGTAGTTGTTATGAATAGGCTGTCCCAAGGCAAACAAAGCTGAGATGAATACGAGGAATGAGCCTCCGTAAGATAGTATCTTTTCCGGTATTCCTCCCCTCTCTTCGAATACCCAGTGCCACAAAGCTATCAGAAATGATATCAAGCCCATTATGAGAGCTAAGTCAACGTGTCCTACGAGCGCATGATAAAAGTAGTTAGGAGGGAAAAACCTTTCCAAAAAGGGAGTTCTACTCAGGGCAACGAGAAGTGCAAAGAAACCACCGGCTCCTATGGATAGGATAAAGAGTAAGAACCAAGCTCTCATGTTAGGTCTTGATCAAGTCTATAATGAACAGCCCGAATATAGCCGATAGGTAAATTATCGAAAAGAAGAAGAGTTTCATACCTTCCTCTTGTTTCGAGAAGAGAAACTTAAGGGTTAGAAGTATGTAAAGCAAACTGAGTACCGAGGCTACAACTAAGTATATCTGCCCCACCATACCGAGAATGTACGGCAGAACGCTCAAGGGAAGTAAAGAGGCAGTGTACAGGAGCGTCTTTATCTTAGTTATGAAAACCCCCCTCGCCACGGGCAAGGTGGGAACACCGGCTTTTTTGTAGTCTTCACGGTACTTTATAGCTAAAGCCCAAAAGTGAGGAGGTTGCCACATAAACATTATCAAGAACAGCACGAAAGCTTTTATATCTACCTGCCCTGTGGCAGCCGCGTAACCTATAACCGGCGGTAGCGCTCCGGATATTCCGCCTATCTCTGTTGCTATAGGTGTTTTGCGTTTGAGCAAAATAGTGTAAACCACAACATAGGAGAAGGCTGCAAGCATTGCTAAGAACGCGGACAAGGCGTTTACAAATGTGAATAGAACTACGAAGGATAAGAGAATTAAACCCACACCGAAGACTACGGCAACTTGGGGATTAACAGTCCCTTTTGGTAAGGGTCGCTCGGAAGTTCTTTCCATAATCCTGTCTATGTCCCTATCAAAGAGCATGTTTAGTACTGCGGAACCCGCTGCGGCAAGCCCGGTACCGATTAAAGTCCACGGCACGAGTTGAGGGTCGAGGTTGCCCTTAGTTCCTATGTACATACCGCCCAGGGTTGTTATAAGGACAAGCATGACTATCCCGGGCTTGGTCAGAAGTAGGTACTCTCTTAGCAGAGAAGTGTAAGCCATAGTTTTACTTACCATGCCTTAGCTTCCTCTCCCTGAATTTCCTCACCACCTCCTATTATCTTACCCCTAAGAAGTTCAGGTGCAACCATGTAGGATACCCAGATTACCAAGAAAAAGCCTATAGCTATGTGGAAAAAGAGTACGGGGAGGAAGAATTTTGTGATTATAGTGACTACACCTGCAACTATTTGGGACAGCAAGAGCAAAAAGGTTATAAAGGTGTACTTGTTAAACTCCTTCACCATAAGGTACACCGAGAATATAACCAACCCCATCGCAACAACTATGTGTAGAAAGTAGGCAAAGGTATTAAAATCTGCGGCTTTTACGTACCTAACCAGAATGCCCACGAGTATCTGGAACATAACAAGTAGGTAGAGTGCTTCCGCAAAGGGTATTTTTACTTTGAACTCCTTATTTGAAACTGCGTAATGTGTTAGGGTTATACCCGATAGAATTACCACAGAAAGAATTAGGTGGGAGGTTGTGTATACGTAATGCAGAAACTCCTTTAGCAGTGGGGATTCCGTAATAACTACCCTCATGCCGAGCAGTGCCTCGAGTATCAGCATTACGAACACCCAGACCATAGCCTTTCTGGGGAAGCCGGCTCGTTTCCATACAAGCACAAGGGAAGCTATCATAAGGATGCCCGCAAGCCCACCGAGTATCCTGTGCGTCTGCTCTATCCACGGCTGGAGCTTAGTTTCAACTACCATCGGTGCCGGAGGTGTAGGTATTTCCTCTTTCATCTGAAATGGTAGGAGCTGTCCGTGACACAGGGGCCAATCTGGACAACCGAGTCCCGAGCCGGTTGAGGTTACTATACCACCGAACACCATGAGGACATAGGTTATAGCTACGGTGAGGAGAAGCACAGTTCTTACCATACTTTAATCTCCTATTTTTGGGAATACCGGTTCATTTCTTATG
>WFYI01000095.1 GCA_015490155.1 Aquificaceae bacterium | reverse complement strand
GGTTCTGACGGAATTCTCAAGGACGTGGAAGAGGCTAAGGCTCTGGCGAAGGAGATAGGATATCCCGTTTTATTAAAAGCTACCGCCGGAGGCGGTGGTAGAGGAATAAGAATATGTAGAAACGAGGAGGAGCTGGTCAAGAACTACGAGAATGCCTACAACGAGGCGCAGAAGGCCTTCGGCAAGGGGGACTTGCTCTTAGAGAAATTCATAGAGAACCCCAAGCACATAGAGTTCCAAGTTTTGGGGGACAAATACGGGAACGTTATACACCTGGGTGAGAGAGACTGCTCCATTCAGAGAAGAAACCAAAAGCTCGTGGAGATAGCTCCCTCTTTAATCCTGACGCCCGAAAAGAGGGAATACTACGGCAACATAGTTGCCAAGGCTGCCAAGGAGATAGGCTACTACAACGCGGGAACTATGGAGTTCATAGCGGACGAGGAGGGCAACCTTTACTTCATAGAGATGAACACCCGTGTTCAGGTGGAACACCCCGTTAGCGAGATGGTCACGGGTATAGACATAGTCAAGTGGCAGCTCAGAATCGCCGCCGGCGAGGAGCTTAAATACAAGCAGGAGGAGGTTAGGTTCAACGGCTACTCCATAGAGGTTAGGATAAACGCAGAAGACCCCAAGAACAACTTTGCTCCCTCAATGGGAACCATAGAAAGGTATTACGTGCCCGGAGGCTTCGGTATAAGGGTTGAGCACGCGGCGGCCAGAGGCTTTGAGGTAACTCCTTACTACGACTCTATGATAGCCAAGCTTATAGTTTGGGCACCCGAGTGGTGCATAGCGGTTGATAGAATGAAGGCTGCCCTTGAGACCTACGAGATAACCGGAGTGAAGACCACCATACCTCTGCTGATAGAGATAATGAAGGAACCCGACTTCAGGTCCGGCAAGTTTACCACCAAATACCTTGAGGAGCATCCGGAGGTATTTGATTACAAGGAACACAGGGACAAGGAGGACTTCGTTGCCTTCCTATCCGCGGTGATAGCCTCTTATCACGGGCTTTGAGGTTTATATTATCTTTTTTCTAAAAATGTTGTATATTGTTCAAAACGCTGTTTTAACTCTTAAACGGAGGTAGTCTGTATGACTTCAGGAATGGAGGTTATTGAGGATATAAGGGAGAAAATGAAGGAACTGGAGAAAGAGGGCTTCAAGAAAAAGATTTTCATATCCGACCTGACCCCCAGAGACGGACAGCAGTGTAAGCTGGCTACCCGTGTCAGAACCGACGACCTTTTACCTTTGTGTGAGAAGTTAGACAAGTGCGGATTTTACGCTGTAGAGGTTTGGGGCGGAGCTACATACGACGTGTGTCTGAGATACCTCAAAGAAGACCCTTGGGAGAGGCTCAGAAGAATAAAGGAGGTCATGCCCAATACCAAGCTCCAGATGCTCTTTAGGGGACAGAACATAGTGGGATACAGACCCAGGAGCGATTACACCGTTAAGAAGTTCGTAGAGAAGTGTGTAAAGAACGGTATAACCGTATTTAGGGTTTTTGACTCCTTGAACGACAACAGGAACATAGAAACGGCGGTAAAGGCTATAAAGGAGTTCGGCGGAGAGGTTCATGCGGAGATAAGCTACACCCGTTCACCGGTTCACACCTACAAGAGGTGGATGGAATACGCAAGAGAGCTTGCGGACATGGAACCCGACTGGATATCCTTCAAAGATGCCACGGGGATAATGCCCCCCTTGGAGTGTTACCAAATTATAAAGGGGATAAAGGAAGCTACAAACGGGCAGATACCCGTCCTGCTCCACAACCACGACATGAGCGGAATGGCCACCATAAACCACATGATGGCGGTTCTCGCAGGCGTTGATATGCTGGACACTGTGCTATCTCCCCTCGCCTTCGGTTCTTCCCACCCCGCCACCGAGACGATAGTGGCAGCCTTTGAAGGAACTCCCTTTGATACGGGCTTAGACCTTGCGAAGATAGCCGAGGCCGCCGAGGAAGCCCGTAAGATGAAGAAGAAGTATAAGAAATACGAGACCGAGTATGCGGGGGTCAACGCTCAGGTTCTCATACACAAGATACCGGGAGGAATGATTTCCAACATGGTGGCTCAGCTCATAGAGGCAAACGCCATAGACAAGCTTGAAGAAGCCCTTGAAGAGACCCCGAGGGTTGAAGCTGACTTGGGCTATCCGCCTCTGCTCACGCCTTCCTCTCAGATAGTCGGTGTTCAGGCGGTTCTGAATGTAATAACCGGTGAGAGATACAAGACTATAACCAAGGAGGTTAGGGATTACGTTGAGGGTAAATACGGAAAGCCGCCGGGACCCATAGCCAAGGAGTTGGTTGAGAAGATACTGGGACCCGGAAAGGAGCCTGACTTTTCCACGAGGGCTGCGGACTTGGCAGACCAGGAGGAATGGGAGAAGGCGGTTAAGGAGCTGGGACCCCTCGCCAAGTCGGAGGAGGATATACTCCTCTACATACTCTTCCCCATGCAGGCTAAGGAGTTCCTAACCCTAAGAGAGAAGGGAGAGCTACACCCCGAGCCCGTGGAAGAGCTTCCGGAGGTTGCAGAAACCGAAGCGGGACAGGTGGTAGGAGCTGCTCCCGTGGAGTTTGAGATAACCTATCACGGGGACAAGTTCAAAGTTAAGGTGGAGGGTGTCTCTCCTGAATCCGAGCTGGGCAAACCCAGAAAGTATTACGTGCGTGTTGACGGAAGACTTGAGGAGATACAGCTCCTTCCCAAAAAGGAGGCCATACCCAGCGGTTCGGGAGCTACCGCAACTACAGCTCCGGCGGAAGAGGGCGGCATTCCCAAAGCTACAGAACCCGGAGACACAACTCCGCCCATGCCCGGTAAGGTGGTGAGGATACTGGTTGAAGAAGGCAAGCCCGTTGAGAAGGGACAAACGGTGGCTATAGTGGAAGCCATGAAGATGGAGAACGAGATTCACGCCCCCATAGACGGCATAGTTAAACAGATTTTTGCAAAGCCCGGAGACCAGGTAAACCCCGACGAGGCTATACTCAGGATAGAACCCTTCAAAGAGGACGATAGCTATCAGTAATCCTTAAAAGGGGCGTTCAGCCCCTTTTGTATTTAAAAATAAGCTCCTTTACCCTCCCTTTTGTTTCCGAGGCTATAGGCTCACACTTGGCTATAAGTAGGAAAAATATGTCCCTGTCGGAGTCGTTCAGAGTTTCAAAGTTAGCCTGTCCCTTGCTTATCACTACGTCCGAGCCGTAAAAGATGTCCCTAAATTCTTCGGAGCAGTCCTCTATCCACGTTCCTACCTTGTCCGAGCCGTTGCTTATCACCCTGCATAGCTCCGTCATAGAGACCTCAAGTGCGTCCTCGTAGGTGGCGTCGTTGAGTATAGGCTTTCCCTTTACCGCATATATTACCTCTTTGCCCAGTCTCTTGAGAGCCTTCACGAGGGGTTTATCAAAGACTATCTCTCCCGCGTTGTCCCCGAGAACTAGAACGCTCTGAGCGTTCTTCAATTTCTCAGAAAGGGCGGGATAATCCCTGACGTAGAACTCTTTTTTCAAAAGCTCCCGAACTTCCTCCTCTATGTCTTTCACGTCCCTTATTGCGAAATCTATGTAGTTTCCTACGCAGGAAAGTTTTAAGGCTCCTTCCAAACTCTGAGGCTCTTCTAAGCTGCCGAGTATCTCCTCTGCCTTTTCGTTGGCAAACCTCTTCATATCGTAGAAAGGGTCTTGGGAGCCGCTTATCTCTTTGACTATCTGCTGCACGAAGTAAGCATAGTAAGCTGGAGACCTGTCCATACTCTCAAACTGCGAGAGGAACTTCAAAGACCTGAGAGCTATCTCCTTTTCCAACTCTTGTCCCAGATTTAACTTCCTTACTGCGTTCAGCCCTTGGTTTATTAGACACGGAACGCACTGAGGGTATGCTTTCATGGGTCTTTTATTTTATTCCGTATCCGACGAGGGGGACATGATTTTACACTGGCTTAGATTCCCTGCCCTCAAGAAGGTGTCCTGTGATAATATTCTTAAATTAGATTGGGTTTTGCGATACAATACTTCATAAATCTGGAAGTAACTTAGCGGAGGTTTTGTTAATGGCTGAGCTTAAGGGAAAGATAGTTCAGGTTATAGGTCCGGTTGTTGACGTTGAGTTTGAAAGTAAAGAATTACCTCCAATTAGACACGGGCTTAGAACCACGAGGAAGTTTATAGACGATAAAGGTGAGTGGGCTGAAGAAGAACTCTTCCTTGAGATTTCTCAGCACATAGGAGAGAGTAGGGTAAGAACGGTAGCTATGGGACCTACGGAGGGCTTCGTCCGTGGTCAGGAGGTTGAGTACCTTGGAAGTCCCATAAGCGTTCCGGTGGGTAAAGGAGTTCTGGGAAGGATATTCAACGTTGTGGGACAAGCTATAGACGAGCAAGGTCCAGTAGAGGCTGAAGAGAAGTGGCCCATGTTCAGAGACCCGCCCTCCTTAGAGGAGCAGTCCACAAAGGTTGAGATTCTTGAGACCGGTATCAAGGTGGTTGACCTCCTTGAGCCTTACGTCAAGGGTGGTAAGGTCGGACTCTTTGGCGGTGCGGGAGTTGGAAAGACGGTTCTTATGCAGGAGCTTATTCACAACATAGCCAAGTTCCACAAGGGATACTCGGTCGTCGTCGGTGTCGGAGAAAGAACGAGGGAAGGAAACGACCTCTGGCTTGAGATGAAGGAATCAGGGGTTCTGCCTTACACTGTGATGGTTTACGGGCAGATGAACGAGCCTCCCGGCGTTAGGTTCAGGGTTGCCCAGACCGGTATCACGATGGCTGAGTACTTCAGAGATGTAGAAGGTCAAGACGTCCTTACCTTTATAGATAACATCTTCAGGTTCGTTCAGGCGGGTTCTGAAGTCTCCACGCTGCTGGGAAGACTTCCCTCCGCGGTTGGATACCAGCCCACCCTGAACACAGACGTGGGTGAGGTTCAGGAGAGGATTACCTCCACAAAGAAGGGTTCTATAACCTCCGTTCAGGCGGTTTACGTTCCCGCGGACGACATAACAGACCCCGCACCCTACTCCATATTTGCCCACCTTGACGCTACCACAGTTCTCGCAAGGAGATTGGCTGAGCTGGGGATATACCCGGCCATAGACCCTCTGGAGTCCACCTCTAAATACCTCGCACCCGAGTTCGTAGGAGACGAGCACTATCAGGTTGCCTTTGAGGTTAAGAAGATTCTCCAGAGGTACAAAGAACTTCAGGAGATAATAGCCATACTCGGTATGGAGGAGCTTTCCGAGGAGGATAAGGCTATAGTCAACAGGGCAAGGAGGATACAGAAGTTCCTCGCACAGCCCTTCCACGTTGCGGAACAGTTTACGGGTATGCCCGGTAAGTACGTGAAGTTAGAGGATACTATAAGGTCTTTCAAGGAGATACTCACGGGCAATTATGACCACCTACCCGAAAACGCCTTCTACATGGTGGGAACGATAGAGGAAGCTGTAGAAAAGGCAAAGGAGATGGGAGCTAAGGTCTAAGGCTCCCTCCCGCCTTTATGCTCTTTAAAGTACCCGCAATCCCGGACATATTAGAGCTTAGAAAAGCCTACCTGCCTTACGAAGAACCGCATAGTGTTAAAGCCTTGCACGAGGTTAAGGAAAAGCTTGACCTGTGGATTTACGACGATAGCCTAAGGCAGGTTTACAAGAGGTTTGTAAACCACATAGTAAAACACGAACCCGAGAACCTATTTCTGAGGGCTTTTATTCCCGTACTCGTATTTGAACAGGAAAGTATTTTAAGGTTCTCGGAACTGAGTCCGCCGAGACCGGGTTTGTTCCACAACCTACTGAAGTACCTAAAGACGAGGGAAGAGGGTATCAATAGGTTTTTACACCTCAAGGTGGGAAACTTGAAGGAGACGGACTTCAAGGAAAGGAGGGCGGTTCTTCTAAGACTAAACAAGGTTCTCTTTTACAAAAAAAGGGACATAACCTTCAGGTTCTTGTTCAGGTTTGCACACACCTTGTATCCCCGTACTTACATGGGCGTAAACGACTTTCTTGAACATAGGTTCAAGATAATATCTATAAACTCCTATCTGGCTATGCTGGACAACCTGAGAAACAGTTTAAAGGCAGAAGACTTGGAGGAAAACCCACAGCTTTTGAGAGACATAGAGCTGGGCGTGATTATGACCCTGGACAACTTTAAGCCGAAGGTGAATCCCGTTCTTGAGAGTTTCGGGTTCAGCGTTGAGTACGAGCTTTCTCTAAAAGCTATGCTGTTGTGGGGTAAAAGAAAGTTTTATGAAGCTCACGAGGTATTGGAGGAAATATGGAAGCTGAAAAAGGGAGATAAAAGGGCAAGGGAGTATCTTCAGGGCGTTATAAGGCTTGCACTTGTCTATCACCACTTAAAGAAGAAGAGGTTTAAGTCCGCAGACAACGTTCTCAGATTAGCCGTAAGACAGATAGAGGACAACGAGGGAGCTAACACCCTATTGGGAATTTTCAACTTAGAGAACGCTCTGAAGGACATAAGGGCTACCATAAGAACGGAAAGGAATAAAATCCAGTTCTACGCCAGACTCGGGTTTAGGGAATGAGAAATCCCGTAGTGGTATTCGGACTTTCCGGCTCCGGTAAGTCCTTCGTGGCAAGGATACTTCACGAGGAGTTCGGGTACGAATGGCTCAGGAGCGATGTCATAAGAAAGGAGCTTATGGGTGTAAAGCCTAGCGAAAGCGCGAAGGCTGAGTTTGGGAAGGGTATATACACCGAGGATATAACCCGAAGGGTTTACGAGCTTATGATTAAAAGGGCTGACGAGCTTGTAGGAGAGGACAGAAGGGTGGTGCTTGACGCCACCTTCCTGAAGCACGAACAGAGAGAGCTTGTTAAGAGGAGGTTCCCGAAAGCACTTTTTATCCTCGTGTCCGCCGATGAGGAAAAGATAAGGGAACGGCTTGCGGGTAGAAGGGACGTTTCGGATGCAGACTTTCAAATTTACCTGAGGCAAAAGGAAGTATTTGAACCTCCGAAGGAGGTTAGTTATGTAAGTATAGATAACACGGAGACTTCGAGGGAAGCACTCAGGTGTGAGTTGATGAAGTTAATCGTCTAAATCCTTACCGAAAGGAGTTCTTAGTCTTCCTCTGAGAACCTTCGGTTTCCCTTCGGCTAAGCTTACTATCGTAGAGGGTAATCCCGTCAATTTCCCGGCATCTACGTATAGGCTTACCTTATTACCGAAGTACTTTACGGCTTCGTCTATACTGAGTGCGGGGGTTCCCCCCTCCGGATTTACGCTGGGAGCGACGAGGGGTTTTCCAAAGCTCACGAGTAATTCTTTTACAAAGCCCCTTTTAGGAAGCCTCACGGCTAAGGTATCTCTTCCCAAGGTTAGGTACAGCGGTATCTTTGTCTTCCTTTTTAATACGAGCGTTGTTCTCTCAAGGGTCAGAAGTTTATAAGCCTTCTCGTCAGCCTCTAAGTTTAGCCTTTTTATCCAGAGCAAATTCGGTATCAGGATTATGAAGGGCTTAGGGGTATGTCTGCGTATGCTTCGTAAGTAATTAACCGCCCTTTCCTGTGTAGCGTCTGCGAGTATTCCGTATATGGTATCCGTCGGTGCTACCACGAGCTTGCCCTCGGAGAGGGCTCGGCTTGATAGCTTAAGAGCATCTCTATCGGATAGTTTTACGACCCTCACACCTTTTGGAGAGTGTTCTTATCCAAGAGCTTTTTAAGGTTCTCACTTCTGTCCATAATCCAGTTGCTCCTGTATATGTGTATCTTCTCCTTGTGAAGCTCGGAGCTTTCCTCCCTAAGTACGGGTATACCTGCATCACCTTTTACGAGTTCTCTCAGGTTTTTCCAGAAGGATATGTCGTCAAAAGCCCAAGGCAGAAAGCTCTTTCCTTTAATTTCGCCCATAAGGGTGGTGTAGGTTCCGTTGCTCTCGCCCATTAGAGACATAGGGATTTTAAGGCTTGCCATTTCCGTAAGCTCGTTCTTATACGGTGAAGAGACTATCAAATGTTCGAGGGAGTTTAGCTTTTCCATAACTTCGTTCCTGTTGTAATAGTCGTAAATATCCTCACCGAAGACTACGAGAGCCTTTATCTCTCCCGAGGAAACCTTATCTATGACTGCTCCTAAGTCGGAAAGCTTGTTCCCGAATACCTTGTACACTCCGTAGGTGTTTCCGTCCTTGGGGAGCAGAACAACTTTAAAGCCTTTCTTGTCCTGTACCTCTCTAATTATCCTACCTACCTCAACGGCATCGGTGCCGGAGAAGGAGTAAGTGTTCAGGATTATAACTCCGTTGCCTTCGAGCTGATGGAGCCTGTCCCAGTCTATCGGTTCCGGGTTGAACTTCGCGTCCCTTGAGGATTCTCCTATCTTGTAGACCTTTCCTTTTATGTAGTAGGACAGGACTGGGGCGGTCGAGGTTATATCCTCACCTATAAGGACGTAAAAATCTGCGTTTTCAATATCTTCAAGCCTCGGAGGTGTGTAATCTCCGTATCCTTGAACTACTTTGAAGAAGTCCTCACTCGCAGGAACGCTCACGTAGGCTCCTACGGAGCTTGCTATGTCCCTAATAGCTTCGTAAATCTCGTTGCTTAGGTAAGAGGACAGCAGTATCCCGGCTTTTTCTCTGTGGGTTTCAAGTATTGAAGACAAAAAGTTTGCAAGGTTGCCGGGGCTTTCTTCTCTCTCGTGGTACACGGGTTTCAGCAATCTATCCTTGTTTATTGCGTCGTAGCCAAAGAAAGCCTTGGCGCACACGTTAAGCTCATCTGTAGGTTTTGTCCTGTAAACCTTTCTCTTTGAACGCCAGTCCCCAACGCCGAATTCGAGCTGGATTTCACATCCCACTGGGCAAAGGTTACACGCGGTTTTTTCCTTCTCTAACAGCCAGCTCCTTGACCAGTACTTGAAGGGTTTTGAGATTATGGCTCCCACGGGACAAACGTGTACGCATATACCGCACATCTCGCAGGTGGAGGTATCCATTGGGCGAACTGTGGGAACGATATTTGACTGAAAACCTCTCTCCTCCACGTACAAAGCCCTCGCTCCCACCACTTCGTCGCAGGCTCTCGTACACCTGTAACATACCACACACCTATTAGAGTAGTACTCAAGGAAGTCGCTTTCCCAATCAAGTTCGTGTCTATCCTTTTCAAGGGCGGATATGGGAACTACCTGTCTCTGGGGTCCGTATATAGCTCCCAGGTTCTGGAGGTCGCACTCCCCCGCCTTATCACATATAGGACAATCAAGGGGGTGTCTCGTCATCAAAGCCTGAAGCAGGTACTTCTGGTTATCCTCTACCTGCTTGCTGGTGTGGTGAGTTCTTATGACCATTCCCTCTTGAACGGGTGTATTACAGGAAATCACGAGCCTGTTTATGTTTTCCCAATAGACGACACACATTCTACAAGCTCCGGCTATGGAGAGCTTAGGGTGGTAGCAGAAGTAGGGTATGTCTATTCCGTTTTCAAGTGCAGCTTGAAGGACAGTTTTTCCTTTTTCAACCTCGTACTCTCGGTCATCTATGGTAATTTTTACCTTTTCCTCAGACATGGCTAAATCCTCCAAAAAGCTCTTATAATTTTAGTCTAAGTTTAAGTTATGAACATAGAAAAAATCAGAGATTACGCAGAGCTTGTGAAGTTTGAGCATACAATATTTGCCCTTCCCTTTGCACTTGCGAGCGTTCTCCTGCTGGCAGACAGGTTTCCCTCGCTGTGGGATTTACTCTGGATATTGATAGCCCTCGTCAGTGCAAGGACTTTGGGAATGGCGTTTAACAGGCTAATAGATGAACCTTATGACAGGCTAAATCCGAGGACACAGGGCTGGGGACTCGTAAGTGGCAGGGTGTCAAGAGTAGAGGTCAAGAGAATTATCCTGATTTCCTCCGTAATCTTTTTGATTTCCTCTTTAGCACTAAACCTCTTAGCTTTTCTCCTTTCACCGATTGTTATACTCCTTCTGTGGTTATACCCATACTCAAAGAGGTTCACCAACTTTCCTCATTTGGTTCTCGGTGCGGTTTACCTACTCATTCCCGTTGCGGTAGATGTAGCTTTGAACTCCCACGTATCCTTTATATCTATACTCCTTGGGATAGCGATGGCTTCCTGGGTTGCGGGTTTTGATATCCTTTACGCTTTGCAGGACTACGAGTTCGATAGGGAAGTGGGGCTAAAGTCCGTTCCGGTCAGGTTCGGTATAGAGACAGCCCTCAGAATTTCGAAGCTCATGCACGCTATTACATTTGTTAGCTTGCTCCTTTTAGGTTCAATCCACGGGGATTTGGGTTTCGTATACTTTAGTGGTCTGGTTGTCCTTAGCCTGTTCCTTATCTACGAGCACTCTTTAATAAAGCCTTCGGACACATCTAAGGTGAACAAAGCTTTCTTCACGGTGAACGGATACGTAAGCGTGGCATTCTTCATTACAGTTCTCCTGGATAAACTACTGTAGTCCAAACTCTCTCTCTATGTCAGATAGCCTCTTTTTATACTCCCTATGGCTTATCTTACCGTTTATAAACTGGTCGCTCAGCTCGGTTATAACTTTCTTCATGTCCCTTAGTTTATTAGCGTGCCGGGAGTGTTTGGACATAACCTCGCATACAAGGTCAAGGTTAATTTCGTAGTCTGTGAGCATAGTCTTCAGAAGCTTTATATTTCCCTCTTCCAGAGAATCCTTGACATTCTCAAAGAGTTTAAATACCGAAGAAGGCTCTCCCTCACGACGGGCATTTATAAGTATCCTATCTACCTCATCAGCAGGTCTGCATATTATCGAGTAACTCCCGTCCTTGACCATGTACATCTCAAGAAGGAGTTCTCTGTCTCCTGCAAAAATCGTCGCATGAAGTAGTTTTTCCCCGCTCGTATTCTCTTTTACACTTTCTTTTTCTATGTACTCTTTGAAGGTTATACCTCCGAACACGGCTATTATCTCCCTACCGTACTCGTTGGCTAAGTTTCCTACTGTTAGAGTTATAAACTCAAGGCTATCTCTGGTTATATCTTCAAACCTAAGTTTTACACCTATGAGTATGTCAAGCACATCTCCCTCAAACTCTACGCTGAAAGCACAACCGGTAAGGGAATTGTTTTCGGCAAGTAAGAACTGTAAAAGCTCTTTGTTATTCGGAACTCTCAATGCAACGGGGGCGTTTATACCTATGAATACTTCTTCTTCCCTCCTGTAAACGAATGCGTTTATGGCTGAAAAGCCCCAAGGAATTAAGAATTTATGATTTTCCCTGTAAACACGGAGAGAGCCGAATATCTTTGATAAATAAAGCTCCACAAGTTTACAAGCCCTCTCCTGCCTATCTTCCATAAAAGTATTTTACACCCTACGGGGGAAATTATTACGAAGTGCAAATCATGTTTGGGATAAAAGCTACGCAAGTTCGATACTGAGTAAATATTACTTTCACGAGTTGTTCGCGATAAATCATGGGAGGGTGACGGGACTTGAACCCGCGACACGGGGATCCACAGTCCCCCGCTCTACCAGCTGAGCTACACCCTCCTGAGTTTAACACTATTTATTTTACTATGATTTTTTACCTTGTCACAGGCGGAGGGCAAATAATTTTAGCCTGTCCGTAGAGCTTGAGAGGTTAGAATATTTACCCTCGGGTCTTGATATGGTGAGCAATTTCTATATACCTGTAGAGGTTTTCTTAGGAGAGAACGCCACCCTTAAAGTGGGTGAGGTGGCAAGACGGTTTGGTTTCAAGGCTGTAGTTATAACCGGTAAGAAGAGTTCAAAGGAGAACGGCTCTCTACAAAAGGTTTTGGACTCCTTAAAAAAACATGGTATATCGGAAGTCCTAATCTACGATGAGGTAGAACCCAACCCGATAGATAGGAATGTAAACGACGCGGCGAGGCTTGTTGTGGAGGAAAAGGTTGACCTAATAATAGGACTCGGGGGAGGAAGCGCCTTAGATGTGGCAAAGGCTGTATCTATAGTCTCCTCTAACGAAGGCTCGGTGTGGGATTACGTAAAGTATCCGGAGGGAGCAAGGTTAGTTCCCTTTTACAACAGACCCGTTATATGTATTCCCACCACTTCCGGAACCGGGAGCGAGGTGGATAGGTATTCTGTCGTAACCAATCCAATAAGAAAGGAAAAATTGGTTGTTTCCCACAGCTTGAATTACCCCAAGGTGGCTATAATCGACCCTCTAAACACTACAAGTATGTCTCCTTACCTGACCGCGGTAACGGGTTTTGATGCCCTAACCCATGCCCTTGAGTCCCTAACCAACAGAGCGGATAACTTTATAGCGGAGGAGTACTCCGTTAAAGCTATAAGGATAATAGCGAAGTGGCTACCGGTAGCTGTAAATGAGCCGGATAACTTAGAGGCAAGGAAGCAAATGAGCTACGCCGCTATGCTTGCGGGAATAGCGATAGACCACCTCGGAGTTGCCCTAATACACACCCTTGAGCATCCGGTATCTGCCCACTACCCCCACGTTGCACACGGCGTTGGGCTTGCGATATTAGCGCCGTACGTTACTAAGTATAACTACGAGTATAGGAAGGACAAGTACTCACTTTTTGCTGAGCTTATGGGCTATCCCTCTGAACCGCATAAAGCGGTTGATTCCTTAGTTGAGTTCATAGATACCCTCGGGCTACCCAAAACTCTAAAGGACGTGGGAGTAGAAAAGGAAAAGCTGGATAGACTTACCGAAGATGTATATATGCTCTCAAGACACTCTTTTATAGTAAACCCGCGAGAACCAAAGGAGCTTGACGAGATAAGAGAACTTTACGAAAGTGCATACGAAGGGAACCTGTAATACCCGCTAATATATGTAACTGGGAGGTTTTTGTGGACATAAAAACGCCCTTTCTTGCAACCGACGTGGTGATAAGGCTCTGGGAAAGGGAAAGGTTCAGGGGAATAGTTCTCATAGAGAGGCTTAATTACCCTCAAGGGCTTGCCTTTCCCGGCGGCTTCGTGGAAGTGGGAGAGAGCGTAGAGGAGTCCGCAATACGGGAGATGAGAGAGGAAACGGGGTTGGAGGTAAAGATAAAGAAGCTCTTAGGGGTTTATTCAGACCCCGAGCGGGACCCGAGAGGTCACGTTGTATCGGTTGTCTTCGTTGCGGACGCGGAGGGTGAACCTAAAGCGGGAAGCGATGCAAAGGAGGTAAAGGTTTACAAGCTTGAGGAGGTTCCCTTAGAAAGGTTCGTCTTTGACCACAAAAGGATTTTCTTGGACTTTTTATCTTCTCTTTAAAAAGCTCTTAACCGGCTCCGCTTTTATTTTCTTACCCCTTATCTCAACGAATAGAGCTGAACCTTCCTCAACCACCCCTTTGTTTACAAAGCCCATAGCTATTCCCGTGTTCAGCGTTGGCGAGTAGGTTCCGCTCGTTACAAAGCCGACCTCCCCGTCAGCCGAGAGTATCTTATAACCCTTTCTCGGGATTCCCTTTTCGGTAAGAGTAAGTTTTACCAGCCTACGCTCGGATTTTTTCTTGAGAATGGCCTCCTTGCCCATGAACTCCTTTTCAAAACTCACGAATCTCTCAAGCCCCGCTTCAATAGGCGTGATACTTTCCGACAGCTCGTTTCCGTACAGGGGAAATCCCGCCTCTATCCTTAGAATGTCCCTCGCTCCGAGTCCGCAGGGCTGTGCGCGTTTTACCAACTCCGTGAAAAGCTCAGCTCCGCTATCCAAGTCCGTGTAAACCTCAAAGCCCACCTCTCCCGTGTACCCAGTTCTTGATACTATGGTATTTTCGAAACTCTTAAAGTGGTAGTATTTAAGCTCCTTTACATCGTAGTACTTGCCAAGCAGGGCGGTTGAGTCCCTACCCTGAACCGCTATCTGAACCGTTCTATCGGAAATGTCCTCTACATCTATGTACTCACTCAGCCAGCTTTTGACTTTCTCCCTGTTTGCCGCGTTAACGCACATGAAAAACTCGTTTTCCGAAAGCATGTAGAGGGTTATATCGTCCTTCACACCACCCTGGGGGTTTGTGATTAAGTTATACTGCACTCTGCCCGGGTACAGCTTTCTCAGGTCGTTGGTGGTCAAGAGCTGTAACTTTTCCCAAACCTTTTCACCCCTTATAAAGAACCTACCCATGTGGGATATGTCAAAAACCCCTATGCCCTGCCGAACGGCTTTAACCTCGTCAATTATCCCCTTGTAATTTAAAGGCATCTGCCAGCCGTGAAAGTCGGTGAACTTGGCTCCCAACTCCTTATGTATCTTATGTAGAGGGCTTTTCACTACTTTATCTTCCTCTTTCGGGCTTTTAACCTTTCTTTGAGCGTTTTCGGTCTCAGTCTTTTCTTACCGTCATCGCCTTTACCCTCCGCACCCTCGTAGGTAGCCTGCCCCAGCATTTTCTCCCTTCTCTCCTCCTCAGCCCTTTTCTCTTCCTCCAGTTCCTCGGGAGACTTAAGCTCAACCTTGAAGAGTGCCTCAATTGTGTTGAGTTTTATCTTATGCATCATGTCTTCAAAGAGGTCGTAAGCCTCCCTCTTATACTCTACCAATGGGTCTCTCTGTGCGTAACCTCTCAAGTATATTCCTTCCCTCACCCTGTCGAGAACGTGGAGATGTTCCCGCCAAAGATTGTCGAGTATGTTTAGGAGCAAAACCCTCTCTAACTCCCTCATAGCCGCTTCGCTTCCAATCTCTTTTTCTCTGTCCTTGTAGGCTTTCAGTATCTCCTCGTGGAGTTTGTCCACAAGCTCTTCCTTGTCCCTGACCTCCGGTATGGGTATCTCTCTGCCAGTCCATTCTTTAAGAAAGTCCTTTAAGGGTTCAAGCTCCCATAGTTCCGGGTCGTCTTCGGGAAGGAGTCTCTCAACTTCCCTCTCTAAAACGTCTCTTATGAACTCCTCTATATAATCCCTTATATCTTCACCCTCAAGCACATCCCTCCTTAAAGAGTAAACCACTTCCCTCTGGGTGTTCATAACGTTGTCGTACTCAAAGAGTCTCTTTCTTATCTGGAAGTTCTGACCCTCTACCCTTTTCTGGGCGTTCTGAACTGCCTTTGTGACCATACCGCTCTCTATGGGTTCTCCTTCGGGAATCTTAAGCATGTCCATAAGCTTGCTCACCCTCTCTCCACCGAAGAGCCTCATCAGGTCGTCTTCAAGGGAGAGGACGAACCGGCTCTCTCCGGGGTCACCCTGTCTTCCGGAGCGACCTCTTAACTGGTTATCTATTCTTCTCGACTCGTGTCTCTCCGTCCCGATTACCATGAGTCCCCCGAGCTTAAGCACCTTTTCTTTTTCCTTCTCGGTAATCTCGTAAGCCCTCTCGAGGGCATTCTTCCATTCCTCCTCGGAAGCTTCCTCGGGATTTTTGCCCTCGCTCTGGAGTATCTCCCGTGCTAAAAATTCCGGGTTCCCGCCGAGTATTATGTCCGTTCCCCTTCCGGCCATGTTAGTGGCTATCGTTACAGCTCCCAACCTACCCGCCTGAGCTACTATCTGAGCCTCCTGCTCGTGGTGCTTTGCGTTCAGGAGGTTGTGGGGGACTCCCCTCTTTAAAACCTGTGCAAGCCTTTTCTCAACATCTTCCTTATCAAGGGCTTTTTCCTTTATCTCCTCTTCGAGCCTCGCTTTAAAATCCTCACTGTCTGCAATCCTTTTCAGGAGAGCCTTATCGCTTAGGAGCTTTGACAGAAGCTCATTATCCTCTATAGCCACCGTTCCCACGAGAACGGGTCTTCCTATAACGTGGTTAAGGAGTATCTCCTCTATTACCCTGTTCCACTTTTCCTTCTTAGTTTTGAAAACGAGGTCGGGATGGTCAAGCCTTATCATGGGTTTGTGTGTGGGAATTACCACCACCTCAAGCCCGTATATCTCCCTGAACTCTAAGGCTTCCGTTTCAGCGGTTCCCGTCATACCGGCGAGCTTTTTGTAGAGCTTAAAGTAGTTCTGGAAAGTTATTGAGGCTAAGGTCTGGTTCTCCTGCTGAATCGGGACACCCTCTTTTACCTCTATGGCTTGGTGAAGCCCGTCGCTCCATCTTCTTCCAGGTAGTACCCTGCCGGTGAACTCGTCAACTATCAATACCTCGCCGTCTCTCACTATGTAGTGAATGTCCTTCTTGAAGAGCTGGTGCGCCCTTATGGACTGGTTTACCGCGTGCAGGAGGTCTATGTGTTTGAGGTCATACAGGTTGTCTACGCCCGTCAGCTTCTCTATTTTCTGAATGCCTTCCTCAGTTATGGTTATGCTTCTGTTTTTCTCATCAACCTTAAAGTCCTTTTCCGGTTCTAACTGCCTTACAACCTTGTCTGCGGTGTAATAGACCGAGGTGTCTGTCTGTGAGGGTCCGGATATTACCAAGGGCGTCCTCGCTTCGTCTATGAGTATGGAGTCCACTTCGTCAACTATGGCGTAGTTATGTCCCTTTACCTGAACTATGTCCTCCTTTGAGAAAGCCATGTTGTCTCTCAGGTAGTCAAAACCGAACTCGTTGTTAGTTCCGTAGGTTATGTGAGCAGAGTAAGCGTCCCGCCTGCTACACTCTTGAAGTTTCGTAAAGAAAGCCTTTTTAGCCTCTACGTTTATCTCTTCCGAGGGAAGAAGCTCCTCAAAGTAGCCTTTGGGCCAAACTCTCAGGTCTTTATCTATGGCTTCCTTAACCCTTTCCTCGTCAACCCACTCTACCCTATAGGAGGTGTAATCGGAGTTTATTACACCAACATCAAGCCCGAGGAACTTGTAAATAGCTCCCATCCATTGGGCATCCCTGCGTGCAAGGTAATCGTTAACCGTGACCACGTGTACGCCTTCGTCGGTTAGGGCGTTTACGAAGGCTGACAATGTTGCCACGAGGGTTTTACCCTCACCGGTTTTCATCTCCGCAATCTTGCCCTGATGAAGGACTATTCCACCTATGAGCTGGACGTTGAAGTGTCTGAGTCCTAAAACCCTCTTTCCAGCCTCCCTTACCAGTGCAAAGCCTTCAACGACCTCGTCTGGAATCCTACCCTTTATTATCTCTTCCTTCAGGTCTTCGTTTTTGAGAATCCTCTCGTGAAGCTCCTTTGCCCTTTCTACAAGTTCAGCGTTGGTAAGCTCGTCAAGTTCTTTCTCAAGCTGATTTACCTTGTCAACGTAAGGTCTAAGTCTCTTGACCTCTCTCTCGTTCTTTGTTCCTAAGATTTTTTTAGTTAGCCATCCAATCATCTTTTTTATCCTAAATTAAAGGAGTTAACTACTGTAAGGTGTAAATATAGTATAACACTTAACATGTACACTCCAGAAAGGGAAAGGGAACTTATAGAGCTTAGCAAACGGCTGTTGGGAGAGCCGGACAGAATTAAGAGAGCCGATAAGGAAGAGGCGCGCAGGTACGCAAGCCTCCTTAGAGAGGTTATAAACTACCACGACTACAAATACTACATTCAGGCATCGCCGGTAATTTCCGACTACGAGTACGACCTACTTTTTAAGGCTCTCAAGGACATAGAAAGCAGATACCCGGATTTGATAACTCCGGACTCGCCGACTCAAAGGGTAGCAAGTGAGATAAGCGGAGAGTTTCCTACCGTAAGGCACTACGCCCCCATGCTTTCTCTGGATAACACCTACACGGAGGAG
>WFYI01000094.1 GCA_015490155.1 Aquificaceae bacterium | reverse complement strand
GTCTATAAGCTCCTTCACCCTGTCCACCGCTTCCTCCAGGGGAACGTCCCATCTCTCACCGCTCAGGCGGTTTTGAATTTCCGCCTTACCCTCTTTTACCTTTCTACCCACCACTATGCGGTAGGGGATACCTACGAGGTCTGCATCGGCGAACTTGGAGCCGGCGCTCTCTTCCCTGTCGTCGTAGAGTGTATCTACTCCTTTTTCCGTAGCCTCAAGGTAGAGCTTCTCGGAAACCTGAGCCTGCTCTTGGTCGGATACGTTCAGGCAGGTAATCAGCAGCTCAAAGGGAGCCACCGGCACGGGCCACTTTATACCCTTATCGTCGTGATACTGCTCAACGAGGGCGGATATTATTCGCGATACACCTATGCCGTAGCAACCCATGATTATGGGCTTCTCCTTGCCGTCCCTATCGGTGAAGTATGCCTTCATAGGCTCGGAATACCTCGTTCCCAGGAGGAATATGTGTCCCAGCTCAAGTCCCTTTTCTACCTTTAATGGACTCTGGCACTTGGGACAGGCATCACCCTCTTCAACCTGAGACAGGTCTGCGAACCTCCCGTAGGTGAAGTCCCTATCGGGATTTGCGTTTATGTAGTGCCAGTCCGGTTCGTTGAGAGCTACCACGAGGTTCTTTACTCCGAACAGGCTGTTATCCCATAGAACTTCCACACCTTCGGGTAGGTTAAATATGCCTATAAATCCCTTTTTGGTTCCCAGCAGTCTCTCAACCTCCTCATCGGTCGCTAAGCGGAAATTCTCCGTTCCCAAGAGAGCTTCCAGCTTGTTCTCGTCTATCTCCCTGTCTCCCCTTATCAGTACCAAAAGGGGCTTTTTGCCCTCTACCATGTAAAGGACGGACTTTAGAATCTTGCTTGCGGGGACTTTGAGGAAGTCTGAGAGTTCCTTTATCGTTTCTACACCGGGCGTGGAGACCTTTTGCAAGAGCTTTTCCTCCTCCTGCTGGGGCTGAGGTTTGGGAAAGTTTATTATCTCCGCGTTTGCGGCGTAGCCACAGCTCTCACAGTAGCCTACCTTTGCCTCTCCGTAATCGGTCAGGGCTATGAACTCGTGGGACTGGGAGCCGCCTATCTGTCCCACACTCGCCTCCGCCATTATCACCTTCAGCCTGAGCTTTTTGAAAATCCTGTCGTAGGCAAACTTCATGCTCTCATAGGAGAGCATTGCGGACATCTCGTCGGTATCGAAGGAGTATGCGTCCTTCATTATGAACTCCCTTCCCCTTATGAGTCCGAAGCGCGGTCTCTTCTCGTCCCTGAACTTTACCTGTATCTGGTACAGAATTACCGGCAACTGCCGGTAGGATTTTATGACTCTCCTTACTAAATCCGTTATCTCCTCCTCATGCGTAGGTCCCAAGCAGTATTCCCTACCCTTTCGGTCTTTGAGCTTGAAGAGTTCGCTTCCGTAGGAATCCCACCTCCCCGTTTCCTTCCAAAGCTCTGCCGGATTTAAAACGCTCAAGAGAAGCTCCTGCGCACCGCTTCTATCCATCTCCTTCCTTATAATTTCCTCCACCTTCCTGAGAACCTTAAAGCCGGCTGGCGTGAACTCGTAAACCCCGGCGGAAACCTGCTTTATAAATCCACCCTTCAGCAGGTATTTGTGGGATACCGCCTCAACCTCCGCCGGCTCCTCTTTCTCCGTGTACAGGAAATATCTGCTCCAACGCATGGGAATATTGTAAAGCCTTTTTTAACTCCCCGTTTGTGGTGCTGAAATCTCGCTAAAATCTCGGCTAAGGGAAAAACCCGATAGTATACTCTGAAGATAGTGTGTATATTATTTAAACGATAAAATTTTTTTGTAGGAGGGATAAAAATGAGGAATCTCTTATTATTCCTTACTTTGCTGATAGGCTTCTCCTTCTCAGCGGAGGTTCTCAAGCTGGGTGCGGCTGTTTCCTTTACAGGGAAGTATGCCAAAGAGGGAGACCTCTTAAAGAAGGGCTATGAACTCTGGAAAGACACGGTTAACGCAAAGGGAGGTATAAAGGTAGGCGATAAGACCTACAAGGTGGAGATAATCTATTACGACGACCAGAGTAATCCCAACAGGGCTGCAAAGCTCGTGGAGAAGCTCATTACGGAGGACAAGGTTAAGTTCATTTTGGGACCCTATGGAAGCTCTCAGGTGTTTGCAGCCGCCGGGGCTGTGGAAAAGTATGACGCTCTCATGGTTCAGGGAGGAGGAGCCGCCTCCAAGATTTACAAACAGGGATACAAGAAGGTGTTCGGCGTGTTCAACGTAGCTCCCGATTACGGCAAGAACCTGATAGAGCTTGCAACTTCCTTTAAAAACCCAGCTCCTAAAACCGTAGCCATAATCTACGAAAAGACGATATTCGCCGAAGATGCGGCAAAGGGAGCGTTGGAGGAAGCTAAGAAGAAAGGGCTTAAGGTGGTTCTCTTTGAAAGCTACCCGAAGGGCGTTCAAGACTTGTCCAGCTTAATGATAAAGGTAAAGTCAAAGAAGCCGGACATAGTCATAGGTGCGGGACACTTCAAGGACTCGGTTTTGGTTATAAAACAGCTCAAGCAGTTTAAGATAAATCCTAAGTTCGTAGGTCTTACAGTCGGACCCCCGATACCCTCCTTCGTAAAGGAACTCGGTAAAGACGCAGAGTACATATTCGGACCCGTTCAGTGGTCAAGGGCGTTTAAGTACAAAGACCCCCTCTTTGGAAGCACCGAAGGTTATATAAAGGCTTTTAAGGAAAAGTACGGTGAGGAACCCGAGTATCACGCAGCCGGAGGAACGGCAGCCGCTATGTCCCTACAGTACGCCCTTGAGAAAGCCGGCTCTTTAAAGGTTGAGGAGGTTAGGAAGGCTCTTCTGTCCATGAAGCTTGAAACCTTTTACGGAATTATAGGCTTTGACGAAACCGGTAAGATAGTTACGAAGAAGATGGCAGTTATACAGATACAGAACGGTAAACCGAGAACAGTTTATCCCTTCCAAGAGGTGAAACCCGTATATCCAAAGCCAGAGTGGAAGTGAATGGAAGTATTACCTCAGCTTATTATAGAAAGCCTCCTTCTGGGAGGCTTTTATTCTTTTATGGCGATAGGCTTCTCACTGATATGGGGCGTTCTGGGCATACTTAACCTCGCCTACGGCTCTTACATAATACTCGGCGCTTATCTCGGGCTTATCCTGTTCAGGTATGCGGGGTTAGACCCTATACTCTCCATACCTGTATCGTTGTTCGCGGGCTTCTTGTTCGGTGTGCTGGTACAGAAGCTCATATTTAACAGGGCGATGAAGCTTGAGCCTTTTATGGTTCTGATAATGTCCTTCGGTTTGGACGTTTTAATATCAAATGCCCTTAACCTCGTCTTTAAAGCGGACGTTCGTTCAATAACGGTTTCTTACGGGGGAGACAGCTTTATCGTCGGTGATGTCATAATTGCCAAGGTAAAGCTCCTGGTGTTCGTTTTGTCATTACTACTTGCACTGCTTCTTTACCTGTTTCTGAGTAGAACTTGGACGGGGCGGGCTATAAGGGCCGTCGCTCTGGACAGGGAAGGGGCTACGCTCGTGGGAATTGACCCTGCAAAGATATTCCTTATAACCGCAGGCATAGGAACGGCCGTATCTTTCTCCTCCGGGAATCTTTACGGAATCCTTCAGGGATTTACACCCTTCGACGGGGGACTTCTTACCGTAAAGGTCTTTTTAATAAGCATACTGGGAGGTCTCGGTAGGATAGAGAGCGCCCTTGCGGGCGGGTTTCTGCTTGCGTTCATAGAGGTAATCTCTTCCTTCTACTTGGGTGAAGGCTGGAAGCTATTTGTAGCTTTGGTGGTTATGGTTGCTGTTTTAATATTCAAGCCGAGAGGTCTTTTAGGTAGCAAGTACTATGGCGAAACTTAACTGGTTGGTTCTCGGAACAATACTCCTCTTATACGCCCTACCGCCCCTCTTGAGCGGGTACTGGGAGAGGGTGCTGTCTTCCGTATTTATGCTAACCTCTCTTACTTATGCTCAAAACGTCCTGTTAGGATACACGGGTTATCCCGCCTTTGGAGCCATAGCCTTTTTTGGACTCGGGGGATACACAACCGCGGTTCTTATGATAAAAGTAGGTATTCCCTTCGGTATCTCACTTATTCTGGGGGGTATGGTATCCGGTCTTGTGGCTCTGCTGATAGCACCACCGTTGATGAGGTTAAAGAGCCATTACTTTGCCATAACCACGCTTGCGCTTCAGATAGCCCTCGCGGAGCTGTCCGCCAATATAGAGATTACCGGAGGAGCTTACGGCATAAACCTTCCCATATACAAGGGCTTTCTAGGAACGACTATCTTTTACTACCTATTTTTAAGCGTACTCCTTCTGAGCTTCCTCACGAACCTGTTTATAGAGCGTTCAAAGTTCGGATATGCACTCAAAGCCATAAGAGAGGACGAGGTTGCGGCGGAAAGTAGCGGTGTGAACACCGTTCTCTTCAAGTCCGTATCCTTCGGTATAATGGCGCTCATCACAGGGCTTGTGGGCGGGGTTTACGCCTACTGGATAACCTACATAGACCCGGAGTCCATGTTTGACCTTCTTTTATCGGTAAAGATGTTCGTGGCTCTACTTTTCGGAGGTGTGGGAACCGTGGCGGGCCCCTTTATCGGGGCTTTTTCCCTTGAGTTGGTCTCTGAGCTTGTATGGAGTGAGTTTATAGAGTTTCACGGCGTCGTTCTCGGGGCGATAATTGTTCTGGTCATACTCCTGCTTCCGGGAGGTATTCTTAAGAGTAGGGGATAGGTATGAGCTTACTTGTGATAGAGGACATACACAAGAGTTTCGGAGGCAACAAGGTTCTAAGGGGCGTATCCTTTTCTGTAGAAAAGGGAGAGATACTCGGTATAGTGGGTCCCAACGGCTCGGGAAAGACAACGCTGATAAACATACTCTCCGGCGTGATAAAGCCAGACGGAGGGGTTGTAGTGTTCAAGGGCAAAGACATAACGGGCTGGAGGGCTTACAGGAGGGCTAAGCTGGGCATAGGTAGAACCTACCAGATAACAAGGTTGTTCACGAACCTGACAGCCTTTGAAAACGTGATGATTCCCTTGCACTACGGCGCAGGCGAGAAAACCTCCGTCCGTAGAATTGAGGAGATACTTGAAACCGTTGGACTTTCCCATAAAATACACAGCTACGCATCAGACCTATCCCTCGCTCAGAGGAAGAGGCTTGAGCTGGCAAGAGCTTTAGCCCTAAGACCCGAGCTTTTGCTCTTGGACGAGGTATTTGCAGGCTTAAACCCTGTGGCGGTTCAGGAGATAGTGTCACTAATAGGCAAGCTCAGGGAGGAGTTGGGTATTACGGTTGTCATAGTTGAGCATGTGTTAAAAGCCCTATCACAGCTTGCGGACAGGGTTTTGGTGTTGGCAGAGGGTAAGGTAATCTTTAGCGGTAAGTACGAGGACATGGTCAGGGATAAGGAGGTTATAAAGGCTTACTTAGGAGAGAGGTACGGTGAAACTGCTTGACGTAAGAGAGCTGACTACAGGCTACGGGGACGTTGAGATTATCAGGAACATAGAGCTTTTCGTTAACAAGGGTGAGATAGTAGCCATCTTCGGCTCAAACGGTTCGGGTAAAAGCACTTTCCTTAAAGCAGTCGCCGGTACGGTTCCCATCTGGAACGGGACGGTGTATTTTGATTCCCACCGTGTAGAAAACCTCCCCCCCTACGAGAGGGTAAAGAGAGGTATGGCACTTGCTCCGGAGGGCAAGCACTTGTTCTTGGGTATGAGCGTGGAGGAGAACTTAATTCTTGGAGCGTGGACTAACAGGGAAAGGATAGGGGAAAACCTTGATAGGATTTACTCCTACTTTCCTCAGTTGAGAGATAAGAGAACCCACCTTGCGGGAGACCTATCGGGAGGGCAACAACAGATGCTCTCCATAGGTAAGGCGCTTATGTCCGAGCCTCGGCTAATCATGATAGACGAGCTTTCCTTGGGATTGGCACCGGCGGTGGTGGACAGCTTGGCGCAGATACTTAAGGAGATAAATGAGAAAGAGGGTATCTCAATACTCGTTGTGGAGCAGGAGGTTTCCCTTGCGTTAGAAATATCCGACAGAGCCTACGTGTTTGATTTGGGGAATATAGTTGACAGCGGTTATTCTG
>WFYI01000093.1 GCA_015490155.1 Aquificaceae bacterium | reverse complement strand
CTTAACCACTCTCCTCTGTTGGTCACCTTCATACCCGTGGAATCAAGGATTATTACAAAATCGTCGGAAAGTTCATCAGGACTGGGAAAATCTTTTAGGTTTAAGTTCATATTCTTGAATCTGTAATGCAGTGTTCTGAAGTTAGGGACTTTAAGTCCCGTTGCTCCAAATATTTGCTTTGCAAGTCCTTGGGTTTGTCTGTAGGGGAGTCTGAGGGCGAATTTGATGAATAGGAGTAGGAGTATTAGGTAATTCGGATACACCACAGGTCTGCCTGTTTTCTTGGTTTGCTTGTCTTTAGGCTTAAGTCCGAATGCCAAGGGATTTATGAGAATTTCGCCTCTTTTTACGAGCTGTTTGTTGTACTTACTCCATTCCCTACTCATGGTTCTCATTTTATCTCATTGCTTCTTGGACAAAGCAGAAGGCTCTTAAAAAGTTAAGCGATAATCCCAATATTGATGATTTGAGTATTGAGTTTTTACACGAAAATGCAATAGCTTTTTACAACTTCCTGCTGGAAGAGGAGTATAATTTTTTCCAAAGACATAAAGTAGGTACAGCTATCATGAACTTGAGAAATCTGGAGGGCATGAGGAAAAACGGGGATTTCTTGCTTAGGATTGGAAAACATCAGGGATTCCTCGGCATAACTATAATGCTGATACTGAAAAAGGCAAGCCCAGGGCTTTACAAAAGGGCTTATAAAAGTATTGTCCCCATAGCAAGATATGAGGTAAATAAGGCAAGAAAGGTAACCCAAGAGGGTAGGATTCTCGGTTGGTGCCGATTAGTGCAGGGTTAAAAGTATGTGTCAGGATCGGGTAATTTTAAACGTTATATATAGAAAATAAAAATCCCTAAAGGAGGTGTAAGGTATGAGAAAAGCTCTTCTACTCGGCGGGCTTCTGGCTACCATCTACGGTTGTGGTGGTGGAGGTGGACTGCCTGTAGATGACGACTTCTTTATAGGCGGTGGAGGAACAAGCTCCTCTGTGGAGGTTGTATCTCTCGGAGTTTCCCAAAGCAGTGTTGGGGTGGGAGATACGTTTACCGTAAACTGGCAGGTTGATTACTCATCTCCGAGTGGTATATACTTCGTTACAGCATACATAAATTCAAGTCCCACCGTTCCCAATAGCTCCGATTACCTTTTTTATAGGAACTGTGGAGCCTCCCCTATATACGGGTGTAACAGTTCGGGTTCTATCTCATGTACGTACAGTAGCAAGGCATTCGGAGAGGCGAGGTTTGACTGCGGAACTTCAAGTTACGGGACCTCCTTCAGCGGAAACGGGTATCTTGTCCTTGAGGCGTGCGTTTACGACGGAAGTATGCAAAGAAGGTGTGATGTAAGGTCTGTCCCTCTAACTGTGAATTAATAAAACCTTGTAGGGTAGGGGGAGGGAGTATTTGTAAATTTGGGATTTAGGCTATGGGTATAGATTACTTGATAATAGGAGCGGTAGCCTTTTTAGGTTTATTGGCTTTAATCGGTATGTTTACGGGCGACGGTTCTTACGAAGATACTACTCAAAGTAAAGGTGATAACTCAGATAATTATTATGAAGATGACGATGATGCAGAAAACTACGCGGCGATGCTTGGTGATTCCGGGAGTGACCACGATGAGGTAACAGACCCAACCTACTGTTACCTAAGCTACAACATATACAACGACACGTGTTACGCAGATTCGGACGAGAATACGTTTTCTGCTTTTGATAGCTACTACGACGATGATTACGACGATGACAGCTGGGATAACTGCTGGGATTACGATGAGTATTGCTGGGACGATAGTGACGATTGGGACGATTGATGTAAAGGGTTAACTCTCTGTTTCCAGTATGTTCATGTTGTATATCCTGACCTCTTTTGTGTTGGTGCTTACGTATTGGAAATATCGGTTCGGATAAATAACGGTTGTTGAAGCACCCGCTATGCTTACGGGTTTCTGTCCGCCGGTAATGTCTATCAATATATCGCTCTCTTTTAGACCTTTCCCCTCAAGCCCCTTGTAAACCTCTTCAAGGCTCTCCTGTATCTTTTCTATGTTTTCAAAATTCACAGGATTTGGTGTCAATATCTCTAACCTCTCAACCGTTGGAAATATCCTTTTTGCAAGCTCTTTGAACTCATTTATCTGAGCGTGGCTTTCTTTGGAGGACATTACTACGAGAATTTCCAAACTTTCAATATGCTCCCTCAAAGCTATCAACGGCATTTCCCATGCTAAGGGCTTTTTTATAAGCTTGAAGTCTTCCATAGAGCTTATTTTTCTACACTCGGGCATAAGCTCCTCTTTTACACTACTAAGGAAAATAACTAGGGCTTTAAAACGTTTCATATCCTTATTTATAGGCTCTACTCTGTAAAGAAGCTGAACCTTAGCCTGACTGCGTGCGTAGAAAAATATTAAGAGAAGTATAATCGTAGCGGTTGTTATCTGAACACCTGCAACAAAGTTGCTACTTTTTGTAATGTTGTAAATAAGTCCGGTTAATCCGTCCGGTATCCAGCCGAATATTACAGCAATAAGCACGGCAGCTACAAGGCTTTTCCAGTTAACAAGCTCTCCTGCAAGCGCCTTTATGGTTCTTTTGGTGTATATGTCCATAACTTTAACATTTTATCTGACCTGAGCTACCTCAATACGCCCGGAACCTTGAGTATAATTTCAAGGGAACTTTGATTGAGGAAGATTATCATGAAGATGATTACAAATAGTCTTTGTTCAACTGTTCAACCCTGTCAGGGTATTTGTCTAAGGCTTCTACCTTTTCCTCAAGCCTTGCTATCTTTTCTTTTTCCCGTGTATCTGCCTTTCTCAATCTCCCTTATAATACTTCTCCCTGTATATCTCCCTAAGATGCTCGGGCAGTTTGTCTATTGGATACTCACCTTTGGCTATCTTGTTTAAATGCCACCACCACTTCTCAAGGGGCTGGGCCGGGTCGTCTTGAAGGGGATTGTAATCTAATTGCTTTTGATAGTAAGAGTGAGCAAATTCCAAATACTCTTTTAGATGGCTTAACAATATTTTATCGTGCGCTAAAACCTCCTCATCGTCATCAAAACCTTCTCGGTTAACGTTTTCCCTTTCCTGTGGTATAGGATAAGGCTGTTCTTTGAAATCCCACACGGCAGTTTTGTACATCCTTACAGCAAGTGAAGTTTGTGCGCCAACCGCCATAGCTTAATTGTAAATTTATCCGACCTCTCTAAGGTCGCAATCCCTTTCTTTGCAGGGATAACTTCAACCCTTGTTCTAGGTATGTTGAAGCACAAGGGTTTCCGAAGGTGGAAAGGCAATTTTTTACCCCGAAATTCAAATTTTAACGTTCTATCAACAACTTCCTTCTCGAGTACATGGCTCTAAGCTCAGAGCTGTTTTTGCCCTATTCGGCTGACAAGGGCTAACGAGCGCTCCTATGTCGCTCCAAATCATTATTAATTGTATAACCATCTATGGATTTATACAATATGATATTCCGCAGGGTAATTAGCTATTTAGATGATAAGGGTGGTATCTCCCAAAAGAGGATTGTAAGTACAGTTAGCTCAGCTCTGGTACGTAGGCTAAGTGATGTGAAATCATCTGGTTGTCCAATCACCTTCCGCAGGATGAATTAACGCTCTACGCATGAAAAATTTAGGTTCTTAGATAGCTAAAAAGCAAAGCAAACATGGGATTGCACATACAGAGATAGATGACTAAAATAATACCTGAAAGGTAAGTAATGTTATTAGGTTTTGCTTTTGCTGAGAGTATGGGATTTCCCCTTGCGAAGGTTCTGGGACGCACGGGCGAGGTTAGTTTTATACTTCCGCAATTAACATCAGCTCCCTCTAAGGAGTTTGCTGGTGTCCAAATACCGCCTGCCGGGGGAATGGACACCTTGAACAGGCGGGATATAAATACCCCGGCTCCGAGCTGTGTTGTTAATTCACAGTTTGGATAATCAGGTGTTTGGAAAGATGATACCTATGGAGAGAGAAGTTAACATTCAGGACGAGGTTCTTGACGGATACAAGGCTAAAGGTGCTCAGATAACGGTGTACCTAACAAGAGGAAACCGTCTTACCGGTAAGGTTATAGAGCATGATAGATACACAATTATGTTGGATGTAGATGGGCAGCCCCACCTTATATACAAGCACGCTATAAGCACGGTAGTAGAGGCTAAATGAGAGCTATACTCGTAGGTATATGGGGTAAAGAAACATCAAAGAGCAGTACGAAAGAGTCCCTGAAGGAGCTGGAAGGTCTTGTTGAAGCCGTAGAGGGTAAGTCCTTAGGATACATACTCCAAAGGAGAGATAGACCCGACCCGAGGTACTTCATAGGTGAGGGTAAGGCTAAGGAGATAAGGCAGATAGCCGTAGGTACAAACGCCGACACAGTTGTATTTGATGATTTCCTTACTCCTTCTCAGGTGACAAATCTGGAGAGATTAACCGGAAAGAGGATAATAGATAGGAACGACCTTGCGATTGAGATATTTTCCAGAAGAGCGAGAACTAAAGAGGCAAAACTTCAGGTGGAACTTGCCCGTCTCACCCATGAGCTTCCCAGACTTCAAGGCAAGGGTAAGAAGATGTCCCGTCTCGGTGGAGGCGTAGGAACAAGGGGTCCCGGGGAGCAGGAGATAGAGGTAAGGCGAAGGGATATAAAGAAAAAGATTCATAAGATAAGGGAAGAGGTTGAAGAGATAAAACTAAGGCGGAGACAACAAAGAAAGAGGAGGGAAAGAGAGGAATCGGACAAGAAGATTTTAAAGGTAGCCCTTGTTGGTTATACAAACGCAGGGAAGTCTACTCTTATGAAGGTTCTAACGGGTAGAGATGTTTTTACCGCGGACATGCCCTTTGCTACACTTGATACGAGAACCTCCTCGCGATATGTATCTGAAGACTTAAAAATCCTGATAACGGATACAGTCGGTTTTATAAGGAAGCTATCTCCTGAGCTTATAGAGTCCTTCAAAGCTACACTTGAGGAGGTCAGTTATGCAGACCTAATCCTGCACGTGGTAGACGCTTCCAGTCCCGACTGGTTAGAACAGGTCGAGGCTGTCAACCTTGTCCTAAAAGAGCTTATCGAGGATACAAAACCTACGGTTTATGCACTTAACAAGGTGGATAGAATGTTCAAAGAAGAAGAAGAGATAAAGTATCTGCCTCATACGGCTTTGCTTGACAGCAAGGCAATTCCCGTGTCCGCAGTTAAGGGATGGGGGATAGGTAGATTAATTCAGGAGATAGAAAGGGAGGGAAGGAAGGCTTTAGAACTTGAGAAGGTATGAAAACTCTTTATATACTTGATGGCTCTTCTTTCATATACAGGAGTTTTTTTGCACTTCCGGAGCTTTCCACAAAAGATGGGTTTCCTACAAACGCGGTTTACGGCGTTCTCAGGGCGGTTCTTTCTATACTTAAAAGTGAAAAGCCCAGATACTTTGTTGTGGTCTTTGACCCCCCTTCACCACCTAAGAAGGCAGAACACTTCAAAGACTACAAAGCGGGGCGTCCCTCCACACCTGATAAACTGAAGCTTCAGATACCTGTTATAAAAAAGTTGCTGGCTTTGATGGGAATTCCAACCTTGGAGATTGAGGGCTACGAGGCGGACGACGTAATCGCTACGCTAACGGAAAAGTTTTCAGGCTCAGGATTTAAGGTCAAGATTTACACACCCGATAAGGACATGCTCCAACTGGTAAGCGATAAGGTAGAAGTTATAAACCCTATAAGCTGGGAAGTCTTTACACCTGCCAAAGTCAAGGAAAAGTTCGGCGTTCCGCCCGAAAGACTTGCGGACTTTCTGAGCCTCGTTGGAGACAAGATAGACAACGTCCCCGGTATAAAGGGCGTGGGACCAAAAACCGCGGTGAAGATACTTAATGAGTACGGCAGTGTAAAAGACATATTGGAAAACTTCGACACCTTTAAGGAAAACTATCCACAGGCGGATAGGGAGTCTCTCGAAAGCTCCTACGAGCTTATAAACCTTATAAGGGATATAGACTTGAACCTCAGCGATAAGGACTTGGAGCTTTCAAAACCGAAGGCGGAAGCCCTTAAAGGTGAGTTGAAAAAACTGGAGATTACAAGCCTATCCAAGGATATTGAAAAGGTTTTAAAGGTTACCTCTCAGGGGAGCCTATTCTAACCGGTTATGTTGTTGGATACCCTGTTCTGAATCTCGTCAAGGGCATTTACGAGCCTTGCGTATACTTCGTGCGCTCTGGATAGCTCTATTAAGCGTGCCATCTCGGTTATGGGATTGACATTTGAGTTCTCAAGAAAACCTTGTAAAACACCGTCGGTGTCCAGAGGCTCTCCTTCTCCGTAGTATAGGTCTTTACCAGCTTTTCTCAGGTTTTGGACGTTAAACACGCCCACCTGTCCTACGTTCTCACCATCGACGTAGACGTTCCCGTTACGGTCAATGTCCACCCTTTCCCCGAGTATAGATATGTTGTTCTCGTTCCTGTCAAGAACCGGATATCCCTCTTCGTTAACGAGAACGCCATCTCTGTTCAGCCTAAAGTTTCCCTTCCTTGTATACAGAATCTCGTCACCTACCTTTACCGCAAAGAAGCCTTTGCCCTCTATCGCTAAATCAAGGGGGTTCTTAGTCTCTACAAGGGAACCGTCGGACATGTCCATGAAAACGTTACCTACCATGGGATAAACGAAGTTGTTTGTTGAGTCTTCAGGTGAGTTCGTACCGTTCCTGCTACCCATGTCCGCATACCAAGTGTAGCTCTCTATCAATTCCCTTTTAAAGGCAGGTGTGTTGGAGTTTGCAAGGTTGTTGGCTACCACCGAAAGCTTACGCTCCTGAAGGAGCATACCGCTTGCAAGTATAAATATGGGTTGATAATCTAAAGCCATTACTCCTTACCCCCTATAACTCCACATTTACCCTTTGTCCCCTTTTCATAAGTTCCTTTATCTTTTCCTTAGCCTCGTCAAACCCGAAAACGAAGCCTTCAAACCCCTTTGCGAAGGAGTTGGCATGTTTCTTGTCTCCGAAGGCAAAGGCTGAGGGACGACAGCAAGGAGATATATCGCACCCCAATACGTACCAAGCCTCGTAGGCGTTTATAGGGCTACAGGTTATAAAGTCCTTGGTGAGTAAAACCTCTATTTCTCTCTCATCTATGGTGTCGTATATGAGCAAACCGCAGTGGGGACAGCAGGTAGAGAGCTTATTCCTTCCCCTTAGCCAGTAGGTAAATCCGAATCTGTTGTCCACGTCCTTACCGCAGAAGGCGCACTTTTCTTCGTCTTCCTGCAGCTCGTTTTTCTTGTTGAGTTCTATCCTACCGTACCTGCGGACAATCTTACCCTCCTCCTCTAACTCTCTTAGGTCACGGTAAACTGTCATGAGAGAAACATCAAAGTAGGTGGCAAGCTCTTTAGCGTTCGAGTAGCCCCTCTCTAAGAGCTGGAGTATCTCCGCTTTTCTATCCATTATGTTAAAAATAACACCGGAGGTGTAAAATGCAACGTAAAAAGCCTATTAGCCTTCCAAAGCTTGGCGAGCTTCCTCCTCCGTGGGGACACCCACGAACTTGAGTTGCCCATCAATAACGGTGCTTGGAACGCTTCTTATCATCAACTTGTTTACCCAGAACTTACCTTCGGGAGTCATTATGTCCAGAACCTCGTAGTTATATCCGTACTCGGGCTGGAGCTTTCTCCAGAGTTCGTCCGCATGGGGACACGTAGGACACCACTGAGAGACTAAAAGTATAACTTGCTCTGCTGCCATGCTATACGCACCTCATACAGTTTATATCCCACTCTTCTATGTAATCTACCATAGCTTTGTAAGCTTCTTCTCCGGAATACAAGTCCTTCAAATCCCTCTCGAGGTCTGTGGGTTTGAGCTTTACTATCCACGCCTCACCGTAGGGGTCGATATTTATAAAGTTAGGGTCTTCTGCAACTTTTGGGTTTACCTCGAGTATCTCACCCTCAACTAAAGCCGGCACAGGTCCAGCCCACTTTCCACTTTCCAGCGTGGCTACCGGCTTTCCCTTCTTTACGTGAGAACCCTCCGGCTTTACCCTTATGTGCAGAAGCCTACCAGCTCTCGTCTGTCCCACATCTGTTAGTCCCAAGGTTACCGTTCCGTCCTCGTTTACCCTTACCCATACCTGACTTTCTATGTCATAGTATAGGTCGGGGGGAATCATACACCCCCTATGTTCCTTTATATTGCCCAAATTGTTCTGCTTTTCCATAATGGAATATATTATAATGTGAGTAAATGTTTACAGAGATAGTTTTATTGCTTCACGTTCTTTTGGCTTCTTTCTGGGTAGGCGGTATGCTGTTTCTGTCTATAGTTCTCGCACCGTTTATTAGGAAACTACCCATAAAGGATGAAGCCTTTCAGGAGGTCGGTAGGAGATTTAGCTTCTACGGAACGTTTATAACCCTACTGCTTCTCTTTCTGACGGGAATAGGAAACGTTTTTCTCCTACACGGGGGGAACTTCTCCAAAAGCGTGTGGGAGAAACTCGGACTTTTCGCGGTTATAGTGGTCGTATCCCTCGTACACGACCTATGGGCTGGGAAGAAGGCTGTAGGTAGCAAAAGAATGAGAGCGGTGGCAAGGCTCTTAGGGGTGTTTAATCTCCTGTTGGGAGTTTTAGCTTTCTACATGGGTGTGAAGATAAGGATGGGTTTCTAAAACGAGGTGATAAGCTATGACTTACGTATCTAAGGTAACACCTGCTTTCTTTATCGTTGCACTTATAAACCTCGTAACTTCTCTGATTTTCTTATCCTTGCCCGGCTTTTCCATAAGCTTCTTTATTACCGCAGTTTTTGGATTCATATGCAGTACCATGATGGGGGCTATGTATCAGATAGTTCCCAATTCCCAGAACAGGAAGCTATCCTTTGAACCCCTATCTTACCTCGTGTTCGCAGGCGTGGTGTCTTCCCTTTCCCTTTTCTATGTAAAGCTGTACACTACCGCTTCCCTTAGTTATAGCTTTTTCCTATTCATATTTGCCCTTCACATGCTCGTAAACGTAAAAAACTGGATGCCCGTCACGGTTAGGTTTCTGGGCGTATCTATCCTTTACCTATTTCTCTCTTCTCTGTTCCTGTTTCTGCACTTCTTGGGATACCTTCCCTTTCAACTTGCGATTCACACGTTCACGCTCGGCAGTATGCTTAATGCGGTTTACGGAGTAGAGGTTGCGTGGATTCCCATGCTAATGATGGAAGCTATAAACATCAAAAAACTCAACAGACTATTCTACGCAAAGCTTGTGTCTACACCCCTCCTCCTGATAGCCTTCTACAAGATGGACTACTCCTTTATCTCCTTACTTTCCGTATTCGAGATAGGTGTTGCCGCCTACTTCATCTATTTACTCTACGACATGTTCTCTAAAAGAAGAATGTCAACTCCACCGCCTCCGGCGGTAAAAATATTTATGTCCGCTTTGATACTCCTTCCCATAGGACTAGTCGTTGGCTTTATAATGGCTTCCTCTCCGAGAGTTTTGCAGGAACTTCTCTACGTTCATGTTTTTTTACTTGTTTACGGCTTTACAGCTCTAACAATCTTCGGGGGCATGTTTCACCTGCTTCCCAGAGTCGTATGGAACTGGAAACTCAGCGGTAAACCTAACGCCCCTACGATAAATCAGCTGGTAGAGGAAAAAGCTGTACCCGGATTTATTTTTACCTTTTTCTTATTTTTATCCGTTTCCTTGATGCTTTCCACTTTGGAACCTCTGAGATTTCTTTCGCCCTTACCCTACCTCATAGGCGTTTTTATGTTCTTCAAAATAACCTTTTTGAGTATCTACAAAAAACTCACGGAGGTGAAGGATGGCTCAAGTAAGCAAGCCGACGGGTGAATTTAACGAAGAGAGACCTAACAGTAGGGTAATTTACGAAGATGAAAACGCGAAATGTGTTCAGTTCTACCTTAAGAAGGGGCAGAGCATAAGGCTTCATACCTCTCCCTCCAGCGTTTATATAACGGTGCTAAGGGGGACTCTTGAGTTTATGATAGGCGATGAAAATACTAGACAGACACTATCCGCCGGGGAAACCATTTTTTACCTACCCAACGAACCTCACGGTTTTATAGCTCTTGAGGACTCTGTAGTTCAGGCGGTTATAGCTCCCAAACCAGTACGGAGGATAAAGCTCTAAAGTGGCAGATTTACCTTATAAAGGTGATTATCCCTACCACAGCGATACCGAAAATTAGGTTTATCCATATAAATACGGGTATATCTTTGAACTTGCCCTTCCTGTAAAGAAACGCGTGTATGTAGGAGAAGTTTAAGAACATTATGAAGAATATCAAGAGCTTTAGGTGAAATAGCCCGTTTTCGGAAAAGTCGGGTCTGTAGCCGTGCCAAAGGTAGAAACCCGTTATCAAAAGCCCTAAGATTGCCACCCATACACCGATAAAGAACCTACCCTGAACCTTTCTTGCGAGTTTTTTCCTTTCTTCTTCCTTTAACTCCTTTGCTACCGGATGTAAGAATAAAAGGGTGTAAATCATTCCCCCTATCCAGAATATAGCCAGTAGTATGTGAATGAACAAAACAGCCTTAACCATAGCCAGCCAACCTCCGCTTTTAAAACGTTGTATTATTTTAGGATAAATTTTGTGTGCGTTCCCCTACAACGAGTGTTAGAGGTTAAAATAAAGTTATAGGTAGTGAGAATAAAGTACAGGAGGCTTGCGGAAACAGGACTGCTTGTAGCGTTTGATTTCCTGTGCGTATCGTTGGTGTTTTTGCTTGCGTACGAGATAAGGTTCTCCATACTATCTGAGATTTTCCCAAATCTACCGGAAGGGAATCCCTTCTCTTCCCCTTTTCATATCCTATGGATAAATCTGGTATGGTTGTTTTTCCTGTTTTACGAGGGGCTGTACACCAAAGTTCTATCTTTCTGGGAAGAGGTGATAAAGCTTTGGAAGGTCTCGCTTATGTCAACGCTGGGCGTGTTTGCTATAGTCTCTTTGGGAAAGCTGAGCGGAGAGGTTTCAAGAATAGTGATAATCACTATGGGAGTGCTTTCTATACCGCTACTCCCATTGCTCAGGCTCTCCTTTAAGCGGATTTTAAGAAACTTTGACCTACTCAAAAGGAATGTCCTTATTCTGGGTGCAGGTGAGACGGGCAGGTTGGTGGCTGAGGCTATCAGGAAAGAGCCTAATTACGGCTACAGAATTCTCGCTTTTGTAGACGACGATAGTTCGAAAAGAGGAGATAGGATAGGCAGTGTAAAAGTGGTCAGGGGAATTAAAAAGACTTCTCTGTATGCAAGGCTATTGGGTGTGGAAGATGTAATTATAGCGATGCCAGGGGCGAGTAACAAGCTCATACAGAGCATAACCGACAACTTACAACACAAAGTAGACAGAGTGCTTATCATACCCGACACCTTCGGTATAGCTATTCTAGGAACGAGTACGCAGCACTTTCTTCACGGAGACATAGTGTCCTTTGAGGTAAAGAGCAACCTATCTAACCCTGTGAACCTTTTGGTAAAGAGGCTGTTTGACCTAAGTCTGAGCTTACTTGCCCTACCCTTACTCCTACCCGTTATGGGTGTTATATCTTTGGTTGTAAGGCTTGAGTCTGATGGCGACGCGATTTTTACCCAGAAAAGGGTGGGAAAGGGTGGAAAGGAATTTAGGATTTACAAGTTCAGAACTATGTACAAGGACGCGGAACAAAGGTTAAAGGAATTGCTGGAACGGGACAGTAGGGCGAGGGAAGAGTGGAGCAGGTACAGAAAGCTAAGACAGGACCCTCGGATAACGAGAGTAGGTAGGTTTTTAAGGAAGACTTCGCTGGACGAGCTTCCACAGATAATAAACGTTATAAAGGGAGAGATGAGCCTTGTGGGTCCCAGACCGGTTACAAAGGAAGAGATAGAAGAGCATTACAGGGAAAAGGCAGTCCATTACTACAAAGTCCCGCCGGGTATAACGGGCCTGTGGCAGGTAATGGGCAGGAGCAACACGAGTTACGATTACAGAGTTGCTCTCGACGTATGGTACGTTAGGAACTGGAATATACTTCTGGATGTGGTTATCTTACTAAAGACCGTCAAGGTCGTGCTGAAGGGAGAGGGAGCCTACTGATTTAGGTTATAATCTTTGGATAACATGAGAAATAAGGGATTTACACTGGTAGAGATACTAATAGTCGTCGTAATAATCGGGCTTTTGGCAGCTCTCGTAGCTCCGAGGCTCGTAGGGAAACTCACCGAATCCAAAGAGAAGATAGCCCGCCAGCAGATAGAGATGATTTCCACAGCTCTTGACCTGTTCAGGGCTGACGTAGGCAGGTATCCGACTACCGAGGAAGGGCTTACGGCGCTCGTTGAGAGACCCAGCTCGATACCTGAGGGAAGATGGCAGGGACCTTACCTAAAGCACGGGAAACTTCCCAAAGACCCGTGGGGTTATCCTTACCACTACTTTGGACCAGAGCACGAAAATACGAAGAGTAGCGGTGCGGATTATATAATCATGAGCTACGGCGCGGACGGCGAACCCGGAGGGGAAGGAGAAGCCAAAGACATATCAAATATAGACTAACTATGGGGCTATATATTTCGGTTGCATACATAGGTATGCGGTTCTAAAATAATAGGTGTTTAAGCGTAAGGAGGGTGGACGGATGCAGGTTATAGAGAAAGAGGTAATAGACCCCTTTTGGTACAGGAATTATGCCCATACACAGCTCGTAACGGACATCTTCTTTTCCGCTATGGAAGAAAGGTTTCCAAACAAGTTTAAAGAGCTTATGTCTTTAATCGACGAAGGTAACGGAGAGGTATACAAGAGCGCGGGGAGATACTTCATAGGTATAAATGACCCGGAGGTAGCGCAGGAGTTCGATACTCTCTTTAAGCAGTTAGTTGATAGGTATGGTACGGAAGCCATGTACACAAACATGAAAAAGAATGACCTACCTATCCCAGAGGGTTTTGAGTTGACCCCCCTACCCGAAGGAGCTGTGGAGATAGACTTGGAGAGTGAGGACGCCTTTTACTTTCTCAGAAAGTACTTCGCTGTTAATAAAGACTCTGAAGAGTACAATGTCTCCTTAGAGGATGTGGCGGTCGGCGTTGTAGACGGTGGAGAACCTTCTCAAGGAGCATCCGGGGGCGGAGACCCTACGGAGGGCACTGACGACATAGCTCAAGACCTTGAGGAAAGAATAAGGGAAGTTATAGCTAAGTACCAGCTTCCTGTAGATGAGATAGTTAAGGAAATCATAGATGTTATAACTTGAGCTACCAAAGTACATCGTAGAGGTTCCCGTAGACGTCAAGAACCAAGCTTACTTCCTGTTTAGGTCTTTTGATTTCGTAAACTCTGACCCTGAAGGTATCCGGCATAGGGTGAAGGACGAATCTGTGTTTGAATAGCTCCCTGTGGTAAGGGGTGAGCGCCCCGTAGAACTCCTTGGTTGATATTGAGTCAAGCCCTTTAATCTTCTGTAAAGAAATTAACATGTTTGCCTCAGACTCGGAAAGCCCTGCAAGCATGAGAATCTCTTTGGTCGTGTAGTTTACGTTTATAGGTTGGTTGAGAACTGTAAGGTACTTCAGCATTTCCCCGTATATTTCTTCAGATATTCCCCTAACCCACAGAAGTTCCGATAGAGAGCTTAAAAAAGCGTTTTTGGGCTGATATCCTACAGATGTGTAATATTCCCTTTCTGCACCGTAAGGTCTGCGTTCATCGTCCCTGTCTCGAAAGTCAAGCATGGCATCCACGAGGTTATCTATATCTTCTTTCTTAAACTTGTAATTTTTGTCTTCTAGAACCTTTTTAAACAATCTCTCAAAGGTTCCCCTGTCGGCTAAGTTCACACTTATCCTACCAACCTCCGGTTCTACCACAACCCTGTAGCTTTTACTTCCGGTCTCCAGCTCGTATACTCTCTTTAGCTTGTTAAAGCCGTAGCTCCTTCGGAACTTGGCTACGGTCATTTCGCTCGTAAATCTTTTAATCCCAATCATAGCTATGGGTTTAAGCTCAAGGGCTAAGCTATGTCTGTAAGGAATTAGAGAGCTTTCTAAGTAAAGGGATTTAACACTCCTGATAGATACGAAAGCTACAACGGAAATTACGCTCACCATGAAGAGCACATAAACTATAACCGAGCCTTTTCTATTCCTCATTTGCTCAAAATCAAGGTGGTTTCCCCGTGTATTATCAAGAACTCCTTGTCCATAAAGTACTCCCTGCCGAACTCATCTCTTACCCTTATGGGGCATTTTAAGAACTCCAAGTTCTCGTATAGGAGTTTTTCACATACCTCGTTCCTTCCCCTTATCTTGTAGTTGATGTTCTCCTTAATCTTGTACTTTCTACTTTTGAAAGCGTAATTAATCTTTGAGAGCGTGAGTACCTCGGTAGCTTCCACCTTATCTCTGCTTGAGGTGAGCAAAGCGTTCTGGAGGACGAAGTATATAGAAGACAAAAATATAGAGCTAATAGCGAAGGCAATTACCACCTCTATCAGTGAAAAGCCACCTTTAAAGAACATCGTAAAACCCTTCCTTCAGAGCTTTGTAAGTTAGAAAGCCAACCGCAAAGGATACAAGCGACAAGCCCAGAACAGAAATGGCGTTCCACAGCTCTATCTTTCCACTGATTACCGCAGAATGCATAGCTTTGGCAAAGTAAGTCATGGGATTAAACATGAGAAGCTTTTGGATTATCTCCGGGGCTTTGTCTATCGTATAAAGTATCGGGGTGAAGTAAAAGGCAAAGTTAAGCACGTGGGAGAGTACGTGGGAAACATCTCTTACGTAAACGTTCAAACTCGCAAGGGCAAGGGACATACCTATAGAAAACAATAGGAGGCACGCTACCGTAAATAAGAGGCTTGCAAAAAGGTGCGCGTAGGACTGATATGGGTACTTCATAATACAAACTACCGTTAAAAACAGGAACATTATGGAGTTGACAAGGAAGGTCGATATACCCGAAGAGAGTACGAATACCGCAGGCGATATATTTACCTTCTTTACTATATGCCTGTAGTCTATTATGGAGTTTACGGACTTCGAGAGGGCATTTGCAAAACTAACCCACATGACTATACCCGACAGGAGAAATACACCGTAGTCTATCGGCATCTCAAAGGCGAAACGAACCCTCATTACATATTGAAATAGAAATAGATAGACGCTTACGAGTATCAGTGGGTTTACTATTACCCATAGAAAGCCTAAAAGTGAGCCGCTCACGGAGAGCTTTATCTCCTGAAGGGCAAATTTTAAAGAGGGAGTTAGAACCCTAATCATGGACAGTCTCCGAACGGCACCACCTCTACCCAATTACCCTCTCTAAGCTCGGACACACCCTCGTAAACTATCATGTAGGCGTTTCCCTCGACCATAGAGGTTAGCATGTGGGACTGCTGTTTCTTCAAAGGCTCACACAGGTAGTAGTTTTCTTCAAACCACAGCCTTGCTCTGGCGAACTCGCGCCTTTTGGCATCCCTCCTTTTAAATCCGCCAACGAGCTTTGCTTTTACTTTCCTCTTAAATACTTCCTTTGCACCCATCATGCTCTTTATTGCAGGATAGACCAAGAGGTCAAAGGCTACCGCACAGGATACGGGATTCCCCGGAAGACCGAAAAACAGCTTGCCGTCTCCGTAAGTTCCAAATAGAACCGGCTTCGCCGGTTTGATTCTTAACTTATGAAACTTAACATCTACCCCGACCTCTTTTACGAGGTACTGAACGTAGTCTTTTTCTCCCATGGAGACGCCGCCGGTGGTTATAAATATGTCGTAATTATGACAGGCTTTAAGGGTTTCAAGCAACATACTCGGCTCGTCCGGAGCTATGCCCAACTGGTGTGGGGTTGCTCCTGCCCTCTTAACGAGTGAGTAAAGCATGTGGTGGTTTGAACTTCTTATCTGGGAGCTTCTTTGTTGAATTTCTCCCAGTTCCAACAGCTCGTCACCGGTAGAGAGTATAGCCACATCCGGCTTTCTGTAAACCTCTACTATCGCTCTATTAACCGAGGCTATCATGCCTACATCGTAGGAGTTAAGCTCTCTACCCCTTGGGATTACAATCTCTCCCTCTTTGATGTCCTCTCCCCTGAGCCTGATGTTCGCACCCTTATTAAAGGCTCTTTTTATGTAAACCTTTCCATTTCTAAGCTCTGTGTATTCAACTGGAACTACCGTGTCTGCCCCTTCTGGTATGGGTGCGCCCGTGAATATCTTCACAGCCATTCCCCTTCCCACCTTTAGACTCTCGGACGTGCCCGCTGAGTACTCACCTATGAGCTGAAGCTCTATGGGTTTATCCTCCGAGGCATCTTTTATGTCTTCGTAAATAACTGCGTAGCCGTCCATAGCAGAATTATCAAATAGCGGTTTATCCGTATCGGAAACCACGTCCGTAGCGAGGACTCTTCCGAGGCACTCGTAAAGGAAGACCCTCTCTTTGTTCAAGGGTTTGATACTTTCTAAAACTACCTTTAGGGCATCTTCAAGGGGCGTTAGCTCCGGCATTTAGAACCTCCTGACAGAATGGATATAACCTATTATGCCACTTAATATATCTCTTACGGGATACTGCGGGGTAGGTGAACGATAGGTAAGTGGCTAACCTGTTTTTCAGAAATTGACTATTTATCAATAACTTATAACATTAACTTATCTGCCTAAAGGAGGTGAACCATGAGGAGAAGGGCTTTGTTTCTAACCGCTTTGGCAGTTTCCTTTGTCGCAGTTGCCTACAAGCCCGCCACCGAGGAATACAAAAGCTGGCACCACGTTAAGAGTATGGTGATATTCGATAAGGCACATCCCCTTTACAATCCCTTTGGAGGAATACACCATGTCTACGCTAACGACAAAGCGGTAAATACTACGAAGGAAGGTGATGGAAGGAAGTTTCAAGACGGCTCGGTTTTGGCGTTTCTTCTGTACGAGGCTGTGGAAAGTGAGGGCGCCTACGTGGAGGGCAAGAAAAAGATAGAGGCTTTCATGGTCAAGGACTCTGAAAGGTATAAAGATACGGGCGGCTGGGGTTTCTTTGCCTACGATGGAAACGGAAAAGCTCTGGTAAAGGATATGAAGAAGGATTGCTTCTCGTGCCATGCACAGGTAAAGGGTAAAGACTACGTCTTTTCTACTTACAAGCGATAAGCTCGCAGGTCTTTAGTATGTGGGGAAGGAGCCTTTTTCCTTCCTCGCTCAGCTCGTAAACTACGCTGACGGGCTTGGTGGGTATTACCCTCCTTTCGACAAGCTCTATCTCCTGGAGTTCTCTAAGCCTCTCGTGTAGGACTTTGTCCGATATTCCCTCTATTTTTAGTTTTATCGACTTAGGGCTGGAGGGGGCTTTTAACAGCTCGAGTATCTGGGGAGTCCATTTGCATGAAAACACCGAAGAGACTATCTCTACGGGAACATTCAGAGTCCTGAGCCACTCTAAAAGGGCTGTAATCTCCCCCCTCTCGAGGAGGTAATAGTAAGTTTCCTTTGGGTAGCCCTTAGAGGCTTCCTTGCCAACAATCCCTGCCTCTACGAGCTTCGAGAGCCTGTCGTACATAACCCTTTCTTTAAGTCCCTTTATGTTCCTCTTTATCTCTGAAGGTCTGTAGGGCTTTTCAGAAAGAAGCAGAATTATGTTAAGCATCCACTTACAGGAGAGTAGATTCCTCTTCATAAGCTTACAAAGGAGATAATATACTCCTCAAAAAGTATACCTACAAAGCAACCCAAGGACAGAAAGGGACCAAAGGGTATAACGAACTGTAAACTCCTGCTCTTGAGTAAAAAGGGTAGGGCGTACAGAAGTCCGAATACGCTTCCAAGCATAAGGGAGGATAAAACGCCGTAAACTCCGGAGAACGCACCTACAAAAGCGAGTAGCTTCACATCTCCAAAACCTATGCCCTCCATCTTTCTAAACTTTACATAGTAAATGTAAATCAGAAAGGGTATTCCGAAACCCACGAGGACACCAATCAAGCTCTCTAAAGGGGATATATCGTTCCTAAAAAAGGAAGCCGCAAGGCTTATGAAAATTCCCGGAATGGTAATCTCGTCTGGGATTATGAACAGTCTCAGGTCTATGACGGACATGACAAGCAATGAGGAAAAGAAAGCATAATGCAAAACAGCTTCCGGGGAAGCCCCCCATTTCCACAGGGACAGAACCGCAAGCAAGCCCGAGGACAGCTCGATAAGAGGATAGGTTACGGATATCTTTGCCCCGCAGTCTCTACACCTGCCTCTGAGTACGAGGTAGGAGATTAAGGGTACGTTGTCGTACCAGCGGATTTTACTTCCACACTTTGGACACGACGAGGGAGGTGTAACTATAGACTTACCTTCCGGAAGTCTGTGTATAACCACGTTGTAGAAGCTCCCTAATATTAGCCCAAAAACGAATACTATTAAGTAATCCATACCTTATATTTTCCATACCTCGAGGCTATAAATTGCCCCGAATGGATTTAACAGGTCTGTAATTGTTGAAATTTAAGCCTTCGGCTCCATACGAACGCGCGGGCGAACAATAGCCGATGTCATAAAAAGCTCATTCTGAAAGTCTATAATTACCATCTTAGTATGAAACTCTTCAAGGAAAGTTTACTTATCGTGCTTGCGCCGGCTTTAGCTTACTCCCTCGAACTCCCGCAGATGGGTTTTGTCCAAAAAACTCGGGATACCGGGGAAAAGAAGGATAAGGAAAAGCAAACGCTCAAGGTAAAACTGAGACTGCAACCCCGTCTGGACTTCGGGGACATATACAAGAAGGAAGGGAAGTTCAGGCAGAGGAGCGACTTTTACCTGCGCAGAACGAGGCTTGAGATATCCAAGAAGTGGAAAAACATACCGATAGGTGAGAAGCTAAAGGTTAAGTTAGTCCTTAGTATGGACAAGGGAGAGAGAAATTACAGCTATAAAAGCGGTAAGAAGAAGTACAGAAGATTCGATGTAGAGCTTAAGTATGTGTATGTGGATTGGGAGCTGAGAGATGAGCTTGCACTTCTCTTCGGTAGAAAGAAAAAGCCGTACTCCAGGATTGCGCTGACCTCCTCCTCAAGGCAACTATTGATAGAAAGACCTTTTTTTATAGGTGATGCCAAGGACTGGGTGGGTGAGTACGCAGCCCTTCAATTCATGCTTCATGGGAAGTTCTTGGACGGGGTTCTTAGATATATGTTTGCCGTGTCGGACGGTTCAGCAATTGAGGAAGAGCAAAAAGCGGGCGACAACGCAAAATCTGACACCGCCTTAGGTAACTTTTACGCTTTCAGGCTTGAGTTATCTCCGCCGGGGTTCGTGGAGAAGAAGAAGGACGACACGGGTATAGGGAAAAAGAACAAGGGAAATGTGATAAGCCTCGGTGTGTCCTACGCTCGGAACAGGAACTTCGACGTCGATACGGACGACGATACCGACAACGGCTACGAGGTAAAAAATGAAAAGGGAAGCCTGTGGGGTATAGACCTTTTCGGAAGGTTTAAGCTCGGTTCGGGCGTTCTTTCCGCACAGTTTGAGTACGCATCTATGGAGTACGAAAAAACCGATAGAAGAGAGTACGGCTGGTATGCACAAGCGGGATACCTGTTAAACACCTCCTACGGAGGTTTAGAGCCTGCGGTTCGTTACGAGTATCAGAGTATAACTTACAAAGACAGAAGGAGAAAGGTTTTAACCTTTGGTTTTAACCACTACATTAAAAAGCACAAGCTTAAGTGGTCGTACAACATTCTGTTTATAAACAACGACTGGAGTGATGCAGATGACCAAACGGTTCACCAGGTACAAGCACAGGTTTACTTCTAAGTGGCTATGGGTATTTACCTTATTTTTGTTCCCCACGATTTCCTTTGCACTGACCATAGGTACAATTACCGCTAAACCATCTAAAAAGTACAAGAGGTACAGGGCTTTAGCTTCTTACCTCGAGAAGAAGCTGGGTGAAGAGGTAAAGGTCAGGTTCGCAAAGGACATCTCCCACATGCAGAAGCTCATGAAGGAGGGAGAGATAGACGTGTTCATAGACAGCCTATATCCATCGCTAAAGGTATGTGTTACGGGGGTTTGCAAGCCAACACTCCTGAGATGGAAGGACGGTGTGAAGTACTACCGCTCGCTGATATTCACGAGGGCGGACTCCGATATAAACTCGGTGGAGGAGCTTGTCGGTAAAAGGCTTGCCTTAGATGAGCCGGTTTCCACCTCGGGATACTTCGTTCCCGTAGCTTTTCTCTTAGAGAGGGGCTTTAAGCTTATTAGGCTTATGTCACAGCTTGACTCTGTTCCCAAGGGACATATCGGCTACGTTTTTGCTGGTGAGGAGGAGAACGTTGTAGGCTGGGTTTTCTTTAGGAGGGTAGAGGCGGGAGCCGTAGGTCATACCAAGTTTGAGAGGATTGTAAAGGATAAAAGGGGGTCCTTTAAAGTGATATACAAATCTCCCAAAATTCCGAGACAGCTCGTTAATTTCTCAACACGGCTGGACAAGGAAAAAGCCGATAGGCTTTTAAAATTACTAACCTCTATGCACGAAGATGAAGAGGGCAAAAAGGCTCTCAAGAAATTCAAACGCACTAAAAAGTTTGAAGTTCTACCGGAAAAAGACAGAGAGCTTATAGAGTTCTTCAACGAGAAAATTCTTACCTTTGGATTATGAGTCTAAGAACTAAGGTTCTCCTCCTTGCGTACATGACTACCATAACTCTCGTGGTATCTCTAACCGCATGGGACGTGTACAGGATAAAGACTACCGTTCAGGAGGTCATGCTTCAGGAGGCTAAGGACTACGCTAAGACTGAAGCCATATACATAGCCGACAGCCTCTATTACGGAGACTACGACAGGATAGAGGAATTTTTAGAGATAAACCCGGTTCACCAGATAAAGGATATGTTCGTTTTGAACAGGGAAGGATACATAATAGCCTCCAAAGGGGAGGGGCTGATACTTTTTGAGAGGTATCCGGGCTTTGAAGAGATGGAGGGAATTAAAAACCTCACGGTTGTGGAAAAACCCGAAAGTAACCTCTTTGTAATAATTCAGCCGGTCAAGTTTGAGGAGGAGATACTGGGTTACCTTATACTTCTTCTTGACAACGAGTACTACAGCTCCCTCATAAGGAACAAGGTATTGATGTCCGTAGGTGCGGCAGCGTTATCCTTGCTTCTAATACTCCTGATAGTCAGGTACGCGGACGCTAAGTTCTCCTCCCACCTTAACTACGCCCTCAAGATGCTCGAGAAGGTCGGCAGGGGAAACTTTGACCTACCTAATGCACCCGAAACAGGAGACGAGTTTGAGAGACTTTACGAGGAAATCAAGGAGACCGCTAAGAGACTTAAAGATACCCTTGTGTCCAGAGATTACTACATGAGCCTTATAAACTCTCTTTACGAAGGTTTGATAGTTGTGAGCAAAGGGGGAGTGGTTGTAGAGGTGAACGATTCCCTATGCAAGCTACTTAACCGCAGCCGTGATAATTTGGTGGGAAGGAACATATCCGAGGTATTTCCGGAGCTGTTTTCCGAGATTGAAAGTCTTTTGAAGGGCAAAGAGTTAAAAAGGTCAAAGAGACTAAAGCTGGTGAAGTCCGGAGAGGAAAAGTACTTTCTGCTTTTGATAAGTCAGTACAAGGACTTGTTCATAATAACAGTTAACGATATAACGCAGATGGTAAACTACGAGAAAAAACTCGAAGAACTCTCTCAAAAAGACCACCTTACCGGGGTGTTTAACAGAAGGGCTATAGAGGATATTCTGACATCCGAGATAGAAAGGGCTCACAGGTATGGAAGACCCCTGTCTGTCGTTTTTATGGACTTGGATAATTTTAAACAGGTCAACGACAAGTACGGACACGATGTAGGGGACCTAGTCCTGAAGAACATAGCCGAGGTGGTTCAGAAAGAGCTTAGAAATACGGACGTATTCGGCAGGTGGGGAGGTGAGGAATTCCTGATAGTTATGCCGGAGACGGGCGTAAAGGGCGCCGTGAAGTTAGCGGAGAGAATTAGGAGGGCTGTGGAAAACTCCAGCTTCGGACAGCCGGAGCGAATAACCGCAAGCTTCGGAGTAGCACAACTCGAAGATGAGGATACCCTGGAAGCACTGGTTAAAAGAGCGGACGAAGCTCTTTACAGAGCTAAAAGGGAAGGAAAGAATAGGGTGGAGATGGGAATTTGAACTTTTTGAGAAGTTTTATAAGAATATCTTTATATGCAAAAATAAGTTAATAACAATATCTTATCATTATAATGTGAAATTTTATTTAAAAATAAGATAAATTCTCATATAATCCCAATTCATTAAAATCTCAAAAGGAGGGAAGGCACATGAGGCACATCAGTCGTCGGGATTTCATTGCCTACATGGGAATTGGGGCAGTGGCAGGTCTGGTTCAGTCCTGCGGTGGAGAGTCCGGAATGGGGCTCGGTTCTTCTACAAGTATGTCCCCCAACGGTATGATGGGAGGTGGTGGTGGAGGAGGAACCGTAGCTCCACCACCGGGAAGCACTTTCCAAAATCCGCCGATTGCACAGCTCACCAGAAACGGTAATCTCGTAGAGACCTCTATAACTGCTATGCCAACGCAGGTTAATATAAATGGTACGACGGTAAACATGATTACCTACAACGGTTCCTATCCGAACCCGACCATAAGGGTCAAGTCCGGGGATTGGCTCAGAGTCTATTACACCAACAACATACCAGCAAACATAGGAACTAACGTTCTGGGCAAGGATATGAGCGTTACCAACCTTCACACACACGGCTGGCACGTATCTCCCTCCGGTAATTCAGACAACATATTTTTACACTTTAACTCCGGAGATACCTTCGTTTTCGATTTTGACCTCTCACTGCAATGGGGAGGAATGATGGGATTTTACCACCCCCATAACCACGGAACCGTAGCAGAGCAGTTCTGGAGGGGTCTATCCGGCGGAGTTTTGATAGTTGAGGACGACTCACCCGAGCTTCAAGACTATGAGGAAAAGGTGATGATACTTACGGACATAAGTGTGGCTAACGGTGAGCCTACGGCTTGGACGCGCCGTGACTACATGAGAATATTCGGAGACACGGTTATGGTCAACGGCCAGGTAAACCCTGTTCTTTCCATACAACCGGGACAGGTTCAGAGGTGGAGGATAATAAACGATAGCGTAAACAGATACTACAGACTTACGCTGGAAAACCACACTATGTACATCGTAGGTACGGATGTAAACCTACTGGACAAGCCCGTACCCGTTCAGGAAATAATACTAACGCCCGGTGAGAGGATAGACGTGCTCGTTAAGGCAGACCAGACTCCGGGTGTTTACAGCTTAATATCAAACCCCATAAATGGTGCGGGAAGTGTGACACTCTTAACTCTGGAATACAGCGGCTCTCAGACTAACGACTCAATTCCGGCTACTATAAACTCTGCAGAAGCCCAGTGGGTAGCGAGCCTAAGACAGATGAATACGAGCAATCTAAGGCAGGTTACCATGACCCTGAATTTTGTTAGGGGAAGGGGAGCTATAAACAGACAGGTGTTCGACTTTAACCCTTACATACTTACCTCTCAAGTGGGAACATACGAGGTTTGGAGGATAGTTAACCAAACTATGATGGACCATCCATGGCACCAGCACGTCGATGGGGCTGTTATACTTGACATAAGAGGAGGGGACAGAAACTACGCACAGCTGTATACGAGTGTAAACGGCTTCAAGGATACGATAAACGTACCCGCCATGGGGTCTGTAACCATGCTTGTACCCGTGCTTGACTATACGGGGGACACCGTTTTCCACTGTCACATACTCGGACACGAGGACATAGGAATGATGGGAATATGGAGAAGGGTTTGATTAATTTACCCGGAGCAGGACTTAGTCCTGCTCCTTGTTATCCTTTCAGCGTTCCTATGGGCTTGAGCCTCGCTACCGTTTCAGCTATTCCCAATTGGTGAACTACACTTACAACCTCGGACACGTCCTTGTAAGCCTGTGGTATCTCCTCCATTATAGTTCCCCTGCCCCTGGCAACTACGGTAAGTCCGGATATAACCTTCTCAAGCCCCTGTTCTTTAACGAACTTCTTTGCCTTTCTCCTTGACATGAGTCTGCCGGCTCCGTGGCAGGCTGTTCCAAAGCTCTTGTCCATAGAGGTTTCCTGTCCGGTAAGTAGGTAAGAAGCTCTGCCCATGTCTCCGGGAATGATTACGGGCTGTCCCACGTCCCTGTAAGCAGGGGGAACCTCAGGGTTGAAAGGGGGAAAAGCCCTCGTGGCTCCCTTCCTGTGGACTACTACCTCCTTCAGTTTGTTCCCTATGCGGTGTTTTTCCACCTTGGCTATGTTGTGGGCGTGGTCATATATGAGCCTGTAACCTAAATCTTCCCAGCTTAACCCCAAGTATCTCCTTAAAGTGTCGGCTGCCTTGAAACCGAGTATCTGCCTGTTGGCAAAGGCGTAGTTGGCGGCACAGCACATAGCCTTGAAGTAGCTCTGCCCTTCCTCCGAGCCGAAGGGAACGCAGGCGAGCTGTGGGTCTGGAAGTTCTATGCCATACTCTTGGGCTGAGTCTAAAGCCAACTTCAGGTAATCAATACAAACTTGATGTCCAAATCCCCTTGAGCCGGAATGAACCATGATAAGAACCTGTCCCTCTCGGACACCCAAGGCTTGAGCTTTTTCCTCGTCATACACCTCCTCAACTACCTGAAGCTCAACGAAGTGATTTCCACTCCCGACCGTTCCCAACTCGTCCGCTCCCCTCTCGTAAGCCTCGTGGGAAGCCCTCTCGGGGTCGGCGTGGGGTAAAGCTCCGAAGCTCTCTATATGCTCTATGTCCTCATCAAAGCCGTAGCCCTGCTCCACAGCCCACCGGGCACCCTTTACCAAAACCTCCCTCATCTCTTTTTTGGAGAGCTTTATATCCCCCGTAGAGCCGACGCCCGCGGGAACGTTTCTTAGCATCTCCTCCATTATCCCCTTTATGTGTGGGATAACATCCTTTGCACTTAGTCCGGTAGCGATAAGCCTGACACCGCAGTTTACATCGTAGCCCACGCTTCCGGGACTTATTACTCCGCCCGCTGTATCGGTTGCCATCACACCTCCCACCGGGAAGCCGTAGCCCACGTGAACGTCGGGCATGACGTATATAGCCTTCTCCACTCCCGGCAGGGTCGCGGAGTTCGCCGCTTGCTTTACGGCATCTTCCTCCAAAAGTTCAAAGAGCCTCGGGCTTAGGTAAAGTATCACCGGAACCTTCTGTCCTTGGACAGTGTCCGCGGGAAGCTCGTAAACGTAGTCATTCTTCTTTACCAAACTATTTTTGATGCCCATATTAGAAAATATAAGCGTAAGGAGGTGCAACATGAAGAAACTGCTTACCTTGGGTGCTGTGGTAGGTTTGCTGGCAGGATGCGCCCAGCCATACGTTACCTCTCAAGGAACCTATCAGGGTGCGGCGGTAGGTGCCGGAGTTGGTAGCGTGGCGGGTGCCATGATAGACTCTAAGAACCGCTGGCGCGGTGCGGTGTTGGGCGGAGTCTTAGGAGCGATAGCAGGTGCTACAATGACGGAGGTGGCGGTTCGTTCCTCAAGGCAGGCTGCCCACATGGACAAGCCTGTAAGGTACTACTCTGAGGACGGAAGAAGGGAGGTTCACTCGAGACCTGTGGCAAAGAGGGGAAACTGTACCTTAGTCAAAACCGACTACTATCAGGACGGTGAGCTGGTTAAAAGGGAAACGAGGGAGGTATGCGACTGAAGATAGTTGCCCTAACGGGTGCAGGTATCTCCGCGGAGAGCGGGATACCCACCTTTCGGGGAGCGGGAGGTCTATGGGAGAGGTTCAAACCCGAAGAACTCGCAAATCCGGAGGCTTTTAGAAAAAATCCCAAGCTGGTATGGGAGTGGTACGACTTCCGTAGGCAAAAGATAGCCTCTGCAAGACCAAACGATGGGCATAGGATACTTGCCCAGATGGAAAGGGAGTTTGAGGACTTTCACCTTATAACTCAAAACGTGGACGGACTCCACCAAAGAGCGGGTTCGGAAAGGGTGATAGAGCTTCACGGCAATATATGGAAGGTGAGGTGTACATCCTGTAGCCACGAGGAGTTCAATTACGAGGTTCCCTTGAGGGAGATACCCCCGATATGCCCTTCCTGCGGGGAAACTTTGAGACCCGGGGTTGTGT
>WFYI01000092.1 GCA_015490155.1 Aquificaceae bacterium | reverse complement strand
TGTATGGGAATTTCCTCGTCAATCTCACCCCTACTTATCTTATCCGCATGCTCCCTTAAGACTTCAACCGGTTTGAAAACGTACCTATTCAACACCACGAGTATGACACCCACTATGAGAAGGTTTACCACAAAGGCTATGAGCCCCTTTATTATCCCATTTATCTGTGCTTTCAGGAGTATGGTCTCAAAGGGAACGTAAACGAATATACCGCCCTGAATGTTTCCCACCTTCCATTGGGGGTCTTTGGTGGGTTTGTATATATTCTTTACGGACACGGGCATAGCTGTAAGCGTGCTGTGACATCTGAGACATTTAGCTTTTACCTCAACCGCAGAGGCTCTTATGAAGAACCTTTGGTTATTTAGGGTCTTTATACCCTCAAAAGTTTTATCCTTAGTCTTTTTGAAGTAGTTTATTATCTCCATCTCGACGGGGTTGGGAGTGTTCTTCGGGTTCAGCGGTGCTACGGCAACCTGTCTTAGCCTGAAATCGGGCATTTCCTCTCCCACAGCTCTGAATATGTTTCCCGCAAAGAAGGAGGAGGACTGAGCCTCAAGTATGAAGTCCTCTTGGACACAGCTGTACTTGGATATAAGCTCGTCTATCCTCGGTCTGAGCGTACTTCTCACGTATCCCCGTGCCGCTTTCGTAAAGGCGAGGGCGGTCTGTATCCTCTCTCTGGTTCTCTCTACCGCGTTCTGAACCTCTTCCCTGTAAGTCATGTAAGCGACAGCCAGTCCCTCTGCTATACCTATGAGAAGTATAAGCATAGCTATCTTTCCTTTTATGCTATGGGGTAGTACTCTCATTTTACAAACCTCCTGACCCTGCTCAAAAATGCTTCCGCATGGCTCTCTTCGGGAATTTCCGAAGCCAGCTTATTAAGTAATTTTTCCGCCATGTCTTTGGGGATGGAGTTGTTGTCAACTCCGAGTTCACTTAGTATTCTATCCCATAAAATTGGACCCACGGGACCTATCTCGTCTACGAAAACTTCCTTTATACCCATTATCGCATCCTGTGATAGCATCTCAACGGACTTGGTATTCAGGGAAAGCTCTATCTTCGATGGTGTGTTGATTATGTCTACGCTCCATACGGATGCGGAGCCTTTCGCCTTGAAACTGAACGGCTCAACCTCGCCGGAGCTTAGCTTAAAGCCGAAAACTTGCTGACCCCTGTAAATAAAGCTGTAACTGCCCCCGTTTCCGTGTACCTCTTCGTATATACCGGCTTCCACCTCTTCTAAGGAAAAGAAGGTTTCTTTCCTCAATCCCAACCTCGTTGAATTAACCATCAAAACTATCTCAGGTTCTATGGAGTACATGTGAACGTAAGTTTCACTTCCCAGCTTGCTAACTATCAAGGGTTGGGCTTCCATGTCCCACAGCCTTCCCGAGTTTAGTGCTATGGGACTGCCGTTGTACAGCAAGCACATACCCACAACTTCTACCGGATTAGTCCACGCTATATATCCGGTAAAATGTCCCCTCTCTAAGCTCGCGAGGGCGTTCTCCATGTTGAACAACGAAAACTTTATCGGCTCGGTTATCTCGTCGCCCACACCTGCGATTATCAGCGCCCTTGAGTCCTCAACCGAGTAAGATTCCCTGAATATGTTTGCGAGGGAGAGGGGGTCTGTTTCTACAACGTCTATGGTCTTGCCCCTCTCTATCCATATGTAGTCCCCGAGCTTTAGTTCTTCTTTTTCCCCGTTTTCTTTAATTGAGATTGCGTGAACAGGTTTGCCTTCCCAGAAGGCTATGTAATCTTCGTAATCCCAGCCCCTATTTTTTATGTACCCAGTGAACTCTTTACCTCTTAGCTCTTTAAGAAGCCCTCCTAAATTTATTACCCCCAGCTCTAAGTTTTTATACAGAACCCTTTTCTGCATAATTGCTAAGCACCTTTTTAACTATGGAGGAAAAGCTCTCTAAAACACCTATCCCTTCCGTTGCCACGCTTTCAACGAATCTTGTTCCCCAAGGATTACAAACTGGCTCAAGCTCGTCCACCGGAAGTGCCTCCGGCAGGTCTCTTTTGTTGTACTGAACCACGACAGGGAGCTTGTAAAGGTCGAAGCCCTGCTCTTTTAAGACAGCCGCGGTTTCCCTCATAACGAGAAAGTTTATCTTTTCCCTTTCCCTGTGCGAATCCACTACGAAGACTAAGCCGTCCACACCTTGGACGATAGCTTTTCTTAGGGGATGTAACCTGAACTGTCCCGGGGTGGTAAGGATTTTCATCTCAAAGGTCTGCCCGTCTATAGTTATAGAACTCAAGAACATCTCTACAAAGAGCGTTCTCTTTTCGTCCGTCTCCATGCTTACAAACTCCCCCTTGGCTATACCCTTTACCTTCAAAAGCTCGTACAGCTTTTTTACGGTAGTACTCTTCCCCGCCAAACTCGCTCCGAAATAGACTATTTTCAGTTTCATAATCTCGTATATTATCCGAGTATAGCGTTCAGTTTCTCTTCTATCATATCAGGTGTTAGTTTAACAAGTTTGGAAGGCGTAAGTTTGACCTCTTTGAAATGCCTGTTTAGCTCCTCAACTAGGTCTCTTATGAAGAGCCTAACGCTTCCTAGGGCTACACCCTTGGGACATATCACGCCTATGAGAAACCTATCGGACATAGCTTTGACTATTACACTCTGGGTTTTGGTCTCGTACTGAATCTTGTCCATCTCTTCAGAGCCGGATATGAACTTAGCCATCTCGGTAGCCGCGCCGAACAGCCCGCTTATTATGCTCGCTATGAACTCTACCGTTACCTCGTCAAGGTTACTGCCGTAAAAGGATACAGTCCTTCCGGCTTTGTCAGATAGTAGCACGAAGTTCGCGCCGCTTTTGTCTACAAACTTCTTTAAGGTCTGCCCGAGCTTCTGCTCCGTTTCCCTATCTATTTCGTATTGTATTACGTCAAGTTCCATGCTTATACCCCTCTTAAAAGTAATTTAATTTTACACTCCGAAATTACAATATTTGGAGTCATGAACCTACCTAAGGAGTGGATAAATCTTGCAAAGCAGAGGGTTTACAACCTCGAGCAGAGCTTGAGCTTTTTTGAACAACTGCTCGGCAAACATCCTAACCCGAACAGTCTCCTATCCTACCTGAACGATAGGAGATTCGTGCTTCTTCTGAACCTGCTTGAGCAATCAGAGTGCCTGAGGAGGTTCCTTATAACACACCCTACGGAGTTCGAAGAAACAATACCCAACCTCTGGTACATAGCTAAGGAGAGGGAAGACTACCTGAAGGAGCTTAAAGAACTTACGAACGATGCTATGTCCGATAGTGAGTTCTCCCAGACCTTAGCCTACTACAGACACAGGGAGCTTATGCGAATTGTAGCCAAGGAAATCTTAGGTGTTTGCGGTGTGGAAGACCTCGTAAGAGAGTACTCCTACCTTCCAGATGCGATGCTTCAGGTCTGTTACGAGAGAGCTTACGCCCAGAGCGTTGATAAATACGGCACTCCATATAACGAGGACAGAAGTCCTGCCACCGGGGCAGTAATCGGGCTCGGGAAGCTGGGGAGTGAGGAACTGAATTACTACTCGGACATAGACGTTATGTTTATACACTCCTCGGACAAGGGTAGAGCGGGCAACCTAACGCTTAACGAATTCTTTTCGAAAGTCTTTCAAAAACTCTTTTCCCTAATAAACGCCCAGACTTCAGAGGGAAGACCCTACATAACCGACTTAGACCTAAGACCTTTCGGGAAGACGGGACCCGTATCCATGTCCGTGAGGAGCGCGGAGCTTTACTACGAATCCTACGGAAGGGTTTGGGAGAGGTTCGCCCTTCTGAGGGCAAGGTACTGTGCCGGAGATGAAGACCTTGCAAAGACTTTCCTGAAAGAGGTGGTAGAGCCTTTCGTGTTTTCCGGCGTGGACTACGGGCTTATAGAAGAGATAAGAGGTATGAAAAGGAAGATAGAGGCCCAAGCGAGCAAGAAGCTTATCCGGGGCTTTAATGTGAAGACGGGGAGCGGAGGCATAAGGGAGGTAGAGTTTACCGTTCAGTCCCTAAGCATACTTCTCGGGAGCAGGCACAAGATACTCAGGGAAGCAAACACATTTAGAGGTATATACAAGCTCGCCCAATGGAACGTTTTTTCCGAGGAGGAGGCACGTTTTTTAGAGAGGGCTTACTCCTTCTTGAGGAGGTTAGAACACAAAGTCCAGATAAGCGGATGTATACAAAACCATGTCCTAAAAGAGCAGGATGAGGAGAAGATAGCGAGCTTTCTGGGCTACTCTAACAGGGAAGAATTTGTTAAGGATTTAAATTTCTACGCCGAAGGCGTGAGAGATATATTCAATAACCTAATTCCGGAAAAGAGAAAGAAGGAGCTTGAACCTATCCAAGTTGCCGTGGTCAGCGAGGATACAGAGTACGGAGAGTGGATTTTAAAGGAAAAGGGCTTTGTTAATCCTCGGCAGAGCTTTAGCCTTTTGACAACTTACTTTTTTGGCAGGCAGGGGCTTACTCTGTCGGAGAAGGAAAAGGATAAACTGCTGGAGCTAATTCCCCGTATCGTAGAGCTTGCGTCTAAGTGTTCCCAGCCCGACGAGGCTTTGAAGAACTTCGATAAGTTTTTCTCAAATCCCACGGGTAGAAAGGTTATCTTGAGTGAAGCCCGTGAGGATTTCATGGAAAGCCTCTTTACCGTTTTCTCCCTTTCCTCTTACTTTTCGAGTCTCATAGGTAAAAACCCAGACCTCGTTGAGGACGTTCTTACCCTTTACAGAGACTTTCCTTCGGAGGAGAATCTCGAGGAGGAGTTCAAGAAGTACAGGGAGACCCTGAAGCTCTCTAAGGAAAATCTCTTCAGGAGGTTTAAGAAGGTTTGGGAGATAAGAATAGGTTTGGTTTTTCTCATGAAGGAGGAGGAGATAGAACTTAAGCTTAAATCCCTTTTTGGCTCTCTGAGTATGCTTGCGGATTTCTTGATGAGAAAGCTGTGGGAAGAGGGAAGCCTCATCGATGAGAGAGCTTGTATGTACGCATTGGGCAAGTTGGGAAGTAGGGAACTTAACTTCATGTCCGACTTGGACTTGGTCTTCTGTGCAGAAGGGCAGGATAGGTCTGAGGTTCATAGAAAGGTGCAGTCCCTCGTGAGGTCTATAACATCCCACACCTCCGAGGGCTACCTCTACGAGGTGGACTTTAGGCTGAGACCCATGGGAACTAAGGGGGAGCTTGTTCCATCTCTGAGCTTTTACAGACAGTACTTTGAGAAGGACGCGAGAACTTGGGAAAGGCTCGCATGGGTTAGGGCAAGGTACATCGCGGGTGACCGAGAGCTTTCCGAGAGCTTGGAGGCGGAGGTAAGGAAGTTCCTGTTTGACTTACCTTGGGGTGATAGAGAAAGAAGAGAGGTTCTTCAGATGAGAAAGCTGCTGGAGCAGAACGCTAAGACTGGTAAGGGGGTATACGACCTCAAGCTGGGCGTGGGAGGTCTCGTAGATGGGGAGTTCCTCGTTCAGTACCTCCTCATAAAGGAGAAAATCAGGGAACCTTCTATAATCAGGGGCTTTGAACTTCTTATGGAAAGGTATCCTATAAGGGACGCTTACAAAAGCTATCTCTTTTTAAGGGCTGTTGAGACTATACTCAGGCTCTCTAAGGAGAGCGGTTCTTCTGTCTTGAGGGAAAGCGACCTTCCGAGAGTAGCGAGGTTTTTTAATACGGACAAGGATGATTTACTCTACGAGTTCAAGAGACACCGCCAGATTTTGAGGGAGACATTCTTAGAGTTCATAGGAGATTGAAAACTCACGCATATACAGTATCTTTCTCTTTTAGAAGGGTGATAGAGTTAGAGCTTATAAAGGAAGCTATTAAGAAGAGAAAAGCCCGTTCTGAAAGTTATAGAGATTTAGAGTTCTTGAGATTTTCCGACGACTTCCAAGATATTCCGCGGGGAACGGTGGTTTTTAAAGAGGACATAATTTGGGGCTATCCCCACATAGGCAGGATATTCATGTTGGAAAGAGGTATAAGGGAGCAGTTTGAGGCACCTTTCTGGGTAGAGGAAAAGGTAGACGGCTACAACGTCCGTGTCTTTAAACACTCGGACAGGGTACTTGCCCTGAGCAGGGGAGGTTACGTTTGTCCCTTTACTACCGACAGGCTACCGGATTTGATAAACCTTAGCTTTTTCGAAGACTATCCGGATTTGGTTTTGTGCATGGAGGTGGCGGGACCGGAGAACCCCTACATAGAGGAAAGCCCTCCTTTCGTTAAAGAGGACGTTCAGGCGTTCGTGTTTGACATAGGAAGAAGGAACTCGAGGGAGCTTTTACCGGTGGAAGAGAGATTGAGGCTTGTCGAGGAATACGGACTTCCCGGAGTCAGAGTATTCGGGAGGTTTTCCCTAAAAGAGGTGGGAAAGTTAAAGGAAATCCTGCTTGAGCTTGACAAGGAAAGGAGAGAGGGAGTTGTACTTAAAGAGGATTCAGAAAGGAACAAAAGGGCAAAGTATATAACGAGCTATGCCAACCTGAGCGACATAAAAATCACCTCAAAGAACATGCTTCAGCTCCCACCGGAGTATTACACCAACAGAATTCTTAGACTTGTCTTGTTTTTAGAAGAGGAGAGTATAGATAAGAGCCACGAGCTTTACGAGAAACTGGGAAGGGCATTCATAGACGGCTTGTTTGAAGCTATTGAGGAGTTCAAAAGGGAGCATAAGGTATCGGCACATTACAGGTGCAGGTTCAGGAGTCGGGAAAACGCACTCGTGTTTATGGAACAGCTAAGCAAACACTCAAGGCACATACAGGTAATTCAGAAGAGGTTGGAGAAGGAAGGTGATTTTTACGTCCTTGAATTTGAGAAGGTCTTTATGAGTATGACCGGATTGCTGGGACATCTATTAGGCGGGGGACTTGTGTTTGATTAAACTCTCTAAAATTCCTTTGAAGTTCTTAGGGTTTATAAGTTTTATTCCCACCTTGTCAGCCCACTTCCTTAGTCCTTCGTCTCCGGAAACGAGTATCGCGTCAAGCTCGTAGGCTAAAAGTAGAACATCAACATCTTCCTTGCTGTCTATTATCCCCTGCCTGAGAGCCTCTCGGTACTTTTCCCGGAGCTTCCCTACCAGCTTTCCTACATCAGAACTGCTCGCCTTGCCCGCTTCCTTGGTATGCTCTTCGGCTATTCTTAGACCCTTGTTTATCCTATGTCTAACCTCTTCAATAAGCTCGTAGAGGAACTCCCCTGGTATCTTTATGTTGAACTTCCTCGGGGAGCGTATCCTTACCACCAGCTCGAACTCCGGAGCCAAGTGCTTCAGGTCTACCATCTTAAGAAGCTCGCTGTAAACGGAGGAAGGCATGTAGAACCTTGCTCCCGTATGCATGGCTAAGTGTATAAAGTTTTCTATAGCCCCCTCCTGGTCTTTTTGGAACTGCTGATACACGTCCGGATTTGTGAACACACTCGTGTCTAAAACGAAGTTTTCCATAAGCTTTATTTTATTCCCAAAAAGAAAGTTTTATTGCATCGGGGCTTGCTCGGTGCCAAAATTGACACATGGGCGGAGTTCTGTTAGTTGAGGACGACAAAAGTTTAAGGGATATACTCAAGAAGAAGATAAAGTCTGCGGGACACCCCGTAGAGGCGACCGGTACGGGAGAGGAGGCAAGAAATCTCATAGAGAACAGGAGCTTTGATGTAGTTGTCATAGACATAAGGCTCCCGGACATAGACGGCATAGAGATAATCAAAGAGTTCTCGGAAAAATACGGAACAAAGTTCATAGTTATTACCGGTTACGGCGATGTTAATACCGCAGTCAGGGCTATGAAAAACGGGGCATACGACTTTATCCAAAAGCCCTTTAACTTCGAGATACTTGAGGTTAGCATAAACAAGGCTCTAAAGGAAAAGAAGCTCGAGGACGAGAACAAGACGCTCAAGAAGATACTTAAGAAGAGGGGAACCGAGTTCGTACTCGAGACGAAGAGCAGAAAGTTTAAAGAGGTTTTAAATACCTTGGAAACCGCCGCCCAAACGGATGCGAGTATCCTCCTGAGGGGTGAAACCGGAACCGGCAAGGAGGTTCTGGCAAGCTACGTTCACGAGGTATCTCCCAGAAGGGAAAAGCCCTTCGTGGTTGTGGACTGTACTTCCATACCCGAACATCTCTTTGAGAGCGAGCTTTTCGGCTACGAGAAGGGAGCTTTTACGGGGGCAACTCAGAAGAAGTTGGGACTCGTAGAGATTGCGGACGGAGGGACGCTGTTCTTGGACGAGATAGGCGAGCTTCCCCTGTCTATACAGGCTAAACTGCTCCGTTTCGTGGAAAGCAGAAAGTTCAGGAGGGTAGGAGGACTTAGGGAGATAGATGTAGATGTAAGGATAGTATCTGCCACCAACAGAGACCTGTACGCTATGGCAGGTGCAGGAGAGTTTAGAGAAGACTTGCTTTACAGGTTAAACACCATAGAGGTAGAGGTGCCTCCCTTGAGGGAGAGGAGGGAAGACATACCTATACTCGTAAACCACTTCTTACAGAAGTACAAGAAAAAACTTAGGGAAGACACCCTTAAGAAGCTCGTATCTATGAATTGGAAGGGAAACATACGGGAGCTAAAAAATACCATAGAGAGGGCTGCGGTTCTTTCACAGGGCGAGTACTTGGACGAGTCTCTATGTTTGAGCGTTCCCTCTGCCGCCGGTTGTGTGGAGAATGTCTTTGAGGAACTACCCGACTTAAAAACACTCGAAAACCTCTACGTGGAGTTTCTTTATAAGAAGTTTGAAGGTGATATAGAAAAGATAGCTACGGTTTTGGGTTGTAGTAGGAGAACGGTTTTCAGGAAGCTAAGGAGCATCAGAGAGGGGAATGGAGACGGTAAAGACGCTTCCCTTTCCGGGCGTGCTGTCCACGTGGATTGAGCCACCGTACTCTTTGACTATGCTGTCCACTATCGCAAGCCCCATACCCGTTCCGTCACACCTGTTCCTACCCTGATAGAAGGGTATAAAAATCTTACTTAGCTCTTCCGGGTCTATGCCCACACCTTCGTCGCTAACAGATAGCACCCATTCCTCTGAGTTTGCGGAAAGCTTTACCTCTACTCTCCCCTTTTCCGGCGAAGCCTGTACAGCGTTTAGTATAAGATTTAGGGCTAAATGTCTTATGTCACTTTCTTCACCCACAAAGTATCCGCTCCACGAGGATTTGTAGCTTAGGGTTACTTTCCTTTCCTTAGCGTAAACCTGCAGGATTTCCACTACGTCTCTTACAGCTTTGTCTACGTTGACTATGTCCTTCTTTGAGCGTTTTTTTACAAAGAGAAACATCTTGTCTATGTAGTCTTTGCACGTTTGAATAGAGTTTCTTATCATCTCGGTTTCTTCACTGCTACCTAACTTGGCTTCCAAGTCCCCGAGGGCTATGAGGGCGGTATTGAGGGGTGTATTTAACTGGTGGGCTATTCCCATAGCCAAAAATCCTACGGAGCTGAGTTTCTGGGACATACTGAACAGCCAGTACTTCTCCTTATCGCTTTTTATATTTCTTATTATCTGAACTATAAGTTCTCCACCCTTAAGTGGGAATGCACATATCTCCACGGGGAACTCTTTGTTGTCGTGTGTGTAGTGCGTATGAACCACGTTAACAGAGTGACCGGTTTTCTCTATCTCCCGTAGCGGACACGGATGACAGCTGTCCTCACAAGGTTCGTCCTGATGATGGGAAACTTTGTAGCAAAACTGTCCCAACACCTCCTCTTGGCTTTTACATCCCACGTCCTTTACGTAGCTGTGGTTTGCGTAGATTATCTTGTAATTTTTATCTATAACAACCACTTCGTCGCTAAAGTTATCAAATATAGAAAAATCAAGCTCGTCCATAATGGTAGTAATAATAATCCCTAACCTCTCTTAGTGCATGCCATTTATGGCAAATGAAATGACATTCATGGCACTTTGAGCTCTGGCAACAGACTTGGATAATACAGATATACGAAGTACTTACATATATTGGCAGATTAATTGCTTTACATATAAAGTGTGCTTTATGAAAAGGAGGTGTGAGGAGATGAAAATGAACAGGAGGGAACTTTTTAAAGTCGCGGGTGTAGGTGCTGCTGCTGTTGGTTTGTCGGGAAGTTTTAACTTTAGTTTTGCGAAGAAGTCTGAAGAAATAACCTTAACTAAGCCATCTTCTAAGTCTCAGAGGGTAGTGATAGTCGGTGGGGGTTGGTCTGGAGCAACCCTTGCAAAATACCTTAAGAGGGGGAATAGAGACCTTGATGTTGTTCTTATCGAGAAAAGGGCGAACTTCTTTTCCTGTCCTGCAAGTAACTTATGGCTCGTAGGACTTATACCTCTTGAGTTCCTCGTTCATGACCACCTGTACGCTGCAAGTAAGTATGGCTATCACTTTATAAATGCAACTGTCCACGCTATTGATAGGTCGAAGAGATATGTCTACACAGAGAAGGGAAAGGTACACTACGACTACCTCGTACTTGCTACGGGTATAGACTATGACTACTCCCAATGGGTAGGTAATAACCCCAAGGATGTGGAAATAGCCAGAACTAAGTATCCGGCTGCATTCGTTCCTGGGGGAGAACATCTTACCCTTAAGAGGAAGATTGAAGAATTTGAGGAGGGCAATTTTGTGCTAACTGTTCCTCCCGGACTTGATTACAGATGTCTGCCCGGACCCTATGAGAGAGCTACCCTTATAGCTTGGTATTTTAAGAAGAACAAGATACCGGGTAAGGTGATACTCATAGACCCGCATAACGACCCGCCTGTTAAGGCTGAAGGTTTTCACAAAGCTTGGGATGAGTATGTAAAAGGGTATGTTGAATATTACAGCAACGCAACCATTAAAGGTGTTGACTTTGGCAAAAAGGTAGTGTCCACCGAAGAGTATGGTGACGTAAACTTTGATGACCTCAACCTATATCCAAGGTGTAAATCTACAGAGCTGATTTACAACGCGGGCTTGGTTCCTAAGGGGGATAGATGGCCCAAACTCAAATGGCCCTACAACGTAACCGTTGATGACCCGAGAATACTATGCACGGGAGATGCACGTAACCATCCTTTCTCTAAAAGCGGGAATACTGCAAACAGTGAAGCTCATCATGTAGCCAAACAGATACTTGCTATGGTGAGTGGTAAAAGTGCCGAGTACATGGCGCCGAGAACATTGTGTTACTCTGCAGTTGATGCCGACAAAGCCGTGTGGGTTGACCTCACTTACAAGTACGACCCCAAGAAGAACTCTTTTGCCTTCCACAACGTAAAAATGGATAACACACCCACGGGCAAGAACTATAAGGCTTATATTGAGTGGGCGAAGGCTATGTACAGGGATATGTTCAGTTAATCTCCCTTCTTTCAGTTATATTTGGGGCTTTGCGCCCCTTTTATTTTCGCGGAGAAGGACTTAACTTGTAGAGGTAGAAGAATCTTATGAGGAGTGAAGGAGTATGGATAGGAGAGATTTTATAAAGGCTTGTTCTACGGTGGCTATAGCTTCTATGTTGGATAAGGGCTTGATAGGGAACGCTCTCGCTTCTCAGCCCGGAGCTGTAAAGGAATACGAAAAAGCCCTGCTCGTGAAGGAGGACGGAAGTCCACTGAGCGTTGAAGATGTAAAGCCTCATACCAATTACCTCTTTTTCTATCCCTTCGTTTCCACACCTTGCTTTCTCCTTAATCTGGGTAAAAGTGTTGAGCCTGTAGAGGTTGAGCTTACAGATGGCTCTAAGTATAAGTGGCCCGGAGGTGTGGGTCCGGATGGAAGTATCGTTGCCTACTCTGCGATATGTCCGCACCAGTGGAGCTACCCTACAAAAGACCATACGTTCATAAGCTACTACTCGCCCGACCAACCCTCCAAAACTACAAAAAAAGCGGGCGTTATTCAGTGTTGCGCACATCTGTCTGTCTTTGACCCTGCCACGGGGGGTAAAGTTCTCGATGGTCCTGCAGAGGTTCCTATGACGGCCATACTGCTGAAGTACGAAGAGGGAAAGCTCTATGCGGTAGGTACTCTGGGAGTTGAGCAGTTTAGAGACTTTTTTGACATGTATAAAAAGGAGTTAAGAAAGCAGTACGGCTCTTCAAGGAAGGCTAAAAAGAAATCTACGAAGTGTGAAGTCATAGAGGTGAGCAAGTATGCAAAGGAAACTATCAAATGTTAACAGAAAAGAGCTTTTAATCGGTGGTGCAGCCTGAAGGATATGTTCAACTAAAAACCTGCCCTGCTCCTGCCCCTTTCCCCCCTTTTTTCTTTTTTGTTATAATCTACTTTCAGGGGAGTAAAAAATGAGAAAAGGGATTGTTCTTATAGCTTTAACCACCCTGTTGGGTTCCTTTGGTTGTGCCGGTGTCTACAAAAGTCAAGAACAGAACCTCCGTGTTACTCAGGGCATAGATGAGGCGCACAGGGCTATGGTGAAGGCTTACGATGCAGGTGCAAAGGAAAACTCGCCTTATCTGTACTCTAAGGCAAAGGCTTACAAGGAGGTATCTTACATACTCGCTTCGGAGATGGACGATATAGGAGCAAACGTGTTCTCTATAAGAGCTATAAACTATGCGTCTTTGTCTATAACCTCCTCTTTTTCCGGTGTGGAAAGGGCAACGGCTTTAGATGTATTGGACAGCAAGGGGGTTTCAGGTAAAGAGGATATATTGAGCCTAATAGACATTTACGGTCTTCAGAGGGAGATACTATTTTTGAGGAACAACAGAGGATTGAAGTGCGCACCTATGCAAACCGGGAAGGCGGAAGCCTTTTACGATGCTCTTGTATATGAGCTTAACAAAGATAGCCCGAACCCATCACTGGTTCTCAGGTTCTACAACGAGGCTAACACCGAGAGCAAGGTTGCAAAAAACAAGGTTACGGTGGCTAAGAGAAATAACCTCGAGTGTTACGTAGGCAAAAAGAGAGTTGAGCAAACCCAGCCAAAGACAGCTCCTCCTGTGAAAAAGAAAGAGGAACTAATACACATCAAACCCGGCAAGGCAGAAATCCGTAAGGAGAACCTGAAGATAATAGCGAGAATACACTTTGACTTTGACAAGTACAACATAAAGAGGGAGTACAAACCTATACTGAATGAGATTGTAAGGACTCTAAAGGAAAACCCATACGTAGAGGTAATCGTAGAAGGCTACACGGACAACATAGGTCCCAAGGGATATAACGATAAACTTGCCCTTAAACGGGCGAGGTCTGTTAAGAACTACCTCGTCAAGAGGGGAATACCTGCGGAGAAGATAAAAATCACGGGAATAGGTAAGGACAAGTATGTAGCTACCAATAGAACCTCCATCGGGCGCTTGACCAATAGACGGGTGGAGTTTGTAATTGTAAAGAAGGCAGAACAGCCTTAAGATGCTTTTGCTCAAAAGGTTTATTTTATTAGTAGTTCTCGCGTTAGTTTCCTGTGCCACAACCACAGACCCCTTAACGGGTGAAAAGGTATACACCCTACTTCCCACGGAAGAGGAAGTAAAGTTAGGAAGGGAGTACATACCTCAATCTATAGCTCAGGGCGAAGGGCTTTATCCGGACGGGGAGGCTCAGGAATACCTAAGACAGCTCGGTGATAGGATAGCGGTACATACGCCCAGAAGGTTACCTTACAGGTTCTACCTTCTTAACTCTTCCGCCTACAACGCCTTTGCAATTCCCGGCGGAGGCATATTTGTAACCAGGGGGCTTTTAAACCTTATGGAGAAAGAAAGTGAGCTGGTTGGTGTTCTCGCTCACGAGCTTGGACACGTGAACGCGCGCCACCACGCGAGGTATCTGGAAAAGGTCGTGGGTGTGGCATTGCTTTTGCAAATTGCCTCCCTTGTGATAGCTGACGATAAGAGTACCACCGATGACGTTATACTTCAGGTTGCGGCGATAGGTGCTGGACTTTTAACGCTCAAGTTTAGCAGAGACCAGGAAAGGGAGGCGGATAGGTTGGCCGTTAGGTTTGCCGTTGATAGTGGCTACGACCCTTATGCGCTCGTGGGTGTTTTTCAGAAATTAAAGAGAGCCTATAAAAATACTCCTCCGGAATGGCTCTCCACACACCCTCTACCGGATTCGAGAATAAAAGAGGTAAGAAGCCTAATAGACTCGAAGGGTGTGCCGGCTAATCTTACCCAAGACTCGCCAGCCTTTTACAGGATAAAGGAACGACTAAAAGCCCACGAAGGAGCTTACAAAGCCTACGAGGAGGGTAAGAAACTCCTTTCTAAGGACAGAAAGGAGGAGGCGTTGAGCAAGTTCTTAGAAGCCGCAAGGCTCTACGATAGATTTCAGATGGCTTATGTATTTTCAGCCAGCGTCCTTGCGGACTTAGGTAGGTTTGAGGAGGCTTTGGGATACGCTAACAGAGCTGTAGACTTAGACCCTGAGCTTTTGTGGACGAGGTTTACCAAAGGGTACGTTCTTTTCAGGCTGGGCAGATACGAGGAGAGCGTTAGGGAGTTGGAGTACGCCAAGAGGTTGGTAAAGGCTTATGCGGATACCTACTACTACCTCGGGAGGGACTACGAAGCTCTGGGGGACTTCAGGAAGGCGAGAGAGAACTTCGAAACCGCTATAAAGCTCGCCGGGGGTAAAGAGAGCTGGCTTGTGGACGCAAGACATAGGTACAACAGGTATAAAAGGTTTTAGAGATGGAAAACTTGCTTATTGGAGTAGGCACGGCGGGTCTGAAGGATTCCGGAAACCCGGACATACTCGTGGTACTTTTACCCTACTCTTGTGAAAGCTCTATGCTTTTTACGGAGAACTACTTTAAAGCCGGCTCTGTAATATACACGGAAGGTATAGCGAAAAAGCGAAAGAAACTCAGAGCTATACTCGTCAACAGCGGTAACGCCAACTGTGGAACGGGTAAAGAGGGTATAGAACACGCTCGTATGATGGCGGAAAAGGTAGCCCAAAGGCTTGATTTGAGGTACGACGAGGTGGCGGTTTTTTCTACAGGGATTATAGGGGAGCCTCTACCTATCGACAGGGTTCTTAACGCTATTGAGGGAGCTACATCATCATTAAAGGAAATGGACCTGAAAGAGGCTGCGGAGGTTATATCTACCACGGACAGCTTCCCCAAGTACGAGACAAGGGAGAATACCTTTGGCTTTGCCAAAGGTGCGGGAATGATAAATCCTTCTATGGCTACCATGCTTTCCTTTGTATTTACGCGCTACGATTTGGAATACGAAATACTTCATGACGTACATAAAGATGTAGTGGATAAGAGCTTTAACTCTATAACCGTGGACGGATGTCAGAGTACAAACGATGCCTCCGTGTTGGTATCTTTAGGAAGCAAGCCATTAGATATCAAAGCCTTAAAAGAGGAAGCGGAGGGTGTGTTTTTGTCTCTGGCTAAGAAGATAGTGGCTGACGGTGAGGGGGCAACGAGGGTTATAAGGATTACGGTAAAGAACGCTACCCTCAAAATGAAGGCTAAGGAGATAGCTAAAAGTGTAGCAAACTCCTTGCTCGTAAAGACAGCGGTCTACGGAAGAGACCCAAACTGGGGAAGAATTCTCGCGGCTGCCGGGAGTACGGAGTTCCCCATAGACCCTTTTTCCGTAAAGATTTACATTGGAAACCACCTTCTTTACGACGGTAAACCCCACCCCAAGGCAGTTAAGTATGCAAAGAAGTATCTCGAAAGCGTTAAAGAGATTGACATAACCGTGGATTTAAGGGAGGGCAGGGAAACCTGGACCTACTACTCCTCGGATATAGGCTACGAATATATAAAAATCAACGCGGAGTATCACACCTAACTTGAGTTCAGTTCCTTTCAAAGAATACCTTTATCTCCTTCTCCGAATATGGTAGCTTGGCGAGTTTCTTGATTAACCTCCCATTTTCGTCGTATAGGAGCGTGTAAGGTAGGAAAACGAGTGTTATGTGGTCGGATATCTCTATCCTCTTATCTAATAGTGTCGGATAACTCGGGGAAATGCCTATCTGGGAGTAAGTTTTTTCCACGTCTTCCTTTTCCATGCCTATGGCAAGGGATATAACCCTCACGTTGCCCAAATCCATTTCCGTGAGCCTTTTGAGGTCTTTTGTATGTCCCACACAGGTTCCGCTCCACACGTAAAGCAGTACGGGCTTACCTGAGAAATCTCTAAGGTTTACCTTCTCCCCCTCCAGTGTTTCAAGTTTCAAGCTCGGTAGGTCTGTGTTTCTGGAATCGCAAGAAAGAAGGATAAGTGCTATGGTAATCGGGAGAAGAAGCTTAGTGATGGCTCTTATGATGCTCCTCCATCATACCCATGCCTCTTACGGTGGCTTCAACTTCCACCTTACCGCTTTTTTCAAACTCAAGGATTAACTTGACCTTTTCACCGGGCTTTGGGTGTTTTTTGAGATTTATAAGCATTATATGTTTACCGCCGGGCTTAAAATCTACACTCTTCCCTGCCGGGATTGCCACATTTTCCAGCCTTCTCATCTTCATCATACCTTCGTCCATTATGGTGGTGTGTATCTCCGTGATTTCCGCTATAGGGGAGCTTACCTTCAAAAGCGTATCGTTTTCGTCTCCTTTGTTCTCAATTTCCAAAAATGCGGCGCTCATCGTGGACACCGGCGGAACCGCCCTTACCCATGCCTCTTCCACGACGATTTTTGGCTTTGCGAATGCGACTGCCACTACGAACATAAGGATTAAAACTAACCTCATGTTAATCCTCCAGAAGTTTTTTAACGTCTTCCGCCATAAGCTCCGGCTTCTGCTTTGAGCTTGAGTATATAAGTTTAAGGTTCCCGGACTTGTCTATTAGGTATATGTAGGCTGTATGGTCAACGAGGTACCCTGAAGCCGATTGTCCTTCTACCTTTTTGTAAAAAGCCTTATACTCTTTGGTTACCTTTTTTATTTCCTCTTCACTTCCACTTAAACCTAAGAAGTTCGGGTTAAAAAACTTTGCGTACTTATCAGCTACTTCCGGCGTATCCCTCTCCGGGTCAACGCTTATCATTATCACCTGTACCTGTTCCTGTTCTTCTTTATCCAGCTGGTTCATCATCTTCGCAAGGTTTTGGAGCGCTGCCGGACATACGTCGGGGCAGTGTGTATATCCGAAGAATATAAATACCAGCTTGCCCCTAAAGTCTGAAAGTTTGACCTTCCTGTCGCCTGCGGTTTTAAGCTCAAAGTCGTAAGCGGGCTGTTCAAGGAGCGTTCCGTTGAACTTTTCCTTCTTAGAGCTTTCGCAGGAGCCGAGGTAAACTCCAAGTACGAGAAAAGCTAACATTAAGTAAAACTTTCTCATGGCGCCTTATAATCCTCCTGTGAGAGTAAATCTACACCGCACTCGAGGTTCTCAATCCACTCTATAAATCTGTTTACCATGTCCTTACCCTTGAATATTGCTCCGTGCTGAGGTGCGATTATCTCTATGTCCAACTCCCTTACCATGTTAGCCCAGAACTTCATAATCTTGTTGGAAGCCATGTACCTTTTATGGAACCCTTCCATGTATTGTATATGATTATCGAAGTCTTCCACGAACACGTAGTCCTGCCCTAAGGACGCTCCGAGGTCTCCCGAGAACAGAATTTTTGAACAGGGGTCGTATATCTGGAAGTTTCCGGGGGAGTGGAGAAAATGAGCGGGAAGCACTAAAAGCTCACACCCGTCTATTATCAGCTTTGTCCCCTTATCGTCTATAGAGTTTACGCGTCCCTCGAGCTGGCTGTCTAATCCGAAGTGGGGTAGGAATCTCGTCCATAGCTTTGAAATCCATGCCTCCGCCTTTGTGGTCATTAGCCAACCGTTTATGGAGGCTACTATGTCCGGGTCTTGATGGGATAGGAATATGGCCTTTATGTTGTTGGGTGGTATGAGGAGTGATATATCCGACAATAGCTTTGAGTATACCTTGTGTCCGCCGGGGTCTAACAGAACTCCGCTGTTTTCGTGGATTATTAGGAACTGGTTAGCTTGCACCGCGCTTGCTGGGGTAAGCTCCTCGAAGAGGAAAACCTTGTGGTCTTTACTTTCGTATATTATGTTTCCACTCATAACGAGTTTTTATTATACTATAAGCTCGATTGATATGTGATGTGTATCACAAAAACCTCGTACGCCGGTTAAAATTTCTCCTTATGGAAAAACTGCTCAGAAATCTTCCGCAGGTTTCTAAGCTGGTTGAGGAGTTTGGTGATAAGTATCCGCGTATTTACGTTAAGAAAGCTTCCAGAGAGGTTCTCGATAGGTACAGGAAAGAGATACTTGAGGGCAAGCGCAAGGATTTGAAAAATCTCAGGGAAGAGGTAGAGGAGCGTATAAAGGAGATTTCTAAACCGAGTTTAAGGAAGGTTATAAACGCTACAGGCGTTGTTATAAATACGAACCTCGGTAGAGGTCCGATTAACGGGCAAGCTCTCGAGTTCGTAAAACGGATAGCCGAAGGCTACTCAAACCTTGAGTTCGATTTGGAATCAGGTAAAAGAGGTTCGAGGAATTATCACGTTGAAGGCTTACTGTGTGAGCTTACCGGTTGCGAGTCTGCCTTTGTGGTGAACAACAACGCGGGTGCGGTTTACCTTGTTCTAAATACACTTTGTAGGGAAAGGGAGGTCGTGGTATCCCGTGGCGAGCTTGTGGAGATAGGAGGAAGTTTTAGAGTTCCCGACATAATGGAAAGCTCCGGAGCCATACTTAGAGAGGTAGGGACTACGAATAAAACGAGGCTTTCCGACTACGAGGAAGCTATAAACGAAAGAACAGCTATGCTCATGAAGGTTCATAGGAGCAACTTCTTCATGGAAGGGTTTACCGAGGAGGTATCCCTTGAAGAACTCGTTGGGCTTGGAAAAAAGCACGGCATTCTTACGTACTACGATGCAGGGAGCGGGCTTATGCTGGACGCTCAAGGTTTGGGCTTTAAGGTAAACGAGCCGAGCCTTAAAGAGTGTGTGAGTAAGGGATTAGATGTGGTTTCCTGCAGCGGAGACAAACTCCTTTCCTCTGCGCAGGCGGGAATAATTCTGGGGAAGAAGGAGATAATCGATGCGATTAGGAAAAATCCCATGTCCAGAGCCATGAGGATAGATAAGCTGTGTCTGGGAGCTTTGGAGTTTACGCTCCGTTTGTACCTTGAAGGCAGGTACGATGAGATACCCGTGATAAAACTTCTAACTCAGCCTGTCGAAGTAATCAGGAGAAGGGCAAAGAGGTTGTTGAGGCTTTTAAAAGACATAAGCCCTGTTGAGAAAAGCCTTGTGAAGGATAAGTCCAAGTCCGGGGGAGGCTCACTACCCGAGCTTGAGCTTGAAACTTACTGCGTTGCTCTAAGGCACTCCTCTATAAGCTGTGCAGAGCTTTCGAGAAGATTGAGAACTTCCGAACCTCCCGTCGTGGGCAGAGTTAAGGACGATTTGCTTCTTATCGACATGAGAACTGTCTTCGACGAAGAGGTTAGCGTTTTAGCTGAGGTTGTAAAGAGAATAGTAGACTGACCTCCGTAGTCCTACCACGCAATCTCCTGAGCGGGAGAACTCAAGAGAAGGTCACGGGCAACGGAGTTAATATCCTCACCCTCTATCACCACCCTGTAAACGGCCTCGCTTATAGGTGTGTAAACCCCGAGTTCCTCGGAGAGCTTCATAACCGCCTTTACCGTTTCAACGCCCTCAACCACCTGCCCAAGTTCTCTCAAAACCATCTCAACGCTCTCTCCCCTGCCTACCCTGTAACCGAAGCTCCTGTTCCTTGAAAGCTCGGAGGTGGCGGTAAGTATTAGGTCTCCCATTCCCGAAAGCCCGAAGAAGGTGTCCTTCTTGGCACCGAGCCTTATACCTATCCTTACCATCTCCGCAAGCCCGCGCGTTATGAGCGCCGCCCTCGTGTTGTGTCCGTATCCCAGCCCATCGGAGATGCCGCAGGCTATAGCTATAACGTTCTTTAACGCACCGCCCAGCTCTATGCCCGTGATGTCGTCGTTCAAATACACCCGCAGGGTGTCAGAGGTAAAAGCCTCTTGAAGCTCCTTCGCCCTATCCTGAAGCTCTCTCTCGTAGCCTAAAACCAACGCTGTGGGCATACCCAGGGACACCTCCTTCGCAAAGGAGGGACCCGAAAGAACGAAAACCCTTGCTGAAGGCTCCGCCTCCCTCACGACCTCGGAGACCCTCTTGTAGCTCCCTATCTCCAAGCCCTTGGACAGGGAAATCACCTCCTTATCGGCTAACTCAAGCTCCGATATAACAGCCCTGATTACCTGAGTCGGAAGAATGAGAAGGATGGTATCTGAGAACTCAACCACCTCTCGGGGGTCGGTCGTTGCTCTCACGCTCTCGGGAAGGCTCAAGTCCATGTAGGGATGTTTATTTTTATTTATTAAATCTACCGCTTCGCGGTTCTTATCAAAGATTAAAACCTCGTGGGACAAATTTCCGAGGTGCATGGACACCGCAACTCCCCACCTGCCTCCTCCAAGGACGCCGAATTTCATAATCTAAGAGTTTACAATATTTAAGTATGGAAAAACCCTTAGTTGGAATAATAATGGGGAGCATATCCGACTGGGAACACATGAAGGGGGCTGTGGAAATTCTCAAGGAGTTTGAGGTTCCCCACGAGGTAAAGGTAGTATCCGCCCACCGAACGCCCGAGTACATGTACGAGTACGCAAAAACTGCAAGGGAAAGGGGGCTTAAGGTGATAATAGCCGGTGCAGGGGGTTCAGCCCACCTGCCGGGAATGGTAGCCTCACTCACGACCCTGCCGGTGATAGGCGTCCCCGTTCCATCCAGACACCTTTCGGGTCTTGACTCTCTCTACTCCATAGTTCAGATGCCCGCCGGCATACCTGTGGCAACGGTAGCTATAGGCAACTCCACCAACGCAGGACTACTTGCGGTTAGAATACTCTCCGCTTACGATGAAAGGCTTGCACAGGGCTTGGAGACTTACAGGGAGAAACTTAAAAAGAAAGTTGAGAATATGAACTCCGAGCTTTCTCAAGGGCTATGAGGATAGGGATACTGGGCGGTGGTCAGTTGGGCTGGATGACGATTTTGGAGGGGAGGAAGCTTGGCTACGAGTTTTACGTTCTGGACGAAAGCCCCAAAGCTCCCGCTGCGAAGATAGCAGACAGGTGGTTTCCCCCGGAAGAGGTAGAAGAGTTCTCAAAACTTTGCGATGTGATAACCTACGAGTTTGAACACATACGGGAGTCGGTGGTAAGCTCCCTTGTTAAGGACACGCTCCCTTCAACCGAGGTCTTGAAGATTAAAAGGAGTAGGGTATCGGAGAAGGGGTTTCTATCCAAAAGGGGGTACCCCGTTGCAAACTTCAAGGTTATGTCCGCACACCAGATAGAGGGTTTAAAGCCCGACAGACCTCTCGTTGCCAAGGCAGAGAGCTTGGGATACGACGGCAAAGGGCAGTACCTTTTAAGAAGCGAGGAAGACATACTTGAGCTTGTGAAGAACCACAGCCCCGAAGACAGGTTCGTAGTTGAGGAGTTTGTAAACTTCATAGCGGAAGTTTCAAGCATAGCGGTTAGGGACATAGAAGGAAACGTTAGAGTCTATCCCCTATCCTACAACTTCCACTCCGAAGGCATTCTCCTCTACAACTACGCGCCCTACAACATACCCCTTGAGAGTAGGGTCAGGGAAATTGTCTCCGAGCTTGCGGTAGATTTGGGAATAGTGGGACTCTTGGCTGTTGAGTTCTTCGTAACGGAGGAAGGGGAGGTTCTGATTAACGAGTTCGCCCCCAGACCCCACAACACGGGACACTACACCCTTGACGGCAGTTACACCTCCCAGTTTGAGAGCCTTCTGAGGGCTATAACGGGGCTTCCCTTGGGAAGAACTGGCATAAAAGTTCCCACCGGAATGGTGAACCTGTTGGGGCTTTCCTTGGAGGACATAGACCTAAAGGAGGTAATGAACATTCCCGGGAGCAAGCTCTACTGGTACGGAAAGGAGAAAAGACCGAGGAGGAAGGTAGGACACATAAACATATCCTCGGAGGATGTGAGCCTTCTCAAAGAGAGAATTAACCGCACACTCAAAAGTGTGTATGGGGGCGTACCCGCTAAGGTAAAATAAGCTCTCTGATGGATAAACTTAAACAGCTCATATACGAACGCTCCCTGAAGGTCGCCGACGAGCCTGTGTTCAAGCTCGCCTCGGGCAAGCTCAGCCGCTTTTACTTGGACTTGAAGCAGATAACCTTTGACCCGGAAGGAATATCTCTGCTCGGGGAGAGTATGTACCGTCTGCTCAAGGACTTTAAACCCGACGCCGCAGGAGGACTTACACTCGGAGCTGACCCGATAGCCTACTCCGTTTGCTTCGTATCCTACAGGGAAGGCAATCCTATAAAGCCCTTTGTCGTCAGGAAGGAACCCAAGGGACACGGCATGAAAAGGCAGATGGAGGGACTCGTCTCTGAAGGGGAGAGGGTTGCTATCCTTGAAGACGTTGTTACCACGGGAGGCTCAGCTCTAAAGGCTGTAAGAGCCTGCAAAGAGGCAGGGCTTGATGTGATAGGGGTTTTCGCCGTGGTTGATAGGCAGGAGGGAGGAGAGGAGAATATAAACGCCGAAGGCGTTGAGCTTTACTCACTCTTCAAACTCTCTGACTTTGTCTCTTAATCTTTCCCTAATCTCGTTCAGCTTAATTAGGGCTTGGAGTGGTGTAATTGAGGCTATGTCTATGGACAGGATTTCCTTA
>WFYI01000091.1 GCA_015490155.1 Aquificaceae bacterium | reverse complement strand
CTTTTTAGAAGCTAAGCTCCCTTCGTGAGCCCTCATCTCTCTCCTAAGAACGTAATCGCGCGTTTCGTAGTTACCCCTTATCTCTATCTTGTCAACGTAAACCGGTTTACCTTCTTTAATTTTTAGTTTTATATCTACTTTCTTATCCTTTACATTTACATGCTTTTCCTCTTGAACTTGCGCGGTGACGAAGCCTATCTCGGAATACCTTGCTTTTACATTGCCTTTTATACCCTCTATTAAACTTTTTTTGTAAAAACCTCCCTTGTTCTTCCTGAGGAGGTCACCAACAAGCTCGCTGTAAGCAAAAAGCGTGTTGCCTTCAATCTCAAACTTACCGAGTTTGTACCTACTGCCTTCCTCGATAAAAATCTTTATGTCCCTTCTCCCGTTTTTAGCCTCAACCTTGTAAGATATATTTACCTCCAAAAAGCCTTCGTCTTTGTAGAACTCTTTTAAGGTTTCTATATCTTCCTTAAGAACCTCCTCACTGAAGGTGGGCTTCCACCTAAAAAGGAATATGTTCCTATCTTCGGTTTTTAAGAGCTTTTTGAGCTTTCTGGACTTAAAGGTTTTGTTACCTATGAATTCAATATCCCCCACATATCTTTCCTCACCTTCTTTTATTATGAAGAGGAGTTTAGAGGCTCCCTTTTTTGGTATTATGCGATAGCTTACCTGAACCTCGGGATAGCCCTCTTCGAGATATATATCCTTTATTCTCTTTTCTATATCCTTTATTTCCTTGTGGGATAGAACCCTTCCGAGCTTTAACCTTCTCTGTATCTGAAGCTTTTCCTCTACCGCTGGGCTTGATGTGTAATCCTTCAAAAGCTCCTCCGGGTCTAACTCTCCAACCTTGGTCTCTATGCCCAGCTTTTGGGAAAGGTCGTCGCTGTCTATCTCTTTGTTCCCCTGAAACTCTATGCTGTATATTACCGGCAGGTCTTCCACTTTGTAGATTAGCTTTACATCTTCTTCTCCTTCTTTGTAAACCTCCACGTTCTTAAAAAATCCCGTGGAGAAGAGCCTTCTTATGTCTTCCCTTACCCTCTCAACGGAGAACCTTGAGCCTTCCTTTGATACCAATAGGGATTTTATAAGCTCCTCGGTAAGGTACTTATTGCCCTCTATCCTTATCTCGGAAACAATTTGGGAAAAAGAAACGCCTATTAGAATTAATAGAGAAAGAAGAACCCCCTGTGCCGTCTTTTTCACAGGGGAGTATTATACCAGAAGCTTAAGTGGGTTCCTCTAAAAGAGCCTCTATCTTTTCTTTCTTTTTTAACGGTTTTATGTAGGGTTTATCTTCTTTAACCCTAAGCTCTACCTCTGCAACCTCCTTAAGACTACCCTTTAGGAGTTCTTCCGCTAAGAGGTCTTCCACGTACTTCTGAAGCGCCCTTTTGAGGCTCCTCGCTCCGTACTCGGGTCTGTACTCCTTGTCTATTATCCAATTCACGAAGCTCTTGTGGAGCTTTACTTGAACCTCCCACTCTTGGAGCTTCTCGTTTATCTCCTTTATCTGCAACTGGAGTATCTGCTCTATGTCCTTCTTCTCAAGGGGTCTGTAAACTATTACCTCGTCAAGCCTGTTGAGGAACTCTGGGTTAAACGCCCTCTTTACCTGGTCCATTACGTTCTTCTTCATCTGCTCAAAGTCTATCATTCCAAACTTCTTCTCAAAGCCCATCGTTCCGCCCTGGACTATCATCTTAGCTCCGAGGTTAGAGGTCATTATGATTATGGTGTTGGAGAAGTCTATGGTTCTGCCTATGGAATCGGTGAGCCTTCCGTCGTCAAATATCTGCAGGAATATGTTGAACACGTCAGGGTGAGCCTTCTCTATCTCGTCAAAGAGTAGAACAGAGTAAGGACGCCTTCTTACCTTCTCCGTCAGCTGTCCGCCCTCCTCGTATCCCACGTATCCGGGAGGTGCGCCTATGAGCCTTGATACGGTGTGCTTCTCCATGTACTCGGACATATCAAACCTAATCAGAGCCTCCTCGGTTCCGAAGAGATACTCCGCTATCGCCTTGGCGGTCTCAGTTTTACCCACGCCCGTGGGACCCAGGAACATAAACACCCCTATGGGTCTGTGCTTGCCTTTGAGTCCTACCCTTGAACGCCTTATAGCCTTTGCTACCGCGGTTATCGCTTCGTCCTGACCTATCACTCTCTTCTTCAACTCGTCCTCTATGTGCAAGAGCTTCTCCACATCGCTTTCGTGAACCCTCTTTACGGGAACGCCCGTCCATCTGGCGACCACCTCTGCCACGTCCTCCGATACCACCTTTGGCTTGTTCTGGGACATCTCTTGCTTCCACTGGGCTTTTAGGTTCTCAAACTTCGCCCTGAGCCTAAGCTCCTCATCCCTTATGTTCGCCGCCCTTTCGTAGTCTTGTTCGTTTGCCGCCTCTTCCTTCTCTACCTCAAGTTCCTTTATCCTCTCTTCCAGCTCTTTGAGTTCTGGAGGCAGGTTCATGGACTTGAGCTTCACCAAAGCTCCCGCTTCGTCTATAACGTCTATTGCCTTATCGGGCAGGTTTCTGTCGGTGATGTACCTGACGGATAGAGCCACTGCCTTCTCCACCGCGTCCGGAGTGTAATCAACACCGTGGAATTCCTCAAACTTCTTCTTGAGTCCGTAAAGTATCTGAATGGTATCCTCTTCCGAAGGCGGGTCAACTATTACCGGCTGGAACCTCCTCTCTAACGCCCCATCCTTCTCTATATACTTCCTGTATTCGTCCAAGGTAGTTGCGCCTATAACCTGAATCTCTCCCCTTGCGAGGGCGGGCTTGAGCATGTTAGAGGCGTCTATTGAGCCTTCCGCAGAGCCGGCGCCCACGAGGGTGTGTATCTCGTCTATGAAGAGTATCACGTTGGGCGCCTTCTCCAGCTCTTTGAGTATGTTCTTGAGCCTCTCCTCAAACTGCCCTCTGTATTTGGTTCCCGCTACCAGAGCCGCAAGGTCAAGGGCTACCACCCTCTTGTTTATAAGGGGTTCGGGGACCTCCTTGCTCGCTATCCTCTGGGCGAGACCTTCAACTATCGCCGTTTTACCTACGCCGGGGTCTCCCAAGAGGACTGGATTGTTCTTTCTCCTTCTTACGAGTATCTGAACCACCCTCTCTATCTCCCTTTCCCTGCCTATCACAGGGTCAAGCTTGCCTTCCCTTGCCATCTGGGTTAGGTCTCTTGAGAACCTATCGAGGTTGGGAGTGGGAGCGTACTTTGTGCTTTCTTGGGGCGGAAGCTCTCCGAGAATCTGAAGAACCTCCCTGCGCACAGAGTACTCGTCCAAGCCAAAGCCCCTGAGTATCCTTCCGCCCAGTCCCGTCTTTTCCCTCACCACGCCTATGAGCAGGTGTTCGGGACCGACGAACTGGTGGTGAAGTATCCTTGCCTCTTCAACGGCAAACTCTATAACCCTCTTGGCGTCCGGGGCAAAGAGTATCTCCCCAGAATGGGAGCCTCTGGTTACCTGTCCCATTATCGCCTTTTTAACCTTATCCGCCGAGAGACCGAACCTGGACATAACCAGCGTAGGTATGTCCTCGTCCTTTATAAGCGCAAGCAATATATGTTCACTACCGAGGTAACTATGACCCATCTCTAAGGCTTCTTCTCTTGCCTGCAGTATAACCTGTCTTGCTCTTTCCGTAAATTTTTCAAACATACCTTTACCTCACTTGAGTATTAAAGATAACAATACTCTTGTCCGATGACAATACCATGTTTAATGTCAAGTTTGATAAAGCTGGGTAAAGGAGATTTTAACTTAAAATACTTCTCTACGGGGCAAGTATGATAATTCCGGGCAGGAGACACATAAAGAGAAAGTCGCAGATAGCCAAGGTTTTAACTAAGCACGGCTTCGGATTGTTAGTCGAGCATTTTGGACTTGGTAAGCTCGTCCCCTTTCACTGGGGAATAATGGGACATCCCAGAAGGGAAATTCCTTACTCGGCGGGGGAACACCTTAGAATGGCTTTTGAGGAGTTGGGTCCCACCTTTATAAAGCTCGGACAGATACTAAGCACGAGGCAAGACTTGCTATCGGAGGAATACATAAAGGAGCTTAAGAAACTTCAGGACAGGATACCTCCCGCTCCCACGGAAGAGATTAAAAAAGTTATAGAAACCGAGCTGGGAAAACCTCCCGAGGAGGTCTTTGCGGAATTTAGCCCAGAGCCTTTAGCCTCTGCTTCTATAGGGCAGGTTTATACGGCGAAGCTTAAAAGCGGAGAAGAGGTGATAGTGAAAGTTCAGAAACCGGAGGTGGAAAAGACCATAAAAGAAGACCTCGTAGTTTTAAAGGACTTAGTTAAAATGGTGGAAAAGCGTGTGAGTGCAGATATAGACCTAACCTCCATGTTTGAAGAATTCTCATATCTCATAGAGAACGAACTGGATTACATAAGAGAGGCGAGGAATGCCGAAACCTTTAGGAAGAATTTTTCGGATAACGACAAGGTTTACATACCGAAGGTCTTTTGGGAGTATACAACTCCGAGAGTCTTGGTTATGGAGAGGCTTAACGGCGTAAAGCTCTCAGATGTAAACCTCTCCGATGATATGGATAGTGAATCTATAACAAACACAGCTTCCGATATGTACATGGACATGTTTTTCAAACACGGCTTTTTCCACGGAGACCCTCACCCGGGAAACATATTCCTTCTTGAAGGAGGCAGGATAGGGCTTGTAGACTTTGGAATGGTGGGGATTTTAGAAGACATAGAGCGTGTGAACTTTATGCAACTTCTTTACGGAATCCTCAAAGAGGACATGTCTATGGTTCTTGATGCCCTATTAGATTTGGGAGTTGAAGTGAACACAAGGAACGAGACCTTACTACGGAAGGAGTTGTCTACACTTTTTAGTTATTACCTTAATCAACCTCTTGAGAAAATAAGCCTTTCTAAGATGATTAACGACCTTTTTAGGCTTGCTAACAGATACGGTATGCGTTTCCCTCCTAACCTTTTCCTGCTTTTAAAGACTGTAGGTATGGTTGAGGGACTACTTGCCGAGATAAACCCAAAGTTCAGGTTTATAAACGTAGCAGAGCCTTATATAAAAAGGAGTTTTAGGATATTTTTATCACCCAAGTTTTTGTCAAAACAGGCAAAGAGAGGAACGCTTTTATATGCGAAAATGTTGATACAATCCGCGGACAAAACTAAAGGTATTCTAAATAAAATAGAAAAAGGCTCCCTCGAGCTTTCTATAAACTATAAGGGAGAGACCAACATAATAAACTCCTTAAAAAAGGATATAAACAGACTTTCATTGAGCATAATAGCTTTGGGTTTTGTCATACTGGGCGTATCACTCATAAGCAATCACACCGTAGCAATCCCCAACAAGGAACTTCTTTTTACAGGCGTCGGAGCTGTAGCTCTGTTCCTAATAGGCTTGCTTGTACTTAGGCTTTATAGGGAAGGGTTTTAGATTTACCACCTTTTGGTAAAAAACTTTCCGTTCGTTCTAATAGACCCTTTTAAACCACTTGTTTGCTTGCTAATAAAGCTTTTTACAGATAATAACGCGTGATTTTTACATGATTTTATAAATCATACATAGGCTTTGATAAAAACTTAGGATATATATGATGTGTACTGTACCATAAATTTAGGATGTAGGCTTTGATCCGTAGTATAAATACATTTTGTTGTGTTATGACAAGTAATTTGCCGTAAATATAAGAACAGTCAACTGTAATAACATATATGCTTGCCAGTTTTTCAAAAAAAAAACAATAATAAAAGAATAATAGGACTTGACTTATAGATATTAAGCTTATTTTTTTATATTTAAATTCAAATTCAAAAAAGCCATGAGTGAACGTACAAGGAAGCTACTTGTGGTGAGCGATTCAAAGTTTTTCATAGAAGCTATTAAATTTATAGTTCTAAGCTCCGATAATTATAGTGTGGATAGCCTTTCATATAAGGAACTTGAGAGGGTTAATTACGAGCCGGGAGACGGTTACTCGATAATATTTATCGATTTGGACTGTTGTTCACATAGAGAAAGTGAGTTATTAAAGTTAAGGTTAGAGAAACTTTTGAGTGAGGGGGGTAAGGTTTACGGTTTTACCTTTAACGTGGATTCTGTTGATATAGCTGTAGATGAGCTAATTAAAACTATGCACGGGGACGGGTTGATAAGACGCCCCATAAGTTTGGATAAGGTGCTGGAAGTATTAGATAAGTTATAGTAAACATATAGTTAGAGTTTAGAATATCGTTAATGGGAGGTGAGATATGAAAGACATTCTACCGCCTGATGAGGGTGGTCACAAACCTCCGAATATTAGGGCCAAGCTGTCTCAACAGAAGCAGAGCCGAACCTCGGCTAAGAAACAAGCTCTTGTTGAGAGGCTTGCATCTGCATCGGAAGAGGTGGCTGCCTCAATAACAGAGATAGCCTCTGCCACGGAACAAGCAAAGCGCTCAGCTGAGACGGTTGCATCTGCAGCTGAAGAGGCTGCAAGGTCTGCAGATGAAAACAGGAAGGCCATAGGTGAAGTAGAGAAGTTGGTAAAAAGCGGACTGGAGGAGATAGACAGCCTTAACTCTCTGAGCTTAGACCTGCGAGACAGAACCGAGAATCTGAAGGATACCGTATCCAAGCTAGGCAAAAGTATGCTTGATACGGCAGAAAGGATAGAGAGCGTGACGGACTCGGTTCAGGTGATAGAGGGAATATCTACGGATATAGAGAAGATAACGGATTCAATCCTCAGGGTTGCGGACAGGATAAACCTTTTGGCTCTGAACGCAGCCATAGAGGCAGCAAAGGCCGGTGAGCACGGCAAGGGCTTCTCCGTAGTTGCGGAGGAAGTTAGGATAATGACGGAGGCCTCTGAGAAGAGCACAGGCAAGATTCAAGATTTGCTGGGAGTCATAGTTGAAAACATTAAGAAGCTGGTAGAGCAGATAGTTAAGCTGGTGGAAGAGGGTAAGGCTCAGGTAGAGAGCATGAATCAGATAGTTGAGGAGTTTGGGAACATATCCTCTATGATTAACGACCTCGTCTTGACGGTTGAGGACTTTATTAGCCTTTACAGAGAGGAGCTTAGAAGCCTTGAGGAGGTAAAGAGCAGCTCGGAGCAGGTGGCGTCCGCCGCTGCGGAGCAATCTTCCGCCGCCGAGGAGATTTCCCGTTCCGTGGGTGAGCTTGCCACCGCAATGGACGAGATTAACGCAGCTGCCGAAGAGGTCAGGCGCATGGCTATGGAGCTAAAGGACGCTCCGGCCATAGAAGATAAGGCTGCCGAACAGGTAGCCGCAGCCGCCGAGGAGCTTTCTGCCTCCGTTGAGGAGTTCAGCGGTAGCATTGAACAAGTTAAACAAGCGGTTGACCAACTTTCAGCCGCTGCAGAAGAGCAGGCTAGGGCTGCGGAGGGAATGTTCTCTTTGGCTAAGGAGCTAAAAACCTCTTCTGAGAATGTGGTCAAGAGTGCGGAAAAGAGTCTTGAGTCCGTATCTTCTGCCCTTGAGGCCTATAAGCAGGGTAAAAGCTCTTTGAACAGGGCATTTACGAACCTTCAGAAGTTGAAAGAGGGGCTTGATGGCACTTTAGACGGTCTCAGGGAGCTTAGAAAGACCACCAGCAGTATGAATAGGATAATCGGCAAGCTTGAGCTTATCATGGTTCAGACGAACATGCTCTCGGTCAACGGCTTTATAGAGGCTGCACGCTCGGGAGAGTTCGGCAAAGGGTTTGAGGTGGTATCTTCTGACATAAAGAACCTTGCCACTGAAGGCACGGAGAACATAGACTCTCTGCAGGATAGCTTAACGAGCATAGACGAGCAGTTTGACGTCTTTAACGCTCAGATAACCATAGCATCCTCGGAGACCACTATAGATATAAACACTACGACCGGTACCTTATCTATGCTGGAGGAGGCCTTAGGGGTAGCTCAAAACATATACTCGGGCTTTGAGAACACGGAAAAGGGTGCCAAGGACATACTTGGCAGAGTTGACATGATGGTATCCTCTTCGGAGCAGATAGCCACCGCAGCCGAGGAAAGCGCAAGAACCATAAACGAGCTTTCTCAGGCGATAGGGCAGATAGAGCAGGCGGTAAGGCAGATAGCTCAAGCGATAGACGAGCTTGCCGCTGTTGCCGATGAGCTTCAGGCTTTTTGAGGTGAGCTATGGTTTATATAGTTTTCTCCGTGGGGGAGCAAAGGTTTATTTACGAAACCGATAAGGTGGTAGAGACCGTTAAGGTAGACAGAATTTTCCCTGTGCCTAAGTCCCCCGACTACCTGCGGGGTGTGATAAATCTTAGGAATAACGTTATACCGGTTATTGATACGGGTAAGCTCCTGTGGGACACTCCCCTTGACGGGGACACCCTGCTTATCGTAGAAGAGGAAGAGGGTGTTGTCGGGCTTCTGGTAAGCAAGGTTATGGGAATTATAAACGTTGAAGAAAAAGAGCTTGAAGAAGCAAAGGATGCCGAGCTTACCGAGGTCAAAGAGGAGTTCGTGCGGGGGATTCTGGACTACGAGGGCGGAATACTTCTGCTTTTGAACTTAAAACCGGTTCTTGAGAAAAGGGCTAAAGCTGCAAAGAGAAGCTCAAAAAAAAAGAAGGGTAAGTCCTTAGACGTTTCTAATGGTGCAAGGGCTATTGAGGAGACTGAGGGCTTTGTGATATTTTCCTTAGGGGAGGAGTGGTTTGCCATACCCGTGGAGAGCGTAAGAGAAGTGGTGGATTATCCTTCAAGCGTAGCTCAACTTCCCAAAACTCCGGATTACATAGAGGGTGTCTTTTTGCTCAGAGATAGAGAACTTATTCTTTACTCCATGAAGAAGTTCCTCGGAGTAAACTCTGATAACAGAGAGAAGAGGGTTATCGTAATTGATGTAGGTTCTAAGAGCCTCGGGGCTGCGGTTGACGACGTTAGAGAGATAAGGTGGGTAGGCAAAGATTCCATCCTTCAGGTTGAGGGTGTATCTTCCAGGGGTGTTATAGCCTTAGAGGGCGGCAGTAAGTTGGTTCTGATACTTGACGTTGAGGAGCTGGGCAAGGAGGATTACTCCCAAGAGCTGGCTCAGGAGGAGGTTCATGCGGAGGTAAAATCCATGAGAAACTTCGTTAGGTTTTCCATTAACGATGTGGATATGGCAATTCCCATAGAAAAGGTAAAGGAGGTGGTGGAGCTGTCGGGTATAACTCAGCTTCCCAACTCTCCCGACTACGTTGAGGGCATGTTTAATCTGAGAAACTCGGTCATAGTGATAATCTCCCTCTGTAAGAGATTGGGACTCTCCTGCGACGAGGACTCCAACAGGGTCATAGTTCTTGAGGACTTCCCGGTGGGCGTAAAGGTGTCCAACCTGAAGGGTATATTCAAAACCGAGGAGGAGAACATACAGCCTGCCGAAGGAGTAAACGAGCCGGAGGAAGAGTTTCTTGAAGGAATTATAAAGACCGATGAGGGGGGCATAGTGTTTATCCTCTCTCCTGAGAGGATAGTTAAGGATGAAGACGTATCCTTACTGGAGGGACATGAGTTAGAGGTTGAAGGTTAAAGGAGTTGTACATGGAGGGTGAAAAGGATAGGGAAAAGGAGTTTCTGGAGATTACGAACGTGATACTCAGCACGGTCAAGGCTACCTCTGAGCTTTTGCAGGCTGCCAAGCTCTCCGAGCTTGATTCGGTTTTCGGAGGCATTCTGGAAAAGCTCAACAAATTCTTTATTAAAGTGGAAGGAAGTTTTAGAGATTTTATTATATTTGAGAGATACGTTGCCTGCGCTCATACCCGTGAGATGGGATTTTCCTTGCTCAACATACCCGAAGATGTCAAGGAAAGGGTGTGGAAGTATAAGGATAATATTGATGTTTGCGGCTTTACTGGGGAGGAATGCATATGCAAGAAGTCAACAGATTACATGAAGCAGAGGTTTTTGGAAAAGTTGTATGTTCTTAAGGACTCCGGAAAGGTTATAAAAAGTAGTTCTAAGTCTCTAAAAGAGGGAATAGAGGATATAGGAAGAGAGGTTTCCCAGCTCACCAATAGTGCAAGGAGAATAATGAGCATAGCCGAAGTTATAGAGATAATAGCCCTAAATGCTTACATAGAAGCGGCAAGGCTTGGGGAGCACGGAAGAGGTTTTAAAGTTATTGCGGATGAAGTACGTAAAGCTTCTGCGAGAACCAACGAGCTTGCCCAGGAGATAGTGGAAGCTATAAAAACACTTCACAAACGGTTTACCGAACAGGTAGAGAGGCAGTCCCAATTTGATACGGAGATGGAAAGCCTTGAGAGGGAACAGATAGAACTCAGCGAAGACCTAAATAAAGACCTAACGTGGATGACTCAGAACTTCATAGATTTCATAGATTACGTGAGGAACTCAATTGAAGATGACATGAATATGCTTTCCGAGGTAAGACATACGATAACCTCCGTTCTCCAAAGCATTGACCTTGCCAATCAGAGGGCTATGAATACCCATCATGCCCTTGAGATACTTGCAAGCATGATAGATGAGTTTGAAGACATACTCAGGGGAAGTAAAGAGGTGGCAGAGGCTTACGATAACGTTATAAAGCTCTACGAAGAGTTTAAGGCTATCCCTAAGCTGCACGATGAGAGGGAGATTATCGCCAGGTCGGAAGGCAGGACGATAAACAAGGAGGAAGATGTTGTGGGAGAGAAGCTGAAGGACGTGGAAACGGACGTGGAGCTGTTTTAAAAAAGGAGGTGAGGCATGAAGAAAGCTCTCGCTGTGGATGATTCAGCCACTATGAGAAACCTCGTGAAGATGGCTCTTGAGCCTGAAGGCTTTAGCGTTGATACTGCGGAGAACGGACAGCAGGCTCTTGAGTTGGCTAGGAGGAATACTTACAACATAGTAATAAGTGATATAAATATGCCTGTTATGAACGGCTTGGAATTTCTAAGGGAGTTTAGAAATTTTAATAGAACCACGCCTGTATTGATGCTAACTACAGAAACAGAAGCCGCTAAAAAGGAACAGGCAAAGAAATTGGGAGCAACCGGCTGGATAGTAAAGCCCTTTAGACCGGAAGACCTTGTAAAGGTAGTAAAAAGGGTTGTGAGATGAAGTACTTGATAAAGTTCAGACTTGGCAAGAGCGTCTTTGAAAGGGCTATAGACCCCCGTTTCTACTTGGAAGATTTAAGGGAGCTGGGAAATACGGAGGTTGAGATAATAAAGGAGAAAATCCCTGAGCCAGAAGAGGAACCTACCGACGAACATGTCTTCCACGCCGATGTGATTTTGGAGACAGACAGACCCAAGGAAGAGATACTTGAACTCTTGGAGTTTATACTTGAGGACGGGGTTGAGGTAGAAGAGCTTGAGGGAGGAGAGCAATCTAAAGAGCAAGAAGAAACGAGAGAAGAGGAAAAAAAGCAAGGAGCCAGTGAGGTTCCCGAATCTCTCTTAGAAAACTACAAGCTGGAGACGGAGGAGATTCTATCAAGGCTCTCTTCTTCCCTTGAAGAGCTAGCACAGGCTCCTGGCAGTCTTGAGCTTATAAACGAGGTTTTTAGGAGTTTCCATACCCTAAAGGGCAACACGGGTTTGATCCTCTCCTATGGAGAGGAGCCGAACCTAAAAGCGATCTTTGAGATAACACATAAAGCGGAATCGGTTCTACAGAAAGCAAGGGACGGCGGTATAGGGTTAAGCTCGAGGCAGGTGGAGATACTTCAAGAACTCGTTGATAGACTTGACGACCTATTTTTAGCCTTTTCCGAGGGTAGAGAAGAGGACGTTGAGGATGTTTATGAACTCCTTGAGGAGCTGGGACAAAGTTCGGAAAAAAGTAAAGATATGGGCAAAGGGGAAGGTTTGCCTTCAGACCTTTCTGCGTTGTTGAATGTGGCTTCTCAGTATATACCTTTGTTCAGGGAACTATGTTCTAAGGGAGAGATAAGTGAAGAAGAGGCGGATTTTTTCAGGAGAGCCTTGATAACCCTATACAAGCTTACCAAGGAGCTGGGATTTGACCAACTTAACGAAAAAATAAAGAACCTGCAAAATGCCTTTGGAAACATAGATTTTAAGGAGTTCTGTGAACACCTTGAAGAACTTGCCAACGACCTTCAGAAGCTTGTAGAGAGCAAGAGGGAAAAGAAGGAGGAGAAAAAGGAAGATAAAAAGAGCTTTGATACTGCCAAGTATATCTCCAAGAGCAACTATCTACGTGTTGAGGAGAACTTGGTAAAGGAGCTCATGGACATCGTTGGAGAGCTTTCCGTATTTAAGGAGTGGATGTATCTGTTTGTGGATAAACTCCAGAAGACCTACAGTGTTCCAGAGGCATCAAAGGAACTGAAGGATAACATCCACCGATTTAGGAGTTTAATGGAGGGGCTTCAGAGGACTGTCCTTGAAATGAGGATGATACCTCTCTCAACTCTCTTTGAAAGGTTTCCGAAACTTGTCAGAGATTTATCAAGGGTATTGAATAAAAAGGTAAAGCTCAATATTGAAGGGGGAGAAACCAAGCTTGACAAGGTAATAGTGGAAAGGATTGCAGAACCTATGATTCACCTGATAAGAAATTCAATAGACCACGGAATAGAGACTTTGGAAGAGAGGGAGAAGCTCGGAAAGCCGCCTGAGGGTAGCATAACCATAAAGGCATATCAGGAAGGAGGTTCCGTGGTTATAGAGGTGGCGGACGATGGCAGAGGCATAGACGTGGATAAGGTTAAGAAAAAGGCAATAGAGAAGGGGCTGCATACCCAAGAAGAGTTGGAGAATATGAGCGAGGAGGAGATAGTTCAGCTTATATTCCACCCAGGTTTTTCCACAAAAGACCAAGCGACCGAGCTTTCCGGCAGGGGTGTGGGTATGGACGTAGTTGCCAGCACGCTGCGGGAGTTTGGAGGTGAGGTGTTCGTTGAGACCAAGAAGATGGCGGGAACAACCGTTAAGATGGTTCTTCCCCTCACCCTTGCTATAAGGAAGATTCTCCTCGTCAGGATAGGCGATGTAATATTTGGCGTGCCGGCCGAGAGCGTGGGGGAGGTATTTAAGATAACGAGGGATAAGGTTAAAACCCTTAAGGGACTCAGAGTAGTGTATCACAGAGATAGGGTCTTGGAGCTGGAGTTTCTTTCGGAAAAGCTGGGTATAAACAGCACCGCCAACGGGAGTATAACCCTACTTATAGACAACGAGCTAACTCAGGGAATAGTGGTTGATGAGGTAATCAGCACTATAGATGCAGTTGTAAAGCCGATACCTGACGTTATTCCAACCTCCGATGATATAAGCGGTGTTACTATTCTTGGAGACGGGAGTATAGTTTACGTTCTTGAAGTCCTTAAATGATTTCGGAGATGAGCCATGTCTAAGATAAAGGTTTTGGTAGTTGACGACTCTGCCTTCATGAGAAAGGCGATAAGGGAGATACTTGAAGGTGACCCAGATATAGAAGTCATAGACGTTGCCAGAAACGGACTTGAAGCCATAGAAAAGGTTAAAACTCTAAATCCAGACGTGGTTACGTTAGATATCAATATGCCTGTTATGGATGGTAAAGAAGCTCTGGAAAGGATAATGGAGGAAAATCCTCTGCCTGTGGTTGTAGTTTCTTCGCTCACTAAAGAGGACGCACCCATAACTATGGAGCTTCTGGACATGGGAGCCTTTGATTACGTTCCCAAGCCTTCTGGAACCATATCCCTTGACATACATAAGATAGCCGACGAAATAGTTGCAAAGGTCAAAGAGGCATACAGAGCAAGGTTCAGGATAGCTAAGAGGGGGTTCACAAGAAGAAGCTCTGTATCTTCTTTCAGTCCCGCCAAGAGGGGGATTGCTAAGTATGCAGTTGCTCTGGGAATATCAACCGGGGGACCTGCAACGCTGATAGACATACTCAAAGACTGCGAGATAGACGATGAGACAGCTTACCTTGTGGTTCAACACATGCCACCTCAGTTCACGCCCTCTCTGGCTCAGAGGCTTAGCGAATACACTCCAATGAAGTTCTTTCATGCTTCCGAGGGTCAGAGCATTCTTGGGGGATACGGATACCTGGCACCTGGAGGTTGGCACATGAAGATAACTCCTACAAAGAGGGTCAAGCTTTTTAAAGACGACAGCTACATATACTACCCTTCCGTGGACGTTCTCTTTGACTCTGTGGCGGAGATATTCTGTCCCAACGCGGTGGGAGTCTTGCTCACGGGCATAGGCAGGGACGGAGCACAGGGGCTTTTAAAGATGAAGCAGAGGGGTTGCCCGACTATAGCCGAGTCGGAAGAGACTGCCGTGGTCTATGGAATGCCTGCAGCGGCGAAAGAGCTGGGTGCAGCCCTTGAGATACTGCCCTCTTACAAGATAGCCGATTCTATAAAGAAGTTCCTCAGGAGGATAAAAAAGTGAAGGAACAACTCCTTAAAAAGCTTAAGTCAGAGGATAAAGCGGAAGTCAGGGAGGCGATAGAAACTTTGGTGGATTATCCGGATGAAGAGGTAATAAAAGAGATAGTTAAGGTTATGGTAAGCATGAGAAGTAAGGCTGTTCTTGAGGCAGCAAAGAATACTCTTTCTTCGTTCAGCAACTTGAGCGATGTAGTTTGCCGTGAAGTAGTTAAGCTCTTTAAGGTAGAAGAGCCTAAGCTCCGGCATGCGGCGATAGATATACTCTCCTCTTACGGAAACACCTGTCTGAATGTGATTGAAAGGGAGCTCCTAAGCCATGAAGATTACAACATGAGGAAGTTCGGTCTTGATGTACTTTCCCGCATAAACACGAAAGAGTCCCTTGAAAAGATAATCTCCGCTTTGTCGGATGAAAACCCAAATGTAAAGTTCACAGCGCTTGAGTACATGAGAAACTTCCCGGATATGAAAGAGGAAGTGGTTAACGGGATTATGGAAGAGATTTATCAGATGGGCGACCTTTACGGATTGACAACCCTTGCTTCAACCATAATATACGGAAACTTCAAAGACGAAAGATTAATAAAACCTCTAAGGGAGAAATTGGAGGAAATTCAAGACCCTATGGGTAAGTACTGGATTTATAAAATACTTGTATTTTTAGGGGACAAGGAAATTTATCCGGAAGCTTTGGAGAACGCACGGGCTATAGGTATGGAGATGGATATAAAAAAGGATATGGAGATATTCGGAAGTTGACGACATGCTTACACAGCTTTACTACGACACCCTAAAAAGGATAATTTACGAGAACACTGGAATAGTTTTTGACGAAAGGAAGAAGTACTTTGTGGAGAACAGAGTTAGTGAGCACATGGAGGAGCTGGGTATAACCTCGCTCAAGGAGTACCTATTTAAACTAAAGATGGACAAAAATGTCCTCAAGGACTTTATCTCAAAGATAACTGTTAACGAGACATATTTTTACAGAGAATACTATCACCTGAAAGTCCTTGCACGGCTCGTTCAGACAGAAAGCCTTGGTTATCCGGTAAGGGTTCTGAGTATACCTTGTTCAACCGGAGAGGAACCTTACAGCATAGCTATAGTTCTAAACGAGGTTCTGGGAAGTCCTACAAAATTTGAGATAACGGGTGTAGATATAGACAAGAATGCCCTTGCAAAGGCAAAGGAAGGTACTTACGGAAGAAGAAGCGTATCCAGATTGCCCTCTCAGTACCTTGAGAAGTACTTCTATAAAGTAGATGAAGGTAGATGGAAAATAAAGGAGATAATTAAGAAGAGGGTGCGTTTCTACGAAGGAAATATCCTTAACAGGCTTTTCCTAAAAGGGTTAGGCAAGTTCCACTACGTATTTTGCAAGAACCTGCTCATATACTTTGATGACAGGGCAAGGTCTCAGGCGATTAACAACTTATACGACGTCATGACTGACGGCGGCTACCTATTCTTAGGGCATGCGGAAAGCCTATCGAGGTCTTCTTCACTCTTTGAACCTGTAAGGATAGAAAATTCAATAGTTTATAGGAAGGTTTCGGAGGACGAAGATGAGTGGTAAGGAGAAAAAGGCTCTAGTGGTGGACGACTCGTTGACCATACGCATATATCACTCTTCACTGATGAGGAACTTCGGCTACAAGGTAGATACTGCGGAGAACGGGCTTGAGGCTTTAGAGATGGCGATGAAGACTAAATACGACCTCGTGCTGTCAGATATAAACATGCCCGTGATGGACGGATACGAGTTCGTTAGGAAGCTAAGGAAGCTGGAAGAGTATAGGTACACTCCCGTGGTCTTTATAACAACCTTGGACTCTGAAGAGGATAGACGTAAGGCATTGATGTCTGGAGGCACTCTTTACATAGTGAAGCCTATAAACCTTGAGGTTTTGGAAAACATACTGAAGTCAATAAGTTAAGAAAGATTATACTAAGAAGCATCCATGGGCAGGAGTAAGCTGAAAGAAATACTGAATAGGTTCAAAAACTTAAAAATCCTCGTTGTGGGAGATGTGATACTTGACAGGTACCTGTACGGGAAGGTGGACAGGATTTCGCCAGAGGCTCCAGTTCCCGTGCTTGAGGTTGAGAGGGAAGAGGTCAGGCTCGGTGGAGCCGGAAATGTAGCCCATAATCTATCCGCTTTGGGTGTAGATGCACACCTCTTCGGCGTAGTGGGAAAGGATGACGCAGCAGAAAAGCTGAAGGGTCTTCTAAGGGAAAAGGGCATAAACTCCCTACTGATTGAGGAGGACAGACCCACTACTCAAAAGACGCGGGTGGTGTCTATGTCACAACAGCTTTTAAGGATAGACAGAGAGGATAAAAAGCCTGTCGGTGAAGGTATAGGAAGCAGGTTAAGGAATACACTTAAAGAGTCTGCATTTAACGGAGTTATAGTTTCTGATTACGCAAAGGGGGTAATTACGTCAGAGGTTATGGACACTTTAATTAACTCCGGGCTTTTTGTATCCATAGACCCGAGACCTGTGAACAAGCTCTTGTACAGGGGAGCTAACCTTATAACCCCCAACGAGAAGGAGCTTTTGGCAATGTCCGGCGGTAGGGAGAGGAGTGTTGAGGAGCTGGGCAGAAGGCTAAAATCCGAGCTGGAAGTGGAAACGCTCGTTGTTACGAGAGGCGCAAAGGGTATGTCCCTATTTAACGAGGATGAGGTAAAGCTTTTCCCTGCAAAGGCTAAGAAGGTTTACGACGTGACCGGTGCGGGGGACACGGTCATAGCGGTTCTTACCTGTGCATTCCTCTCGGGTGCGAGCTGGGACTTAGCCTGTGAGCTGGGTAATGTGGCAGCGGGTATAGTTGTCGGAGAGTTCGGAACCGCGGTAGCCTCTCCGGAGAGGATTCTTCAGGAAGTAAATGAATAAAGGTAAGCGCTACGAAGACTTAGCCTGTGAGTATTTAAAGTCCTTGGGTTATAAAATTCTTGAGAGAAATTACCACTGTAGGTTCTCTGAGATAGACGTAGTTGCCCTTGATGGGGATACCTTGGTTATAGTTGAGGTCAAGGGTTCTGCAGGTGATAACTTTGGCTCCCCAGAGGAGAGATTTACCAAGAGGAAGCTGGAGAGACTTGTAAAGTGTGCTTACACCTACTTAGAGAGGCTTGGAAAAGATACGGATTTCAGGGTAGATTTAATTACGGTACATAAAAAGGAGATTAAACACTTTAAGAACGTATCCTTTGATATTTAATAACCCCGCGGAGCGGGGTCGGTTATTACTCAAGAATTTCTAATACTACTCTCTTTCCCGTCTTTCTGCCCATAGCGGAGAGCAAGGTTCTGAGCGCTCTTGCTATCCTGCCCTGTTTACCTATGACCTTACCCAAGTCCGGGGGGTCAACCCTAAGCTCAATAACTATCGTCTTCTCGCCTTCTATCTCGGTCACGCTGACTTTCTCGGGGTTATCTACCAGAGATTGTGCGGTAATCTCTACGAGGTCTTTCATCTGGCTCATCCTTTACACCTCCTTTGTAGCTTTCTGACGTTTCTTCTTGGTTACCCAGTAATCACCGCTCCTTTTAAGTTCCCAACCTTCTTCAATAAGCTCCTTGAGTATGCCTTCCGATTGTAAAAGGGCTTTGACCCTTGACGCTACCTCAACACCTTTGTAAAGCCACTCTTTTATCCTTTCAGGCTTGATGTCAAGTAACTTTTTGTTCTTGGGGTCGTAAGTTCCTAAGATGTCTATGTAGTTTCCCTCTCTCGGGCTTCTGGCGTCCATTACCACTATCCTGTATATGGGGTGGTGCTTACGCCCGAACTTCGCAAACCTCATTCTGACTGCCATTTCCAGTTCCTCCTGAAAGCTAAGTTTTCTATTATACATTAAAATTCCCGATACGGGTCATTTCTTGCATGACTAAACTCATTAATTGTAAAGGCTTTTGGCTCCATAATACTCAGATGGAAAAAAGAAAACCTAACAGACTTATAAAAGAGAAAAGTCCTTACCTGCTTCAGCACGCCTACAACCCAGTTGATTGGTATCCTTGGAGCGAGGAAGCCTTTGAGAGAGCAAAGAGAGAGGACAAGCCCGTGTTCCTCTCCATAGGGTACTCAACCTGCCACTGGTGTCACGTTATGGAGAAGGAGAGCTTTGAAGACGACGAGGTAGCAAAAATCCTCAACGAGAACTTCGTTCCCATAAAGGTTGATAGGGAAGAAAGACCGGACATAGACAGCGTGTACATGACCGTGTGTCAGATGCTAACCGGCTCCGGAGGTTGGCCCCTTACGGTTATACTTACACCCGATAAAAAACCCTTCTTTGCAGGAACCTACTTCCCCAAGGAGAGTTACTACGGCAGACCGGGACTTAAGGAATTACTTCTCAGGATAGCTCAGCTCTGGAAAGAGGACAGGCAAAAGGTTTTGAACTCTGCTGACAAGGTTATATCCGTTCTGAAAGAAGGAGCGGTTAGCTCAGAAAAGAGCGAGATTAAAGAGAAAGTTATAGAGGACGCCTTCGGGGATTTCTTCTTTTCCTTTGATAAGGAATTCGGAGGATTCGGACAGGCTCCCAAGTTTCCCGTTCCCCATAACCTTATGTTCCTTCTCAGGTACTACTACAGAACTCAGAACGAGAACGCCCTCAAAATGGTTCTCTTTACCTTAGAGAAGATGAGGCTCGGAGGGATATGGGATTTCGTGGGACACGGATTTCACAGGTACTCAACGGATAACATGTGGCTTCTGCCCCACTTTGAGAAGATGCTATACGACAACGCTCTGCTTATGCTTACCTACACCGAGGCTTTCCAAATCACGAAAGGAGACTTCTTCAGAGAGACCGCGGAGGACATAGCGGACTACCTTCTAAGGGACATGCGCTCAGAGGAAGGGGCTTTCTACTCTGCGGAAGATGCGGACAGCGAAGGAGAGGAGGGCAAGTTTTACATTTGGGATACGAAGGAGCTTAAAGAGATTTTATCGGAGGAGGAATTTAATATAACCCTTCGGGTATTTAACCTTAAAGAGGACGGAAACTTCCTCGAGGAAGCCACCCGCAGAAAAACGGGCAAGAACATACTCTTTATGGCTTTCCCCTTGGAGAAGCACGCGGAAAGGCTCGGTATGGAAGTTCAGGAGCTAAAAAGCAGGCTTGAGGAGATAAGGAACAAGCTGTTTAAGACACGGCAGAACAGGGTCAGACCCTTGAGGGACGAAAAGATTTTAACCGACTGGAACGCCTTAGCGGTGGTAGCCTTTGCAGTTGCGGGTAGAGCTTTCGGCAGGGATGACTTTATAGGGATAGCAAAGGAAACCGCAAACTTCATACTCAACAACCTCTACAGAGAAGACGGGAAGCTCTACCACAGGTATAAGGACGGTGAAGCTAAGGTTGATGCCTTTCTTGAGGACTACGCATACCTTATATGGGCTTTTACGGAGCTTTACGAAAGCACTCTTGAGCCAGCTTACCTTAAGTGGGCTGTTGAGCTTACGGAGCATACACTTAAACACTTCTGGGACAAAGAGGGCTACGGCTTTTTCCAAACGCCGGATTACGGAGAGGAACTTATCGTAAGGAAAAAAGAGACTTACGATGGAGCCTTGCCCTCCGGAAACTCGGTGATGGCGTACAACCTCATACGGCTTTCTCGTCTTACAAACAAGCGTGAATACGAAGATAAGGGGATTAAAACCCTTGAGTCCTACTTTCAGGTTTTGGAAAACTATCCCTCCTCCCACAGCTTCTCTCTTTTGGCGTTAGATTTGGTGCTTAACGGAACCTCGGAGCTTGTTGTAGTTCCCTCCGAAGGAGAAAAACATGAAGAGGCTCTAAAAGAAATACGCGAGAACTTCCTTCCGGACTTGTTGGTCATTCACAAAGACGAAACCACCGAGAGTATAAACTCCTTTTTGAAGAACCTAAAGCCCTTAGACGGTAAAACAACTTACTACCTGTGCAGGAACTTCTCCTGTCAAACCCCCACTACGGAACTCGGAGAGGTATTCAATACCTTAAAAGGGTAGCTCCCCACGTTAGCCCTCCGCCCATAGCGGTGAGGAGAGCTACATCTCCCCTCTTTAACCTTCCCGTGGATACAGCCTCGTGGAAGGCTATGGGTATTGACGCAGCGGAGGTATTGCCGTACCTGTCTATGTTGGCGAAGACCTTCTCCTTAGGGATTTCCAGCTTATCCGCAAGGGAGTTTATTATTCTTATGTTCGCTTGATGGGGTATGACTATATCCACCTCCTCCGTGCTTAACCCGGCTTTCTCCATGACTTCCCTGCAAACCGCTTCCATACTTCTCACGGCAAGTTTGAAAAGCTCCTTCCCCTTCATCTGTATGTACCCGCACTTTTCCGCGTAGAGTATGTCCCAGAAACTACCCTCCGAGTACATCCTTGATGCGAGAATATCACTATCTTCATCTGAAGAGGAAACGACCATAGCTCCCGCTCCATCTCCGAATAAAACGCAGGTGCTTCTATCCTCCCAATCCACTATCTCGGACAGCTTTTCCACACCTACGACGAGGATTTTGGAAGCCTTCCCCGATTTTATGTAAGCGTCCGCCACATCAAGGGCGTAGAGAAAACCGCTACAGGCTGCAGATAAATCAAAAGAGAAACTGTTCTTTATCCTCAGCTCAGCTTGAAGCAGGCAAGCGGTGGAGGGAAACTTCTTATCGGGTGTCAGAGTTGCAAGGATTATGAGTTCTATCTCTTCAGCCCTTACCCCTGCATTCTCAATAGCCATCTTTGAGGCTTCCAAAGCCATACTCGTGGCTGTTTCTTCTTTGGCTATTCTCCTTTCCTTTATTCCGGTTCTTGTGGATATCCATTCGTCCGAGGTATCCACCATTTTCTCAAGGTCGTAATTTGTGAGTACCCTCTGGGGTAGGTAAACTCCCGTTCCGAGAATTTTGGTTCCCATGTTCAGTTACCTACAGATGCCTTTTTTAGCTCGGGCGTGAACATCTTTATATTTTCCACCAGTTTCTTGTTAAAGTCCTGACTTATAAACTCGCCCGCTACCTTTATAGCATTTCTTATCGCCTTGGCGTTGGCTCTTCCGTGGGTAATTATAACCGGCTTTTTAGCTCCCAAAAGGGGAATCCCTCCGTACTCGGAAAAATCCGCCTTCTTTTTGAACCTGTTAAAGGCCGGCATCATCAGAACCGCCCCTACCTTTGCGAGCCAGCTTTTCTTTATTTCTTCTTTTATCATCTGTAGCACCGCAAACCCGAGGCTCTCACTCGTTTTTAGAACCACGTTTCCCACGAATCCATCGCACACTATAACGTCAAAGTTACCCGAGTATATGTCTCTGCCCTCCGCGTTGCCCAAGAAGTTTAAGCCCGTTTCCTTCAGTAGGGGATAGGTTTCCTTTACCAGCTCGTTCCCTTTGCCCTCCTCTTCTCCTATGCTGAGAATCCCAACCCTTGGGTTTTCAACACCCAATATCTCTTGGGCGTAGGTGTGTCCTATTATCGCGAACTGAACCAAGTGCTTAGGTTTAGAGTCCACATTTGCCCCTACGTCCAAAAGGACGGTTTTCCCGTTGGGGTTCGGTAGAGCAACACCTATTGAAGGTCTCTCTACGAGTTCCTCAGCCCCTACTATGAACTTTCCCACTACCAAAACGGCTCCCGTGTTTCCCGCAGATACGAGCGCATCCGCCATACCGTTTCTAACGAGCTTCCCCGCTACGTAAAGTGAGGACTTCTTCTTCCTGAGAACGTTAGAGGGTGGTTCGTGCATGTCTATGTTTTCTTCCGAAGGAACTACCTCCAGCAGTGAATTTTCTTTCTCCCCCAAGGACTCTAAAACCTTGTTTATGCTTTCCTCTTCCCCTACGAGGAACACCTTGTAGCCGAACTTTTTAGCTGCCAAAACGCCCCCTTTTACTATCTCGTGGGGTGCGTAGTCCCCCCCCATACAGTCTAAGGCTACGCTTACGGAAGGGTTCATTTTGTTTCCGGAAGTATCTCCCTACCCTTGTAACTTCCGCAGTAGGGACATACCCTATGGGGAAGTATCCTTTCCCCACACTCGGGGCATTCGGATAAGGAAGGAGACTTTAGTCTTGAAAAAAAGCTCTGCGCTCTTCTTTGGTTTCTTCTCCACTTGGAAGTTTTCCTTTTGGGAACAGCCATTACTCGCTAACCTCCTTTTCGGCAAACAGACTTTTTAGTATAGCAAATCTTGGGTCTGCGGGTGATTGCTTGTAATCTTCCACAACGCCGGGGTTTATGCCGCTGCAGGTGGGACTACACAGAGGTTTCATAGGTACGCTAAGGATAAGCTCTTCCCTTACAAGCTCTGTCAAGTTAAGTATGTCCGGCTCTTCCATGAAGGAGACGTTCAGGTCTTTCTCGCTTAGGAAAATCTCCCTTTCGTGGGAGGGGTTTTCGAGCTTCCTCGCCGAACTTTGCTCAACCTCTTTTCTGTAAACCTCTAAACACCTACTACACTCGAGGTAAATTCCGCTCTCTATCTCAAGGTCTATGGCGTATCCTCCCTTTACCTTCCTTATGTTCACGTTTACGAAGGTCTCCTCTTTTATCTCTCCAAGTTCTGAAGGCAGTTTGATATCCGAAGGTTTTAAGATGTAGCTCTTTGAAAAGTTGTCCCTGCTTTCGAAAATCTCTTTTAGGTTCAAGGTAATCATGGTTTCTTCCCTTTTGGTTTTCTGAATAGTTTTTAAATATTTTAAATATAAACCTTTTGGGGTCGGCGTGGTATAATTTTGAGGGATTAAACTCAGGAGGTTTCTGGCATGGGTATGCTCAGCTACGAAGAGGCTCTGGAAATTCTTAAACAGCAGATACAGGACTTTGAAGCTCAGGCGAAGATGGAAGAGGTGGGAGTTGTTTATTACGTCGGTGACGGAGTTGCCAGAGCGTACGGACTTGAAAACACCATGGCTATGGAAGTCGTTGAGTTTGAAGGAGGAACGAAGGGCATAGCCTTTAACCTTGAAGAGGATAACGTGGGTATCATAGTCCTCGGAAGCGAGTCGGGGATAAGGGAAGGCTCTATCGTTAGAAAAACGGGAAGAATCCTTGACCTGCCCGTCGGTGAGGGGCTGGTAGGTAGGGTTATAGACCCCCTCGGAAACCCGTTGGACGGCAAAGGGGAGATAAAGTTTGAGTACCGCTCTCCCATAGAAAAGATAGCCCCCGGAGTTGTGAAGAGACAGCCCGTTCACGAGCCTCTTCAGACGGGAATAAAGGCGATAGACTCCATGATTCCCATAGGTAGGGGACAGAGGGAGCTGATAATCGGAGATAGGGCTACCGGTAAGACTACCATAGGGATAGATACCATACTCAATCAGAGAGACACGGACGTTTACTGCATATACGTGGCAATAGGGCAGAAGCGCTCCACAACCGCAAGGCTCATAGAACTCCTCGAGAAAGAGGGAGCTATGGAGTACACCACGGTTGTCGTGGCTTCAGCCACAGACCCCGCTTCCTTGCAGTACCTCGCACCCTTTACCGGCTGTACGGTGGGAGAGTACTTCAGGGACAACGGCAAGCACGCCCTCGTGGTTTACGACGACCTCTCCAAGCACGCGGAGGCTTACAGGCAGCTATCCCTGCTCATGAGAAGACCCCCGGGAAGGGAAGCTTACCCCGGAGACGTCTTTTACCTGCACTCCCGTCTCCTTGAGCGTGCGGCAAAGCTCCACGACGACCTCGGAGGAGGTTCGCTCACCGCACTGCCCATAATTGAGACAAAAGCCGGGGACGTTGCGGCATACATTCCTACAAACGTTATATCCATAACAGACGGTCAAATCTACCTTGAGCCGGACCTATTTAACAAGGGTGTAAGACCAGCTATTAACGTGGGACTTTCCGTTTCAAGGGTAGGAGGTGCGGCTCAGATAAAGGCGATGAAGCAGGTTGCGGGAACACTCAGGCTTGACCTCGCCCAGTTCAGGGAGCTGGAAGCCTTCGTGCAGTTTGCCTCCGAATTGGATAAGGCAACTCAGCAGACCATAAACAGGGGTCTTAGGCTGGTAGAGCTTCTCAAGCAGGAGCCTTACAACCCCATACCCGTTGAGAAACAGATAGTTGCCATATTCGCGGGAACCAACGGATACCTTGATGACCTACCGCCGGAGGCGGTTAGAAAGTTTGAAAAAGAACTTTACGTATTCCTTGATAACGAGAAGCCAGATGTACTTCAGGATATAAGGGATAAGAAGAAGATAGACGAAGAGCTGAAGGAAAAGATTAAGAACGCTCTGGAAGAGTTTAAATCTAAATTCGTAGCTTAAAAGCTATCGGGGGAGGTTCCTCCCCTCCCGCTATGAATATACGTATAGGATGTAGCGGTTTTTCTTACAAGGACTGGAAAGGAACCTTTTACCCATCAAATATCCCTGAAAGGGAGATGATTACTTACTACTCAAGGTACTTTGACGTTGTGGAACTCAACTACTCCTTTCACTCTATGCCCCACCCTCATACAGCAAAGAGCTTTCTCGAAAGAGTCCCCCGCATGCGATTTTCCGTTAAAGCCAACCGAGTTTTTACCCACGACAGGAGCTACACGGATAGGGAAGTTTCCCTTTTTATAAAAGCTGTTGAGCCTTACATGGAAGCCAACAAGCTGGTGGCGGTTCTCTTTCAGTTTCCTCAAAGTTTTCACTTCAGCGAGGATAACGTAGAGTATTTACGGAGACTTTCCAAGAGCTTTGAAGGAATAGATAGGGTGGTAGAGTTCAGGAGCAGGAGCTTTGGCAGGAGGGACTTTTTAGAGAGTCTGCAAGAGCTGGGCTTTTCCTTGGTGAACACCGACGCTCCGAGGGTCAAGGGTATTTTAGTGGGTCCGTGGCTTTCGGTAGGGGATATAAATTACGTTCGTTTGCACGGCAGGAGCTCAAACAGGTGGTTTGAGCATGAAAAGGCGTACGAAAGGTACGACTATCTTTACTCCGAGGAGGAATTGGGTGAGATAAAAAGGCGTGTAGAGAAAATACGCGGCGGTAAGGAAACCTATGTGTTTTTTAACAACCATTACAGAGGCAAGGGCGCCCTGAACGCCCTACAATTAAAGGAGATGTTCGGTCAAAGTGTAGGAAGCATTCCCAAGGGACTTTACGCTACTCACACGAAGAGGCTTTGGGAGTAAGTGTAATACAAACTCTTGGCACTTATAAGCAATTTATTATATTATTATTTATTCCTCTTTTACCTATTCGGAGGTGCGTATGAAGAGAGTTATGCTCAAGTCCAAGGTTCACAGACTTACGGTTACAGGCGCGGAGTTACACTACGAGGGAAGCCTTTCCCTTGATGAGAAGCTCATGAAGCTTGCAGACCTGCTGCCCTTTGAGAAGATAGATGTTTACAACGTGAACAACGGTGCCCGTTTTTCAACCTACGTAATCCCGGCGCCTGCAGGGTCGGGAGAAGTTAGGCTAAACGGAGCCGCAGCGAGACTCGGAGAAAAGGGAGACCTTGTAATAATAGCCTCTTACGGTGAGTATTCTGAAGAGGAGCTTGAAAGCTATAAGCCAATACTCGTTTACGTTGATGAAAACAACGAAGTGAAGGCGGTTCACAGAGATATGGACGCCTTTATGGAAAAAACACTTTAGAGCTTGGAGGTAAATTGTTATGTTTAGCGTTCCGGAAGTTAACCCCCAGGAGGCAAAAGAACTTCTCGATAAAGAAGAAAATGTGGTTCTCTTAGATGTTAGAACCCCGCCCGAGCATATACAGGTGCGTATACCCAACTCGGAGCTTATACCTCTGGATAACCTTAGGTTTGAAGCTCAATCGCTTCCGAAGGATAAAAAGTACATAGTTTACTGTAGAAGTGGAGAAAGGAGCGCTTTTGCAACTTACTTTCTCAGACAGTTAGGTTACGAAGCTTACAACCTCGCAGGAGGTATAATTTCCTGGCCCTACGACAAAGAATCAGGCGTGGCTAAATCCTGATTACATTTTCCGCCTGTTTGACCGCATCGTTGACTACTATCTCAAGTTCTATGGCAGGTATGTTTACCTGCTCCGATATTTCTTCAGCTATCGTGGTAAGGGCTTCACTTCCCCTTTGATAAGCGTCTTCTAACGCAACGGCTATGGTAAGTATCTCACCTAAAAGTTTTTCCTCTCCGGTGTAGGCTTTTATTATCTTCTCATCTACACCGGTTTCCTTTAGGAACTCAATCCTATCCACGTTGAGTATCTCGTCTATGAGTGAGAAAAGCCCCGCTATGTAAGCCTCGTTTTTAAGTGAGGCGTTTATCTTTTTAGCAATCTCTTCAGCGATTATAGCCCTTATAAGAGACCTTTTCCATAGCTCCGGATTTTCTACTACAACGTAGTCGTTGGTGGCTAAGAGAAGTATGAACTTTTTGAGGTTGTCCATACCTATATAAGAGCAAGCTTGGTAGATGTCCTGTATTTCCTTTCGGCGGACAAAGTAAGCGGAATTCACAAACCTGAGCAGTTTAGCCGCCATTCCCACATCGCTCTCTATTATCTGGGCGAACTCCTTTAGGCTGTCCGCACTGTTGAGGGCTGATATCAATCTCATGAGCGTTCCTTTAAGGAAGGGTGCAATCTCAAACTCCTTTATAACCTGCGGTGCGCCCAACAGGTTGCCCTCCAGATAATCTGCAAAGGGTTCTACTTGGCTCTTTTCCTCTTCAGTCTCTATCATGTTTACCAAAAGCTTCTTTCCATTTCTCTTTATAGCTTCGGCTTTTTCCTCGCTAAACCCCTTTACGGATATTTCTACTATGTCGCTTAGCCTAAAGAGTTCTATGTACTTTGAGGAATAGAGCTTTTCGTTAAGTGTCAATACAACACCTTTCTGTTTAAGTTCTTCCAGCTTCTTAAGTACGTTTCCGTAGACGGCACTACCTATCTCTATCTGGGAAGGTATTATCTCAAAACCCATTTTAGACAGGTCTAATATCTCCAAGGTTTTGTTGAGAACCGAGTCAAGGGACACATTCATAAAAACCCTCTTACCGCTGCCCGCCTTTTCAAGCCCAAACTCGGATAGAATTTCTGCGAGTATGTAAGTTGCTTTATTAAAGGGTACGTCGGAGGGGTAGCGGTTTAGGTCGCCCTTTCTTCTCAGGTAAACCTCGTAGGCGAAGATTTCCCCTTCTTTATCGTATATCGGCTGCCTCGCTATTACGAAGCTCATTCAGTTCCTCCCTGAGTTCGGGATACAGAGGGTATCTCTCACAAAGCTCCCTTACTTCCTCTTTAATCTGGTTTATCACTTGCTCGCTGTCTATGTTTTTTACTATACGGGCTATGAATCCGGCTATCAATTTCATTTCCTCTTCCTTCATTCCTCTTGTGGTAAGTGCAGGCGTTCCGATTCTTATACCGCTCGTTATCGTAGGCTTTTGTGGGTCAAAGGGAACCGCGTTCTTATTCACAGTTATGTTCGCCCTTCCGAGGGCTTCCTCAACCTGTTTACCTGTTAGGTTGAAGTTCCTCAAGTCCACGAGAACTATGTGGCTGTCCGTACCGCCCGATATTACCTTGAAACCTTCCCTCATGAGTTCCTCTGCGAGAACCCTTGCGTTGAGTATCGTCTGTCTTGCGTAGTCTTTGAACTCCCCAGTCATGGCTTCTTTGAATGCTATGGCTTTTGCGGCTATGACGTGCATGAGGGGTCCTCCCTGAATGCCGGGGAACACTGTCTTGTCCACCTGCTTGGCGAACTCCTCTTTGCACAATACAAACCCGCTTCTGGGTCCCCTGAGTGTTTTGTGCGTGGTTGAAGTTACAAAGTGCGCGTAAGGAACGGGGTTAGGATACTCACCGCCCGCTATAAGCCCCGCGTAGTGAGCCATGTCCACCATAAAGAGCGCCCCTACCTTGTCCGCAATCTCCCTCATCTTTGCCCAGTCTATCACCCTCGGGTAGGCAGATGCACCGCCAACTATGAGTTTAGGCTTGTGTTCCTTTGCAAGCTCGTACATCTGGTCGTAATCTATTAGCTCCGTTTCCGGGTCAACTCCGTACTGAATAACGTTAAAGACTTTTCCGGAGAAGTTTACCTTTGCACCGTGGGTCAGGTGTCCCCCGTGGGCAAGGTTCATGCCCATTATGGTGTCACCGGGCTTCAGAACTGACAGGTAAACCGCCATGTTAGCCTGAGAGCCCGAGTGGGGTTGGACGTTGGCATGCTCCGCCCCGAAAAGCTCCTTGACCCTCTTTATAGCCAAGTCCTCGGCTATATCCACGAACTCACAACCGCCGTAATATCTTTTGAAGGGTAGACCTTCGGCGTACTTGTTGGTAAGCACGGAACCCTGCGCCTCCATGACAGCGAGGGATGTGAAGTTTTCGGAGGCTATCATCTCCAAGTGGTAGAACTGTCTGTCGTACTCCTTAGATATTACCTCAAATATTTCCGGGTCGGTTTTTAGTATGTGTCTCATAAAGATATGTTATCACAAACCCTTTTTAGAATTCTTCTGGCACTTTCAAGCTTGCTCAGGCTGTCAAACTCCTCAAGGGTATTTTCCGTAAGTATGAAGCCTTTATGGGACTTGCTCCCTATACTGTCGGGAGTGTTCGCCACTATCATGTCTAAGTTCTTCTCCCTTAGCTTCTTTTTTGCATTCTCAAGAATATTTTCTGTTTCCAAAGCAAAGCCCACTACGAACCTATCTTCCTTGTTCTTGCCCACTTCCCTGAGTATGTCCACACCTTTTACGAGCTTGAGGGTAAGCCCCTCTTTCTTTTTTATCTTGCTCTCGTGCTTGGTTGCCGGAATGAAGTCGGATACCGCGGCGTTCATTATAAATACGTCTGCCCAGCTCAGGTTTTCCATAACCGCTCTGAACATCTCCTCTACCGAAACTGCCCTTATCAGCTCTACCTCCGGCGGCTCCTTTGCTGTGGTAAACCCGGCTATCACTTTAACCTCCGCCCCCCACCACCTCGCAACCCTTGCGAGGGAAAAGCCCATCTCCCCGCTTGCATCGTTTGATATGAACCTGACTGGGTCTATGTACTCCCTCGTTGCGCCGCAGGTTATAAATATTTTTTTACCGCGAAGCGGTTTGTCTTCTAAGGAGTAAAAAATCCAGTCCATAAGTCTCTCTGTATCTGCGAGCTTGCCCTCTCCCACCTCCTCGCAGGCGAGTACGCCGAACTCAGGCTCTATTATCATGTGTCCCATATCTCTGAGCCTGTTTATGTTCTCCTGAATCGCCGGGTTTTTGTACATTACTGTGTTGGCTGCGGGGGCTATTATGAGGGGTTTATCGTAAGCCAAGGCTGTTGTGAGCAAAAGGTTGTCCGCTATTCCGCAGGCGAGCTTTGAGAGTGTGTTAACGGTGCAGGGTGCTATCAAAAAGGTGTCCGCCCAGCGTGCAAGGTTTATGTGTGCGAGGGGTTCCTCATCCCAATCCGTATAAACCTTGTTTCCGGAAAGTGTTTCAAAGGTCATAGGAGATACGAACTTCCCTGCAAAGGGTGTCATTACCACCTTTACTTCAAACTCTGCCTTTTTGAGCTCCCTGACGAGGTATGCGGACTTGTAGGCGGCTATTCCTCCGGTTATGCCGACGAGAACTTTACTCATTTTTCTGGTGCCGGAGGCGGGAGTCGAACCCGCACGCCCTTGCGGGCAGAGGATTTTGAATCCACCGCGTCTGCCAGTTCCGCCACTCCGGCTCAGAAGGATTATTATATTTATCTTCTTCTCTTTGTAAACCTCAGAATCTCTCCCGTTTTTGCGTCAACGGTGGCGTACCCGTTAACGCCCCTGACGCTGTATAGACACTCGCCGGTCTTTTTCTTTAGGTACAGCTTTACGCTGTAAACTTTGCCCGTGTGGGGACGGGCGTTATCTATAGCCTTCCTTATGTTTACCGAATCGCCTATACATCTTTCCCATGCAAGGGAAAGGGAAGCCGTTAGGAGAATAGAAAGGATTACTCCGTACATAGCTAAAGCCCTCCTTTTTTAAGTCCCTTATCAAAATCTATCAAGTCTTCTGAGAAGAGCTGCTCGTATCCCTTGAGCTTGTAAATTAAACCTACAGCGGTTCCTATTACGAAGGAAATCTTCAGCTTTACCGGTATTTTCCTCTTTTTGTCTATCCATATAAACCATCTACCCTTAGGCTTCAAAAGTCCTCTGGTAGATATGTTCGGGAAGAGTTCCACCTTCCAAGTATTGAATTTACCCAAGTCCGTTTTTACCCTTTCTTCTCCCACAAGCCTGTAATCTATACTTTGCCTTTTACCATCGTAAAAAACCTTTATCCTCCCCTCTTTTTTATAAGGAATGTGTTTGTATATAGCTATGGAAGCCGTGAAGGGGTCTACGTAATCGCCCACGCTTACTATTTTTTCCAGAACCCTCTCTATCTTATCGGAGTTCTTTCTGTACTTTGTTATCTTCACCTTAACAAGTCCGTCATAAAACTTGTAAACGTGGTCTCTCTTGAAATTTCCTTCTCTTTGGTAAAAGAGAAACTCCTTAGTTTTCAAAGTTGATGCATTGGACACCGCAACACCCCAGTTGTGTATGGGCTTGACGAGTTTCCCTATTACCACGGTCTTGGCTGAAGCTTCGACTATAAGTTCCTTGTCTTGAATTTTGTATTTCATGCAGTTTTCTGCAACCGGAAAGAACACGTAATAGACCCTGTAACAGGTTTCTAACTCCCTTGCTAAAGGGAAAGAAAAAAGGAATAGGCAGATTAGAAAGACATGCTTTGCAGCTCTTCTATCCAATTTTTATACTCTTGTGCCATGGAGGGATGGTTGTACTTCATAGCCCTTTCAATTCCCTCCCGTAGAACCTCTATAGCTTTTTGAAGCTCCCCCATCTCCTCGTAGCACTTTGCGAGTATCCTGTAGGCTGCCCCTTCGTCCTCGTGGAGGCTTAGGTACTCCTTGAGGTGTCTTATAGCGTTTTCGTAGTCTTTGAGCTTGTAATACTCCTGTGCAAGGGAGTAATGAACCATCGGGTTCTGGGGAGCCTTCTCCAAAAGTCCTTTGAAGTAAGCCAGCCTATCCATTTTCCTTTTCCTTCCTGAGTTTATCATATACGGCGGATACATATCCGAGGAAAGCCTCTTCGGGCTGCGCTCCTACGAACTCAGCCACTCCCCTGTTTATGACTATCTTAGGAACACCCACAACTTGATAGAGCTGTGCCAAGTCCTGGTTTTCACCTGCGTCTATGACCGTTGCGGTTACGTTGTCGTTTGCCATGGCGAACTTCCACGCCATAGTTGCGGCGGCGGGGCAGTATCCGCAGGACTGGGTAACGAAGACCATAAGCTCTATGGGAATGTCCACCTTGGATAAGAACTCAAGGGTTCTGTCGGAGAGCTTCGGAACCCTACGGGAAACGTCTATTATTCCCTGAACGAGCGTGCTGAACTCCAGGCCGGCAGGAAGACCTATGTACCTTATGCCGTAGTCCTTGTCTCCTTCTATTATTATCGTTGGAACTCTCTCCACATTTTTCTTTTCCGCCTCTTCCTTATCAACGAGGGGGCTGTATATCTCTAAGGACAGCTTGTCTTCCCCAACCGTGTCCACGAGTTCCTTTAAGAGAGCCTCTGCCGTCTCACAGGATTCGCAGGCTATGGCTTGCGAAAACAAGATTAGCTTTACGGGTTCCTGAAACTCCTTATCAAAAACCTCCTTTATCTGGGCTCTAACGTCCAATCCCAAAAGCATCTTCGTTCACCTCCTTAATTTAGTATATAAATATATATTAATACTCTAATATATGCCGTCAAATGTTACCCCTTTCACTTTTCCAACCTATTAATATAACCTTACAAGGTATAATAGGAATACGCTTGTCTGCCCCGCATATTTTATAAGAGGTTTTGATACTGCACCGTGGGGGTAGATAGGAGGTTTAACTGGTATGTCAGAAAAGATAAGGGTAGCTATAGCAGGTGTGGGGAACTGTGCCAGCTCGCTGGTCCAGGGAATTTACTATTACGCCAAAAAAGGTACTGTGGACGTAAGCGGTCTGATGCACGAGGAGATAGGTGGCTACAAGCCGTGGGATATAGAGGTTGTAGCCGCATGGGATATAGACGAGAGGAAGGTGGGCAGGGATGTATCCGAAGCCATATACTCCCAGCCTAACTGCACCGCTGTTTTTGAGCCGAAAGTTCCCAGAACGGGTGTTAAGGTCAGAATGGGTAAGATTCTTGACGGGCTTGCACAGCACATGAAAGATTATCCGCCCGAAAGGTCTTTTGTCCCCGCACAGGAAAAGGAAGACGAGCTTGAGGATGTTGTAAGAGTTTTGAAGGAAACCGATGCTGAGGTTCTCATAAACTACGTTCCCGTCGGAGCGGAAGAGTCCGCGAGGTTTTACGCTCAGGCCTGCCTTGAAGCGGGTGTCTCCTTTATAAACGCTATGCCCACCTTTATAGTTTCAGATACGGAGTGGGCTAAGAGGTTTGAGGAAGCGGGCATACCCGTGGTGGGAGACGATATAAAGTCTCAAGTGGGAGCTACGATAGTTCACAGAACCTTGGTTCAGCTCTTCGTGGACAGGGGAGTAAAGGTAGAGAGAACTTACCAGCTTAACTTCGGTGGAAATACGGACTTTCTCAACATGCTTGAAAGGTCAAGGCTTGCTACAAAGAAGGTGTCCAAAACACAGGCTGTAACCTCCGTCCTTCCCTACGATATAGGTTGGGAGAACGTTCACATAGGACCCTCGGATTGGGTTCCTTGGCTAAAGGACAGGAAGCTCGCCTACATAAGGATGGAGGGCAAACTCTTCGGAGACGTTCCCATGTATGCGGAACTAAAACTTGACGTTGAGGATTCCCCAAATAGTGCGGGTTCTATGATAGAGGCTGTAAGGTGCGTGAAGCTTGCCAGAGATAGGGGAATAGGGGGAGCCTTGTACTCTATAAGTGCCTACACGATGAAACATCCCCCGATACAGTATCCCGACTGGCAGGCAAAGAGGATGGTGGAAGAGTTTATAAAAGGAGAAAGGGAAAGGTAAAATAGAAGTATGCTTGACTTACTTACGGAAAAGTTCAGCGGTACACTTTCTAAGCTCAAAAAGGTAAGGAAGCTAACCGATAAGGTGGTCAACAACGCCCTGAGGGACATAAGGTTAGCCCTCCTCGAGGCGGATGTAGATTACGACGTCACCAAAAGGTTCTTGAAGAGGGTAAGAGAGAGGGCGCTCAGCTCCGAGGTGAAAAAGGGTTTAGACCCTGCGGAGACCGTAATAACCATAGTCTATGAGGAGCTGGTAAATATACTCGGTGGTGAGAAAGAGGATTTAAAAAAAGGTACTGTCCTTTTCGTAGGTCTTCAGGGAACGGGAAAGACTACCACAATAGGTAAGATAGCTAACCTCCTTAAGAAAAACGGCTCAAAGGTAGCTGTATCTTCAACGGATGTTAGAAGACCTGCAGCGATGCTCCAGCTCCAGAGACTTTCCGAAAATATCGGAGTTCCCTACTACGGATTTGAGGAGGGGCTTTCTCCAGAGGATATATCCAGAAGGGCTTATCAAAGGGCAAGGGAAGAGGGTATGGATTACCTGCTCCTCGATACCGCGGGCAGACTCCACGTTGACGAAGAGCTTATGGAGGAGTTAGAGAGTATAAAGAAGGCTGTAAACCCTTCTGAGGTCATATACGTTGCGGACGCTATGCAGGGACAGGAGGCTCTTAATGTTGCAAGGGCTTTCCACGAAAGGCTCGGACTGACAGGTGTAGTTCTAACTAAGATGGACGGCGATGCGAGGGGAGGAGTGGCTCTGTCGGTAAGGGAGTCCATAGGTGTCCCCGTAAAGTTCATAGGTGTTGGAGAAAAGCTTGAGGACATAGAGCCTTTTTATCCCGACAGGATAGCCCAAAGGATTCTGGGACTCGGTGATATTCAATCCCTTGTGGAAAGGGCGCAGGAGGCTATATCCGAGGAGGACGCACAGGTTCTCTCCACAAAGGTTATGGCGGGCGACTTTGACCTTAACGACCTCAGAGAGATGCTCCGAATGATTCAAAACATGGGTCCCTTAGATAAGCTACTTTCCATGATTCCGGGAGTGGGCGCACAGCTTAAAAACGTTAAGGTGGACGAGAAACAGTTTAAAAGGATAGAGGCAATAATAAACTCCATGACTCCCGAGGAGAGGAGCAATCCAAGGATAATCAACATGAGCCGCAAGAAGAGGATAGCCGCCGGAAGCGGAACAAAGGTTTCCGACGTAAATAAACTACTCAAGCAGTACCAAGACATGAAGAAGATGATGAGGAAGCTAAAGGGCGGGGCGGGGTTGCCTATGCCCAAGTTTCCCTTTAAGTTTTAAAACCCTTTTGGAGGTAGCAGGTTGGCGAATATAGTTGTTACTCCCATGACCTTTGAGCCCGTTTACACCGCGGGTGCAGAGATTGTTGAGCGTAAGGGAATAGGACATCCCGATACTATATGCGACACATTGGCGGAAGAGCTTTCTGTAGAGCTATCAAAGCTCTACATAGAGGAGTTCGGTGCTATTATGCACCATAACGTAGATAAGGCTCTCCTCGTGGGTGGTATAGCGCGCCCAGCTTTCGGCGGAGGTGAAGTGATATCTCCCATAGAGCTGTACCTCGTGGGAAGGGCATTGAACAGCAAGGATGGAAAGCCTCTACCCGTTGAGGAGATAGCTATAGACATAACGAGAAAGTGGATAAGAGAGAATGTCAGGAACCTCGACCCGGACAGGCACATAATAGTGAAGCCGAGAATAAAGCCCGGAAGCTCCGATTTGGTCGACCTGTTTATAAGGTTTCAGAAAAGTGGAAAGGCACCCCTTGCCAACGATACCTCCTTCGGTGTAGGATTTGCTCCCTTGGACGAGCTTGAAAGGATAGTTTTTGAAACGGAAAAACTCCTGAACTCCAAGGGGTTCAAAACGGAACACCCGGAGGTAGGAGAGGATATAAAGGTCATGGGCGTTAGAATCGGGGACAGGATAAGAATAACAGTAGCCTGTGCCTTCGTTGATAGGTACCTTGAAAACCTTGATGATTACCTGAGTAAGAAAGAGATGGTAAAGGGTAAGGTCAAAGAGCTTGCAAGGTCTTTGGCTGACAGGGAAGTCGAGATATTCTTTAACACCGCGGACAACCCTAAGGAGGGTTCAGTTTACATAACGGTTACCGGAACCTCCGCCGAGCAGGGAGACGACGGACAGGTGGGAAGAGGAAACAGGGTTAACGGACTTATAACACCCTACAGACCCATGAGTCTTGAGGCAGCGGCAGGGAAAAACCCCGTATCCCACATAGGTAAGATATACAACGTGGTGGCGAACATAATAGCCGAGAGGGTCGTAAAGGAGATTGATGAGGTTGAGGAGGCATACTGCTACATAGTTTCCCAGATAGGCAAGCCTATAAACGAGCCTCAGGTATGCGACGTTAAGGTTAGGACTTCAAGGGATGTAAAGGGTATTGAAGCTCAGGTCTCGAAGATAGTCCAAGAGGAGTTGGATAAGATGCCCACCACTTGGAAGAGGTTCCTTAACAGAGAGTTCTCCGTTGCTTGACTTGTAAGTTAAACGCTGTTATATTTTTGAAGGCATTTTTAGGAGGAACGGTGTATGGACGGGTACGGGGCGCTCCTTGTTTTCCTTATAGTAGCTATAGTCATAGCTCTTGCTCAGACGTTCTTGAACGAGCTTATAGGCGTAAAGAGAAAAGACCCCCATCAGGATTACCCTTACGAGTGTGGAGTTCCCCTCTACGACCCCGAAGCCCGCGGAACTTTTAAACAGGGCTACTACCTTCTGGGTTTACTCCTAATACTCTTTGACATAGAGGCGGCTTACCTATTCCCTTGGGCTGTAGTTTTCAGGGATATAGGACTTTACGGTCTCATAGAAGCTGTTTTATTTATCTTTATATTAAGTTTAGGCTTCGTTTACGCCTGGAAGAAGGGTGCCCTTAAGTGGCAAACTTAAGGAGGTATTTATCATGGCTGCGATAAATTCTAACGGCTTTGTTACGACAACGGTGGACGAGCTTTTAAAGTGGGGTAGGAGAAATGCTCTCTGGCCCGTTACGGTTGGGCTGGCTTGCTGTGCAATAGAGATGATGCACACGGCAGCTTCAAGGTTTGATTTGGATAGATTGGGGATAATATTCAGGGCATCTCCCCGTCAGTCGGATGTTCTCATAGTTGCGGGAACTGTGGTAAACAAAGTTGCGCCCATGCTTAAGCTTATATGGGACCAGATGCCCGACCCCAAGTGGTGTATAACGATGGGAGGCTGTGCAAGCGCAGGAGGACCCTTTCCTACCTACTCAACGCTTCAAGGTATGGATAGAATAATCCCCGTTGACGTCTACGTTCCCGGCTGTCCTCCTACCCCGCAGGGGTTGATATACGGAATTCTTCAACTTCAGAAAAAGATAAAGGAACAAGGCGTTACCAAGTACGACAGAGAGTTTGAGAGGTTCAGAAGGGATATAGAGAAAGAGGGAATATTCGTTCCCCAAGAGGTGAAGGTCTAAAGGAGCTTTTCATGCCTTGGATAAACAAGGGAACCTTAGAAAGAATCCTTCACGAGTTTGAAGGTGTCCGGGCTTTTGAGGGTAAACACCTAAGAGGGTTTGAGGTATCAAAGGATAGGTTAAAGGGTTTTCTCAGATTTCTGAGGGACAAAGAGAGGTTCGTTCACTTTATAGACCATACGGTTATAGATTTTCCCGAGAGTGAGAATAGATTTCAGGGTGTTTACATACTTTACAACCCTGAGCAAAACGAGAGGGTAATCGTAAAGAGCTGGGCTGAAGGTGGTTCTCTCCCAACTGTAGAGGACATCTGGGCGGGTGCGAAGTGGGCTGAGAGGGAAGCCTACGACATGTTCGGGGTTATCTACGATGGGCATGACAACCTGAAGCGTATGTTCATGTGGGAGGGCTACGAGCATTTCCCCCTTAGAAAGGATTTCCCTATTCAGGGTATCCCCGAGGAAGAACTTCCCTCCATAACCGAGATAATGAACGGCAGAACAGACCCCCCTTCCCACGATTTTGAGCTTGTTCACACGAAGGTTCCGACGCTTGAGGATATAGAGAGGACTGAAAAGGAACGCCTTAGGAAAAAGGCTCAGCTGGTTCTGAACTGGGGACCCCTTCACCCCGGGACTCACGGGACTATTTGGTTTCTCTTTGACCTTGAAGGGGAGAGCGTTCTCCAGAGTGATGTTATCCTCGGTCAGCTCCACAGGGGTATGGAGAAGATTGCAGAAAACCTCTACTACTTTCAATTTCTCCCCTACACGGACAGAATGGATTACATCTCGGCTATATGCAACGAGCTTTCCTACGTGAGCGCAGTTGAGAAACTCTTGGAGATAGAGGTTCCCGAAAAAGCTAGGTATATAAGGACTATGTTCGCAGAGCTTCAGAGGATAAACTCCCATCTCCTATGGCTGGGAACCGGAGCGTTAGACCTCGGGGCTTTGACCGTATTTCTTTACTGCTTCAGAGAAAGAGAAAAGATAATGGACATAATTGAGGGAAACGCGGGTTTTAGGCTAACCTCCGCGTTTTTGAGGATAGGGGGAGTCCACTACGACCTTGCGGAAGGAACCTTAGACGTTGTCAAGGCGTTTGTTAAAGATTTTGTGAACAAACTCAAGGAGTATCATACGCTTCTTACAAGAAACCGTATATGGCTCAGGAGAACGAAAGAGGTAGGCATAATCACGAGGGAAGACGTTTACAACTACGGGCTTTCGGGTCCTGTGGCGAGGGCTTCCGGTGTGGCTTACGACCTTAGAAGGCTTGAGCCTTACGCTGCTTACGACGAGCTTGACTTTGACATACCCGTAGGGGAAGTGGGGGACGTTTACGACAGGTACTTGGTGCGAATGGAGGAGATGGCTCAGAGTGTAAGGATAATTGAGCAGTGCGTAGAAAAGCTCGAGAAAATGCCGAAGGACGCACCTTACATAAACAAATCCCATCCCGCGGTTATACCACCAAAAGAGGACGTGTTTATGAGCCTTGAGGACATGGTGCAGTCCTTCAGGGTGGTGGTTCATGGAGAGTCTGCCCCCGCGGAGGAGGTGTTCGTAAGCGCCGAAAATCCGAGGGGAGAGCTCGGGTTTTACATATACTCCAAAGGTGGAGGCAGACCTTACAGGCTTAGAATTAGGTCGGGAGCTTTGTACAACCTCTCTATATTCCCGAAGCTAATACAGGGAAGAACCATAGCCGATGCAATAGCTCTCTTGGGAAGCTTAGACCCCGTTGTAGGAGAGACGGACAGATGAAAGTGGAAGAGAGACTGCTTACTTACGAGGATATAGACACTCTGCCCGAGAACTGCGAGGTCGTAGAAGGGAGGTTGAGAGAGTTGGCACCTACAGGTGGAGAGCATGGATTTATTGAGCAAAAGGTTGCAAGAAAGGTTGATGAGAAGCTGGAACAAAAAGGCTACGTCTTAGTGGGAGAGGTGGGACTCCTTATATCAAGGAAGCCGCTAACCATCAGGGGTGCGGATATCGTATATATTTCAAAGGACAGACTGTCAGAGGTTCCCAAGGGTGTTGTAGAGGTTCCGCCGGACTTGGTGGTTGAGATAATATCTCCCTCTAACACCTTTGAGGAGGTTGAAGAGAAGGTTGCCGACTACATGAGGTTTGGCGTAGGGAGGATAGTCCTTATAGACCCGGGCTTGAGAAAGCTGACCCTCATAGACGAAGATAGGAAGATTTCCATCATGGACTTTACACAGGAGTTTGAGATACTGCCCGAAGTTAAGCTCAGACTCTCTGACCTGCTCGGAGGTAAGGATGGCTGAATTCGGAATAGCGCTGATTGCAACTCTGATAAAGGTAGGTGTCCTTGTAGGGGTGGTTTTGGGCGTTAGTGCATACCTAACTTGGTTTGAGAGAAAGCTCGCGGGACACATTCAAGCGAGACTGGGTCCCAACGTGGTAGGTCCCTTCGGACTTCTTCAACCCCTCGCCGATGCAATAAAGTTAGCCACCAAGGAGCCTATAGTTCCCAAGGGGGCGGACGTTCCAGTTTTTTACCTTGCGATAGCTATGGCTTTAGTTCCCTCCCTGCTCTTGTTTTCGGTTATACCCTTTGGTCCAGAATTTACTCTCTTTGGAAAGGAGATAAAGCCCCTTATATCGGATGTTAACATAGGCATACTAATAGTGTTCGCTATGGGTTCCCTTGCGGTGTACGGAACCATATTCTCCGGTTGGGCTTCCAACTCCAAGTACGCCTTTATAGGTTCTCTGCGTAAGGCTTCCGTAATAATCGCCTACGAGGTGGTTTTGGGTTTTGCCGTTTTGGGTGTGATACTCTTGGCAGGTACCATAAGTACTGTAGAGATAGTTGAGTCTCAAATCAAGAGTGGTGTTTGGTATATACTCTACCAACCCGTTGCCTTCGTTCTATTTCTGTTCTGCATGCTTGCGGAGTCCGGTAGGGTTCCCTTTGACATACAGGAAGCAGAAGCAGAGCTGGTAACTGGCTACAACGTTGAGTACGGAGGAATGAAGTTCGGAGCTTTTCCCTTGGCGGAGTGGTATCTGAATGTCATAGCCCTATCAGCCATAGCGGTAATACTCTTCTTTGGAGGATGGTCGGGTCCCGCCATATTCGGGGCATTCTCACCTTACATATGGTTCTTACTTAAGACCTTCTCTTTGGTGTTCTTCGTCCTCTGGCTTCACTGGACTCTGCCCAGATTTCAAGCAAAGGACATAACCGAGATAGCGTGGAAGATAATGCTTCCGTTGGCGTTGGCTAACTTGATAGTCACCGCTGTGGTTGTTTATGTATTGGGAGGCAAATGATGAAGGTTAAAAGGCTTAGCAGGAAGGACTTTTTGAACTTAGCGGAGACGGTTTTCTTTATAGACTTTATGAAGGGGCTCTCGGTTACGCTTAGGAATCTATTCAGAAAACCCATAACTACGCAGTATCCCAAGGAGAAGCTAACCCCACCTAAAAGGTTCAGGGGAGCGCACGGACACTTTGTTTGGGACGGTACCGAACCAGATTCCCTTAAAGCAATAGAGAAGTTTATGAGCTACGAGAAGGGCAAAAGTAGGTGCGTTGCCTGCTACATGTGTCAAACGGCATGCCCCATGCCTACCCTTTTTAGGATAGAGGCAGTTCAACTGCCCGATGGCAGTAAGAAAGTAACGAGGTTTGATATGAACCTGCTCAACTGCCTCTTCTGCGGGCTATGCGTTGATGCGTGCCCGGTCGGCTGTTTGACCATGACAGACATCTACGAGCTTGCAGGCTATTCAAGGAGGAACGAGGTTCTCAAGATGGATACGCTGGAAGAGTTTGCCATAGACTTCAAGCATCGTAGAGGAGAAGAGCCTGACAGAATTTGGCCTAAGGACGAGGAACGCGAAAAACTCTGGGGGAAGATAGAGTGGAGTGGATAATCTTAGGAGTTTTGGGCTTTTGGCTTGTAGCTTCCGCCTTGGGAGCGGTGTTCGTTAGAAATCCTGTGCATTCCATACTCTTCTTCCTATCAAGCGTTATAGCCATATCCGCCCTGTTTCTGAGCTTGGGGGCGGAACTGCTTGCGGGACTTCAGCTAATTATATACGCGGTTGCCATAGTGGTCTTTTACGTTCTGGTGATTACCACTATACCTTGGGAAAAGGTAAAGCGCTTTGAGGGAATTTATAAAAAAGAGCTTCTCTTTTCCCTACCTGTTCTCTCAGTATCCTTGCTGATTATGGGATACATGGTCTATAGGGGGGAGTTAGCCCAGCCCGTTAACTTGGTAAAGGACAACGTTAGAGACTTGGGAAAGACGCTCTTTACCTCTTACCTATTTCCCTTTGAGGTGGCTTCCGTGATACTCTTGGTCGCAATGATAGGAGCGATACTTCTGGGAAGGAAGGAGGACTAAGAATGCCCATAGAAAAGGCTTATATCATCTTAAGCATAGCTTTATTCTTGATAGGCCTCTTAGGTGTTATAATCCGAAAAAACCTTATTACGGTTTTGGTAAGTACCGAGATTATGCTTAACGGGGTCAACCTTAGCCTCGTGGCGGTTGACTCCTGGTTGGGAAAGGTGGACGGGCAGGTCTTTTCCCTGTTCGTGATAACGGTTGCCGCCGCTGAGGTGGCGGTAGGTTTGGGGCTTGTGGTAGCCATATTCAGGCTGAAGGGCTACGAAGGCTCCTCGGAGCTTACGCACTTGAGGGATTAGGTGATGGAAGGAATCTGGGTAATACTCTCACCACTGATAGCCTTTCTCATAATAGGGATATTTGGGAGGAGAATAGGAGACCTACCATCGAGCATAATAGCAGTATTAGGAAGCGCCTTCTCCTTCATATTCTCCCTCTACATGACCACAAAAGCACTCCACCAACCAGTACAAATAAAACTCT
>WFYI01000090.1 GCA_015490155.1 Aquificaceae bacterium | reverse complement strand
TACATAGACGAGGCGCACTCTACAGGGACGATAGGAGAGGGATACGGGATTCTCAGGGAATTTAAGCTTGAGTGGAAGGAGTTCGTAGTTCTTATGGGAACTTTGTCCAAGGCTGTGGGGGCTTACGGTGCGTTTGTGTGCGGCTCTACGGAACTTGCTGAATACCTCGTAAATAGGGCAAGGACTCTTATATTCTCGACATCTTTACCTCCTCCGATATGTGCAGGGGCTAAGAAGTCCCTTGAGATAATAGACAGCTCTGAGGAACTTTCGCTGAGGCTAAGGCGTCTCGCCGGCAGGCTGTACTCCGAGCTTAAAGACATAGGGTTTGAGGTGAGCTTCCACGGCACTCCTATCCTACCCATAATGATAGGTGAGGAGGAAAAAGCCCTTAACATATCAAAGCGGCTTTTGGAGAGGGGAATATTCGTACAGGCTATAAGGTATCCTACCGTTCCGAAGGGCAGAGCAAGATTAAGGCTCACCGCAAGCTTGAGATACAAAGAGGAAGAAATATCCCTGCTTCTGAACAACCTCAAGGCTTTACGCTAGTCTCAATAAGAGCCTACCGAACCATGGAAAGAGCAAGGTCGATAGAACCGCTGAGGTCAGTAGGGAAAGGTACGCATCGCCCTCCAACACTCCCATGCGGTTCAGGATTTCCACACCCGCTATCATGAGCGTGAAGGGATAGGCGAGCATCAAGGGAACAGGTATCAACTGCTTCGCCGAGAAACCGGCAAACAGCAAGAGCGGAGAGGGTACGTACCTCACGAGTAGCATTATTCCGAGTATGAGCAGGCTGTTTTTAAGAACCTCTACGGAAAAGGCGGATACGTCTGTCTTTGCTCCCGTGTAGATGAAAAATATCGGGATTAGAAACCCGTATCCCATAGCCGAGAGCTTGTGTTCCAAGTCCTCTTTGTCCCTCAAAAAGTAGGAGATTACCGCACCTGCAAGGAAAGCCCCTACAGCGCTCTCAACGCCGGAGATGTGGGCAAGGACGCTCAAAAAGAACATCATAAAGAGGCTTAGCCTTATACCGAGGGCGCTTGCGTCCTTCTCGTAGGATAGGAACCTCACCACCTCCGGGAACCACCACAGGAAGAGTTTTATAACCTTGAATGCCAAGGCTAAGAGAAGAAAAAAGCCTACCGTGATTGAAAGGTCAAACACCAAGTCTCTAATCCCCTGAAACTCCCCGAACTTGTGCAGAAAGGTAATAACCACGAGGCTAACTATCTCCCCCACAACGCCCAATACGAGGAGCTTAGTACCGAACTCACTATCGAGAAGCCCGCTCTCTTTAAGAGATACCAGTAGCACACCCACGGAGATAAGACATAAGACCGCTACGAGGCTCATCGGCAGGTTAAGGTAAGCGACGAAGGGAACGCCTACCGCAAATACACCGATAAAGTAAAGCAGGTAAATTCCCATGTGCCTCTTAGGAATTCCTCCCAAAAGGTCAAAGTTTATCTCAAGCCCCACGAGGAGCATGAGTAGTAGGAAACCGAACTCGGAGAGAAACTTTACCGTCTGCACCTCGGCGATATAGCCTCCGAGCAGGAAACCGAGAGCGAGACCGTATACAAGCTCTCCAACAGCCACGGGCATTCTTAAAGCCTTTGCAAATAGTGGGGCGAAAAAAGCTCCCAAGAGAACGAAGAGAACGCTAAGCTCTAAGCTCAATCGGACACCTCCGGTATCAGGAGAGTGCTTACCGAACTCTTACGGGAAAGTATGTAAGGGGTGTAGGGGGAGAAAAACGAGCCGCGCTTACCCACTTTGTAGCCGAGTAGAAGAAGGTCATACTCTTTCAAGAGCTTGAGTGTCTCTCTAACGGGATTTCCCTCCTTCCTCAGAAAGTTTACGCTCAAAGAAAATACCCTGTTTAGCCTCTCCACGAGGGATTTGAGTTCACCAATTCTTTCTCTTTCTTCTTTGCTTAAACTCTCCTCAACCTGTGATACGTAGAGTACATCTACACGGGCGTTTATGTACCTAATAAAGCTAACCGACTTTACTAGCAGGTGGACGGCGGTGTCAGTGTTAAGTGAGATAAGAATGTTTTTGTAGGGACTGCTTCCCTTAAGGAAAAAGGAGGGAACTTCCAAGCCCTCGAAGGCAAACCTGAGGTAGTCTTTCCTGAATAATTCCTTTCCTTTCGTAAAAATTACGCCTCCTACGGAGGCGTCTATATTTTTTAATTCGTCACATCCTACCTTCTCCACCTTACCCGTTCCCAAAAGACCTCTCAGATACTTGACCTCCTCTACTTCCTCTCCACAGAGAAGAACCCTGTTACCCCACTCGAGGGGAAACCTGTAATCGCCTATCACGAAGGTGTGGATAAAGAGGTTAACTCTATCGGGCTTTCCCACGACCAACAACCTGTCCCCCACCTCGAGCTTTAGTTCCCTCACGGGAAGGAGAACCTCCCCGTTTCTGTAAACGAGGGCAATCTTTAAACCCCTTTGCTTTATATCCATAATCCTCATACCCAAAAGGGGAGAAAACTCCTGAACCCTTACCTCGACCACCTCGCCCTTGCCGGCACCGAGTTCAGGAAAGGTTCTGTAAGCACCTTTACCGAGCAAGACCTCTTCAATGTATCCCCTTATGAACCTGTGAGGTTTTACTACTTCCGCCTCAAGCTCGTACAATAGCTTCTCAATCTCCGAGTCTGAATCGAGAATACAAACAACCTGCCCCGCGTAGCCGAAGATGTTTCTAAGTATCTGAACTACTCCGAGGGTACTCTCGGCGCCTAAGTGAGTAAGCACGAGGTCTGCGGTGCTTAAATTGAGCTTCCTCCACACCTCCACATCCGAGGGCTTGCCGTACACGAGCTTAACATCGGCACTCCCTCCGCTCTCTTCGAGGAAAGCCTCGAGCCTCCGCCTGTCATCGTCTACGGCGTAAATCTCACCTTCCAAACCCTTCACACTGCCGAACAAAAGTTCTGAAGAACCTACTACAACTATCACCTTTCCCCCTTCAACAGCACGGTACATATGCATGTAAGCCCGCTCATGGAACAAAAGCCCTCCGTCCTTTTGCCCTTTAAAGATATACGCTCTTTCGAAATACCAACTAACCTGCTCAGGTTCTCCCTTATCTTCTCCTTGTAAGGGGCTATTTTGGGCTTATCCGCCACTATCACACAATCCAGATTAACCACACTAAAACCCTTTGAGGCAACCCTCTCTAAGGCTTCCTTTAAAAAAATTTCCGAACTCACTCCTCTCCACCTCTCATCGGTGTCCCTGAAAAGCTGTCCTATGTCCTCTTCACCAACGGCACCCAAAAGGGCATCCGTTACAGCGTGGAGGAGTGCATCTCCGTCCGAATGTCCCCTAAGTCCGTAATCAGATTCAATCTCTACGCCACCGAGGACTAACTTTTTTCCCTCCTCAAACTCATGGCTATCGAACCCTAAGCCCACTCTAATGTCCATAAGTCTTAATATGGTAAAATCTTTCAGGCTCTTCGGAGGTCTAAAATGCCCAGAAAGAAGACCCTCAAGGACGTTGAACTCAGCGGAAAGAAAGTTCTCGTAAGGGTAGATTACAACGTTCCCCTTGACGAGTACGGAAACATAGAGGACGACACGCGCATAAAGGCTTCTTTACCTACGGTGGAGTACTTGCTCGATGCGAGGGCGAAGGTCATACTAATGTCCCATTTGGGCAGACCGGAGGGAAGGGACGAGAGGTTCTCTCTATCACCGGTAGCCAAGAGGTTATCGAGGTTCATAGAGAAAGAGGTTAAGCTGGCTCCGGACTGTGTAGGTGAAGAGGTAGAGGCTCTCGTGGACTCTCTAAAACCGGGAGAGGTTCTACTCCTTGAAAATCTGAGGTTCCACAAAGAGGAGAGCAAAGCCGACGAGGGCTTCGCAAAGAGCCTCGCAAAGTTAGGCGAGGTTTACGTGGGAGACGCATTCGGAACTTGCCACAGACAACACGCTTCCACTTACCTGGTTCCACAAATCCTGAAACCTGCCGTGATGGGCTTCCTGCTGGAAAGGGAGATAGAGTACTTTGAGAAGGCTATGATAAATCCCCAAAGACCCCTAACCGCTATCCTCGGCGGCGCTAAGGTATCAAGCAAGCTCGGGATAATAAAGAACCTGCTCAAGAGGGTAGATAAGCTTTTCATAGGAGGAGCTATGGCTTTCACCTTTATCTCCGCCATGGGGTACAAGGTGGGTAGCTCCCTCGTAGAGGAGGAGCTTAAGGAAACAGCCCTCGACATACTGGACATAGCTAAGAAGCTTGAAGTAAAGCTCTACATACCTGTGGACTTCGTTATAGGTAGGGAGATTTCCGATAACACGCCTACGAAAATAGTACCGTGGCAGGAGATACCCGACGGGTGGATGGGACTTGACATAGGGTCGGTGTCCGTGAATCTTCTAAACGAGATACTCTCGGATACTCAAACGGTTATATGGAACGGTCCCATGGGAGTTTTTGAACTCGATAGGTTCAAGAACGGTACCTTCGAGACCGCAAAGCTGATAGCTAATTCCCCTGCTTTAACCATAGCCGGCGGAGGTGATACAGACCACGCCATACACAGGGCGGGTGTGGATAACGCGATAGACTTCATATCCACCGGTGGCGGTGCGTTTTTAGAGCTTTTAGAGGGCAATACACTACCCTGTATAGAGGTACTTGACGATAAGAATTAGCCCTTCGAGCTTTTAATCACGAGCAGTTGGTCCCCCTTCTTGAGCAGGTAGGATATTCTTGGAAAGAACACAGTTCTACCGTCCCTTACTACACCAACTATCCTATAACCTCTATGTTCGAGCTTCCGCTCTGCCTCTGCTACATTTACCTCATCGTTCCACTCCATCTTTTCTATATCCACGCCTTCCGATACGTGGCTAAAGAACTCTCCGTAGAACTTCTCACGGGCAAACTTGGATATTACTTTGCCGAGCATCTCACCGCCGATGATTATGTAATCCGCAACCCTCCTCCTCTTGATTAGTTTAGCGTTCTCCCTTAGAAGAACCTCGAGTATTAAAATGGCTTTCTTGTTTATGTCCCTAACCTGCATTCCCGTAAGTATAGTTTTCGCATCTACAGAGTCTTCCGTAAATCCGGGAAGTTTCTCTGCCAATATTATGACCATGTGAGCTTTGTCCGTTCCGACATCGAGCAAGACATCCTCCCTACCGAAATCTCCCTTTTTATAATGAAAGTCCTCCGACGGACTTATGTCCTGCTGTGTTATAACGACTATATCCTTTCCCAAAGCCTTCAAGTTCTCAATTATGACCTTTGCAGTTTCGTTCCACCCGCATATAACTATGTGGTTTTTCATCTCCTTAAAACTTATCATACCCATCTTGAGCATCTGCACGTAATTAAAAAATCCTGCGCTAACCGTTGCTATGGACATGGAGAATATGAAAAGCCCTCCCGCACCTAAAAGCATAGAGAGCCACTTTCCCTCACGGGTTATTGGAGTAATATCGCCGTAGCCAACCGTGGTCATGGTAATCACGACGAGATATACTGCATCGAATATGGTTTGCATCTTCGGATTGCCCGCCCCGGCTTCCAAGGAGTACATTATCACCAAAGAAACGGTGAAGAATATAAAGAAAAAGGCAAGCAGGAAGTAAAACTCGAAGGATACGTTCCTAAAGATGTAAGTTATCCCCCGGGCAAAGTGCCTGTACCTGTAGGCTATTCTAAGAAACCTGGCACCTATCACAAAGAACCTCAAAACCCTGAAGGGCTGGAAGTAAGGTATTATCGCTATTAGGTCTATAACGGAGAGGGGATTTACTATGTACTCAAGCTTCCTCTCGGCGAGTATCAGCCTTCCCGTGTACTCGAAGGCGATTATCAAGGAAACGAAAAACTCAAGCCGGCTTATGAAAGGATGAAGCTCCCAGTGAAATCCTTTAAGCTCATCGTATATACCGAAGATTATGGAAAGCATAAGAATCGTGAAGGAAAAGCTTTGATATATAAGGAATATCCTTGACCTATCGTTCTCAAGTAGATTATATAAAAACTTCCTCAACCCCCTCATTACTCCTAAGATGTAATGTTAACAAACTGAAGTTTTACACGGCTTGGCAAATAATCAAGTCCCCAGAGGAAACCCATTAAGCAGGCTGTTTAGGCTAAAGTTTAAGCCTATAGTAGAGTGTTAAAGTCTGAAGAGCTTAAATAGGTAAACAACTAAGAAGAACACGTTCACTAAGAATATGTAAAGCATGTAATCCATAACCCCGGAGAAATTTACGAGCAGAAAGCCGGCATAGAATACGAGTACGTGGGTGTATATAAGTAAAAGATTTCTTTCTATGGATACGCTCACACCTATGAATATTAGCGTCAAAGCCAAAGGTAGCACTGCGATAACATAATAAGGCAGAAACTCAAAGCCCTGTATAAACTTATCTCCGAACAGGAACAAGAACAATCGTTCTCCTATTAAGAGCAGTAAAACTTCCCCAGTTACAAAGATTAAAACCACAACGGCAAAGGCTAAAAAGCTCAGTCTTTTAAACTCCTTCGGACTTGCCCTTTTCTCTATGAGTCTTGGGAAAAACACTGAAAAGAGTGTTAAAGACAGCCAGATAAAAGCTTTACCCACTATTGATGCCGAAGCAAAAAGCCCCGCGGTATGCTCGTCAAATATCCTGCGTATAAAAAGGTCGTCCGCGTACGTAAAAAAACCGGAGGGAGATGCGTAAAGGGCAACCCTAAACATCTTTTTAATAGGTATGGCTTTCATGTATCCGAAGAACTTCCTGTTGATTCCCAGAAGTATAATTACACTTATAAAGATTGAAAGGGTGGAGGGAAATATGGCGCCGAAGATATTAAACCCGAGGTAAAACAAAGCTACAGCGATTAGTAGTCTTAAAGTAAGCTCAAGAGAACTCTGGAAAGCCACCAGTCCGAAGCGGCTGTTAGCCTGCAGATATCCCCTTTCCACCGCAACCATGAACATAAACAGCCACGTTATAACCACAAGCCACACGTAGGGGAGATACGAGATTTTTAAGAACTGCTGTATAAACGGAGAAGAAATCAGCCCGATAACTACCACACCTCCACCGAATATTAACGAAAATCCCCTTAGGTACCTTAATACCCCTTCCTTCTGCTCAAAATTCTCCACAACCGACTTCACGGTTATCGTTCCTACAAGAGCTGTCAAATTCCCCACCACCATCACGAGCGAATACAAAACCATAAACTCCCCGTAGCCCGCCGTCCCCAGTTTTCTGCTTACAAAGAAATGGAATACGTACCCCAACAGGTATATGTATCCGTATCCGAGAGAGACATATATGAGGTTTTTTAGCACTTTACCGACTTCAGGGCTAAACACTAATTTAATTTTCCATCTCCCTTATGCTGTATATTTTTCTCTTTGCAATTTCCTTTTTAATCAAGAAGAGTGATTTAATTAATTTGGCAAGTTTAAAAGTCAACGGAAAAGAAACAGAAAGTAGTAGTAAATTCTTAAGGCATATTTCATTTCTCAAAGATTCAAAGATTATCTGTCTTGCATTATTGAATTC
>WFYI01000089.1 GCA_015490155.1 Aquificaceae bacterium | reverse complement strand
GGTTCGGAAAGGGTGATAGAGCTTCACGGCAATATATGGAAGGTGAGGTGTACATCCTGTAGCCACGAGGAGTTCAATTACGAGGTTCCCTTGAGGGAGATACCCCCGATATGCCCTTCCTGCGGGGAAACTTTGAGACCCGGGGTTGTGTGGTTTGGTGAGTCTCTGCCCCTAAAGGCTCTTGAGGAGGCTTACGAACTCTCAAGGAGTTCAGACATATTCCTTGTGGTGGGAACTTCCGCTATGGTCTATCCAGCCGCCGAGCTTCCGATAGTAGCGAAAAATCACGGAGCCTTTCTTGTAGAGGTCAATCCGGAGGATACACCCATCAGCCCTTATATGGACGTGTGCATAAGGGAAAAGGCAAGCGTGGGGCTTGAGAAAGCCCTCGGGTACGTAAGGAACTACAGAGCTTGATAATGGCTTCCTAACTTTCTAACCTTACCTTCTATCTCAAGTTGTGTGAGGAACATGTTGACTTCCTGATAGCTCTTTCCCGTGTGCTCCATAAGCTCCTCTACCGTTCTGGGAGTTTTTAAGAAGTTTATAAGATTATCACCGCCGAAGGCGGTAGTTTTTAATACCTCCTCTATATCCTTTACGATTTCTGCCTTTCCCTCTTTCAGGAGCCTGTAACAGCCCTCCCAGCTGTCGGAGCTTCCTATACCTATGTGGACGTAAACCTTTTTGCCGTATTTGAGAGCGTAGTTTGCGGTAATTAAACTCCCGCTCTTGGCTCCCGCTTCGGGGATAAAGATAAACTCACCCATCGCGGCTATCAGTCTGTTCCTTTTAGGGAACGTGTAGCGGTCTGCGGATTTGAGAGGAGGAAACTCGGAAAGTAAAACCGCGTTTGATTTCTCGAGACGGTTTAAAATGTAGCCGGGGGTTTTTAAAATGCCGTATCCGAGAATACAAACGGTAAAGCCCCCGCTTTCAACGGCTCCTTCGTGGGCGAGCCAATCCACTCCTTTAGCTCCCCCAGAGACCACACCCATTCCTGCTCTCACTACCTTTGATGCTGTGCTTTTCACTAGTCCGACTGTGTATCCGGTGGGTTTCCGGGTTCCCACTATGCCCGCAAGGGGTACATTTTTCAACTCCCCGCGGTAGAAAACCACGGGAGGAGGGTCTTCTATATCTATCAGCTTTTGGGGGTAGTTTTCGCTTTCCAGGGTAACAAAGTTTATACCTTCCTTTTCTACCAAGCCCAGCACTCTTTTTATCTCTTTTTCGTTCACTCCTTCCCTCGCGAGCAGGGATTTTGCCCTAGTTTCACCTAAGATTTTGATAAGCCGAGCTTCTTCGGCTGTGAGTATTCTCTCTGCACTTCCTAAGTTATTAAAGAGGGTCTTTAGGGTTTTGTTCCCCAAGCCTTTTACGCCAGAGATAACAAGCCATTTATACAAACTATCTAAACTCATGCCCAAGTCTGAACTTGTAATCTTATAAAAGTTTCATTATATTGTTATTCACAACCTAACTTAGGAGGCGGAATATGTATTATGTCGCTAAGGTTATAAATGACGAATGCACCAAATATAACTGCAAACAATGTACTCTTTTCTGTCCCGAACCGAACACGCTGATGTATACGGACAACGACCATCACGCTTACGTCATGTATGCGAGGTGCAAAGGTTGTGCTTTATGCGTTTACGTCTGCTCTGACCTATTGAAGCGTGATGCCATAGAGATGGTTTACGCTGAGAACAGAGAAGAGGCAGCTTGTAAATAAACATCTTTAGGAGGTCAATTATGGCAACTTTAGGACCATCTGGGTATTCGCCTTATCCGGTCGCGGTTTACGAAGGAGTTTTAACTCCTCCTCCCGGAAAGGCAGTCCTGTTCAACGAGGTGGTGGACGAAGAGATAGCCATGCGCGAAGCGGCAAAGGCTATGCTGACGAGAGAAAATCCCACCATATTCCCGGGACCGCAGGTTCTTTACTCTTGGAACGAGGAGGCAAAGGAAAAGGCTAAGCTCGTGAGGAGAATTGCGGAGACCCTCGGGGCTAAGATTATACCCATGTACGACTACAGACCCAAGTATCCCAAGATAGACCCCGAGAAGGAGATAAATCCCAACCACCCGAACCTAACTATATGGCACAACAAGATAAAAGCCTGTATATTCGTGGGTGTTCACTGCCACTACGCTAACGTTGCGTTGAAGATAATAAGGGCAGAGACGGACTGCTTTACCATAGCCCTCTGCGGTAACGCCGGTCACGAAGATGCGATGATTACCCTCAGAGACCAGCATACCGAGGAGCTTGAGAAGTTCATAAGGGTTGCAGAAGAGGTCAAGAAGGAGCTGGGTAAGTAATGACAACCGCTACCGAGAGGTGGACTTATGAGGACTACCTCAGGCTCGATGACGATAAACGCTACGAGGTCTTGGAGGGAGAACTCGTTGAAATGCCAGCTCCGAGTACAACGCATCAGAGGCTCGTAAAAAGGATAGTAATGCTCTTGGATAGCTTCGTTGAAAAGAAAAACCTCGGAGAGGTGTTCGTATCACCCGTAGATGTTATCCTGTCAGACACGAATGTAGTCCAGCCTGATGTGGTATTCGTCTCCAAGGAGAATTCCGATATAGTGAAGGAAAGGGGGGTATTCGGCTCTCCGGACTTGGTAGTGGAGGTCATATCCCCGTCAACCCTCAAAAGGGATACAGAAGACAAGAAAAGGATTTATGCAAAGCACGGCGTAAAGGAGTTGTGGCTCGTGTTTCCCGGGGAGAAGGCGGTTGAGGTGTTTGCGCTGAAGGACAATTCCTATGAGGTTTGCTCCTTCGGATACGGGGAAGGGGAAGTTAAATCATGTACTTTGGAAGATTTTGAATTAAATTTAGGAGAGATTTTTAAGGAGGTGTAGGTATGCAGAAAACAGAACAAGTTCAATACAATAGAGCGGGACAGAGGGTAGTTTCTCCTGACTACCTCCTCTTTGAAGCGCCGAGGGAAAAGCAATTTATGACCGGTTCTGAGGTAGTCAAGGAGGCTGTTAAGAGGGCTTCCGTAGATGCCTCCGTTTCTTATCCTATAACACCCCAATCTGAGGCTGCACACCTCATAGGTGAGCTGTGGGTCGAAGGATACGTAGGTGTCTACTTTAGAGGTGAGTCAGAGTTTGGTGTTATGTCCGAGGTTGCCGGCTGTTCTATGGCTGGTGGAAGGACTATAACCACCACTTCCGGACCAGGAACTCTCAGGGCAATGGAGAACTTCCCCATGTGGGCGGGTTCAAGGCTTCCGCTCCAGCTCGTTCTAATGGCAAGGGGTGTGAACTCTCCCCTGACAATACAGCCTGATAACCTTGAAATATCCTTCCTACTCGATACGGGCTGTATGATATGGCACGCTGAGAACGCCCAAGAGCTTTTTGACATGATACTTGCGGGATTTGCAGTTGCAGAGCAGCCGGATGTCCACGTTCCCGTGATAACCGCGATAGACGGTTTCTTCATATCCCACACGAGAGAAGCTGTTATGCTTCCTCCGGACGACATAGCGCTCCCGCCTTACAATCCTTACAAATCACCTATGCCCCCCATAGACATGGAAATGGCGCCGGGAAGGTTCCTGAGAGACCCATACGTCATGAAGTCCAACTACATATCCTACGCAAGTCATACCAGCTGGCAGTTTGAAGTTAGGTCTGCCATAGAGAGGTCAAGACCTTACGCAAAACGTTACCTAAAAGGATTGATAGAGGAGTTTGGAAATCCAGAGGCAGAAGTGGTATTTATAGCTTCCGGAACTGCAGGCGCACAGGCTAAAGAAGCGGCGATAATGCTTTCCGAGGACGAGGGAATTCCCACGAGGGTTATAAGGCTCAAAACCCTCAGACCCTTCCCCGGTGAAGAAATTCTTCAGGCTATAAGGAACGCAAAGTACATCTTTATCCCCGAGTTCAACGTCATAGGTTGGCTCGAGAGAGAGGTCAGAAGGGTTCTTTATGGAAAAACTAACGTTCCCGTCGTAGGCTCTCCGAGGGTTGCCGGTGGTATGACCATGCCGCCCGAAGTTATCGTTAAGGAAGTCCTACAAACTCTCGGAAAGGAGGTGAAGCATGTCGTATGAGATTTTTAAGATAAACGAGGATTTAAAGGAGTTTATGCCCGAGGAGATAGTAGACCTCGAGGAAAAGGCTACCTGGGGCAACCCAAAAAGGGGTGTTATGGACTTGCCCTACGCAAAGGAGCTTATAGAGGAGCATTCCCTCTGTGCGGGTTGTCCTGAGTCTGCCGCATTCAGGTACATACTCGCCTCTCTTCCCAACCCGGAGGATACGATAATAGTTAACTCTACGGGATGTACCTCGCTCGTCTTTCCCCACATAGCTCTGCACACGGTACACTCTCTATTCGGAAACCAGAACGCAATAGCTTCCGGTATAAAGAGAACCCTTGAGTGGAGGTTCCCCGACAAGGTAAAAGACGTAGTAGTCCTCGCAGGTGACGGCGCTACCGTTGATATAGGTCTCGATTGTACGCTTCAATCCTTCTTCAGACAGGAAAAAATAACGACTATATGCTTTGACAACGAGGTCTACGCCAACACAGGAGGACAGGAAAGCGGAATGACCGTTAAGGGACACGTGTTTAAGATGGCTCCCAAAGGTAAGCAGTTTGACAAGGTTCCCATGTGGCAGATAGCTATAGATTCGGGATGCCACTATGTTGTAAGAATGACGGTGTCTTCCCCCAAGAAGGTTGAGAAGGTCGTAAAACAGGCTATATACATAGCCAGAGAGGTGGGACCCACTTACCTCCACATGTACACTCCTTGCATACTCGAGATAGGCTTAAACGCAGACCAGGGTCTTTGGGAGATGAGACAGACCGACAAGGAGAGGTTTAAGTTCTTCGAGTACATGACCGATGAAGCTAAGGAAGTTATAAAGAAGAAGAAAGAGGAGGGCTTACTATGAACAAGAGAAGAGTTAACGTAAGAATGCCCGCCATAGGAGGTCAGGGTGCGGTTACAGCCGCCCATATCATAGCTACTGCGGCTGACTACGCGGGTTATTACGCCGTTTCCAACCCCTTCTTCGGTGCCGAGAAGAGGATGGCTCCCGCTGAGAGTTATGCCAGAATAGGACTTGAACCTATATACGACAGAGGTGAGGTGGTATATCCGGACGTGATAATGGTCTTCCACCCTCAGGTTATTACCATGGGCAAATCCTACACCATGCCCTTTTACTCAGGTATAAAGAGAAAGGGACTGATAATAATAAACTCCGAGGAAGACCTCTTGGAGGAATACGACAGGCAGAACCTCGAATCCATGGAAGTTAAAGTCCTTAACTTCTCCGCCACCAAGTTCGCCATGGAGGTGGCTGGAACGGAGCTTTCCACAAACATGGCTATGCTGGGAGCTTTCTTCGGTGCTACACAGCTCGTCGGCAAGGACGCCATAGAAGAGGGTATCAAGGCAAGGTTCCTTAAAAAGTTCGTAGCCTCTGGTGGAACTGCATCTCTCGACTCTGCTATAGAAAGAAAGTTCAAGAAGAAGCTCGAGCTTATAGAGAAGAACATAGCTACCGCAAACGCAGCATACGACTTCGCCCAAAAGTGGGCGCAGGAAGAGGGCTTAGAGCCTTTCCTTCCAAAACCTGAGAAGGTTTCAGCATCCTCTTAATTGGGGGCTTTGCTCCCCCTTTGCTTCCTTTAATCCTTATTAGCTAATCCTTAGCTTTTGCTTTCTCCAACCCGTTGATATGCAAAAGCTGTCATCAACCATTTATAATGAATATTCCCATGAAAACCGCGGACATAACCCATAAGATAGAGACCTTAAGAACTGCTAAAGCTTACGGAAGAATAAAGCTCACCCCTCAGACGATAGAAACTATTAGAAGGAATGAGGTTCCCAAGGGAAATCTCATAGAGGCTACGAAGCTCACGGGTATATACGGTGCAAAGAAAACGGGGGACATACTCCCCTTTTGCCACCCCATACCCATAGACTTCGTTAAGGTCGATTTAAAGGTAAACCCCGACAGCGTGGAGGTTTTTTCCGAGGTAAGGGGAATAGCGAGGACAGGCTACGAGATGGAGGCTTTGACAGCGGTCTCTACCGCTCTACTGAACATATACGACATGTGCAAGGCTTTAGATAAAGATATGGTTATAGAGGAGATAAAGCTCATCGACAAAAGCGGTGGAAAGTCGGATTGGGCTGATAATCTGGAAGGTGTACGGGCTGAGGTAGTCTGTAGCGATGAGGAGCTTAAGGCTATGGTTGAAGGCTTCTTGAGGGAGTTGGGAGCTTCCGTAGGTGATAATCCTAAGATTACCGTGAGGTTGGGAAGTTCCGAGGACATCAGAAAGCTAAAGGGTATAGAAAGGGTCATAAGCGTGTACGATTTCAGGAGACACACCACCAGAGTAAAGGACGATATAAGGGTAGGTATAACGGAAACCGGCAGGCTTGTTGTAGAACTGCCGGAAGACAAGGAGAGGATAGAATTCTTCTTTAACTCTTTCGGGAGGCTTTTAAGAGGTCTTTTATGAAAAGAGTCCTTTTGTGTATCACGGGTGCGAGCGGGGCGATTTACGGATATAGACTACTTCAGGTTTTGAGCCGTACACACAGGGTTGACCTGATAGTGTCAGATGCGGGAAGGATAGTACTTAAAGAGGAACTGGGGAAAGACTTATCCGAGCTTGAGGGCTTAGAGAACGTTTCCCTGCACAACTGCAAGGACTTAACCTCTCCCGTGGCAAGCGGTTCAAGGCTCGTAAGGTACGAGGGTGTTGTGGTCGCGCCATGTTCTATGTCAACTTTGGCGAACGTGGCAAGCGGTATAAATGAAAATCTAATTCACAGGGCTTGCGAGGTAGCCCTCAAGGAGAGGGTTCCCCTTCTGCTTCTCGTGAGAGAGATGCCCTACTCGAGGGTTCACCTTGAGAACATGCTCAGGGTTTACGATGCGGGAGCTATCGTTATACCCGCAAGTCCGGGCTTTTACCACAGACCGAAGCGCCTCGAGGAACTGGTGGACTTCGTGGTGGGCAAGGTTCTGGACTCTTTGCGAATTGAACACACCCTTTACAAGAGGTGGAGAGAGTGAGGATAGCGGTAATAGGAGTCGGCTTTATGGGAGGCTCTTTCCTCCTTGCCTTGAGGGAAAGCGGTTTAGAGTTTAAAGCGTTCGGTGTGGACATAAAAGGTGAGGCGATAAAGCTTGCTAAGGAGAGAGGTATTATCTCCGAGGGAGCTGAGGATATAAAGGCTCTAAAGAACTTTTCACCGAGTCTTGTTGTCCTATCCACACCGGTTAGAACTTTCAGGGCTATTGCTACAGAGCTTTCCAAGGTTCTAACTGAAGATACGGTGGTGACGGATTTAGGGAGTGTCAAGGGAAAACTTGTTTACGAGATGGAGAACATACTCGGCGGTAGGTTTGTTGGCGGGCATCCCATAGCGGGAACCGAGAAATCGGGAGTTGAGCATAGTATTGCCACGCTCTTCAGAGGTAAAAAGGTCATACTCACTCCTACTGAGAAGACGGACAAAAACGCACTGGAGCTGGTGGAAAACTTGTGGAACAGGTTGGAAGCCAAAGTTGAACACATGGAGCCTCACTTTCACGACTACGTTTTTGGGGCGGTCTCTCACCTTCCCCACGCTGTAGCCTTCGCACTTATAGACGCCCTCATGGATATGTCAAAGGAAAGGGACACGAACCTATTTTTATATCCCGGCGGAGGGTTTAAGGACTTTACCCGCATAGCCGCGAGCGACCCGGTGATGTGGAGGGACATATTCCTTGAGAACAAGGAAAATCTACTCCTTGCCATAGAGCATTACGCAAACTCTTTGAACAAACTGCGCTCCATGATTGAGAAGGAAAATGAAAAGGAAATACTCGAGTTTTTAAGGGAAGCCAAAGACAAAAGACTCAAATTGGAGGAAAGCTGATGGAGTTCCTAGTCAAGGAAACCGATGAAGATACCTTTTTCAGGCTCGTTTTGGGGCTTGTGGTTCCCAGACCTATCGGCTGGGTATCAAGCGTTAGTAAGGAGGGTATCACGAATGTAGCCCCCTTTAGTTTTTTCAACGCGGTCAACGATTATCCCCCCGTCTTTATGGTCTCCATAGGGGACAGGGACGACGGCAGTTTTAAGGATACGGTTAAAAATGTCCTTGATACCGGGGAGTTCGTCATAAACCTCGTTTCCCAAGAAAACTTTAGGGAGATGCTGAAGACCGCGGAGGAGCTTCCGCCTCACGTGAGCGAATTTGAGGTGGCAGGTTTATCGGAGGAGAAAAGCAAACTCGTAAAGGCACCTAGAATAAAAGAGTCAAAGGCTTCCTTTGAATGTAAGCTGTACAAGCACATGAAGGTCTATGATATGCACGTGATATTCGGCGAAGCTCTCCTTTTGAGGGTGGACGACAGGATTGTGGACGAAAAAGGGAGGGTGGACTTTAACCTTTACAAGCCCATGGGCAGGCTGGGAGGTAAGTTTTACGTGAAGGCTTTTGGTGATGGTGTAATAGAGGTTTGAAACTAAAATATTTACATGTTGATTAAACACTTCCAAAACAAAGACCACTTTTACAAGTTCCTTAAAGAGAGGGTGGGAGTGTTCGTTAAAGAAGCGGAAGACAGGGCATTTGAGGGAGTATTTCACTGTGTTTACTTTCACAGAGAGCTTAATCCGGAGCCTATATTCCTTTCCGCAAGAAATGCTTGCGTTCACCTCTTTCACAACAAAGGAAACTTTGCCCTATGCGGGAGTGAGGCTTCAATAAGGGAGGTGTGCCGTGAGCTGGTGAAATTTGGAGAGACGAAATCCCTTGCGAGGGAAATTCTTGAGAGCCTAATCAGGTTCAGGAAGGAGAACTTCCAGCTCTCCTACAACCGCAAGATACTTCCCTTGGGGCTTAAAACCGCAATAATGGGCGTTTTGAATGTAACCCCCGACTCCTTCTCCGACGGAGGATTTTACACAAAGCCCGAAGAGGCGATAAAGAGAGCCGTCCAGATGCACGAAGAGGGCGCGGAGATAATAGACATAGGAGGAGAGTCCACAAGACCCGGCTCGGAAAGGGTTGATGCCGAGGAGGAACTCAAAAGAGTCCTACCGGTTCTGAAGCAGATTAGAAAGGAGCTTCCCGATGTCTGGATTTCCGTGGACACCTACAAGGCGCAAGTGGCAAGGGCGTGTTTAGAAGAGGGAGCGGACATAATAAACGACATAAGCGGTGGAACCTTTGACGGGGAAATCTTCTCCGTAGTCTCCCGATACCAGTGCCCTTACGTTATTAACCACATAAAGGGAACTCCCCAGACGTGGAAAACCGAGCCCATAATCTACGACGATGTGGTGGCAGAGATAAACCTCTGGTTCGGAGAAAGGATAAAACGCCTAAAAGATGCAGGATACAAGTTTGAGGAGAGGTTGATACTTGACCC
>WFYI01000088.1 GCA_015490155.1 Aquificaceae bacterium | reverse complement strand
GTTCCTTATCTAACCTCTCAAGAAGACAAGATGCGTCGCTCCTCGCTTTCATGGAGATTAACAGCTCAACAGCTTCAAATATGCTATTGTTGTAGTAAGGCTGTATTCCCTTTGAAGATATTATCACCTCGAGGAAGCTTTCTAAAGCCTCTCTGTTTTTCTTCTTTCTCTTTAGGTGTTTACCCATCAGGTACAGGGCTTCTGCCTTTACTTCTTTTTCCGGTGAATTCCTTGCTACCTTAAGGTAGTATGGCTTTCCGGTTTTTTTGAAAAGTAAAAGTGCGGTTTTGGTAATCTTTTCATCACTTTTATCCTTTTTCACAAGCTCCTGCAGAAGTTCTTCTGCCCTTTCTATGTCTATCTCCGCATATATGCTCAGGGCTTCTTTCTTATCTTCAAAACTGCCGTTAAGTAGCAGCTGGGCAAGTTTTTCCCTTTCTCCTTCCTTTTTGTAAAGCTCTTTCAGCATACTTACCGCTTTATCCTTTTCCCTTTGTTGCCCGCTTTCCATGATTTCTAAGAGTATCCTTTCCTTTTCTTCCGGAGAGTTCTCTAACTCTGCGAGTTTTATCAGGGATTTACCTCTGTAATTTTCGTACTGTGTAAGGATTCGGAATACCCTTTTAGCGTTCTCTGTATCACCTTCTCTCAGGTATATGTTTGCAAGTTGGTAGTACAGGTCTGGAATTAGAGAGGAATCCGGGAACTGCTCTATAAATTTTGGTATTAGGTCTTTAAGGTCTGAGCTTGGGTTTTGAAGCTCCACTTGGACAAGTGCAAGCGTTGCCTCCTTTGCCTCCTCGGAGTCCGAGAAGCTCTTTAGCAAGCCCATGTATATCCTTTTTGCGTTTTCTAAGTCTCCCATGTTGTAGTAAGAGTCAGCTATCTTTAGTAAAGCTCTTATCCTGTAAGGACTTTCTGAGCCTAACATACTAAAGCTCTCTATAGCCTTTTCGTACTCACCTTCTATGAAGTAGCTAATCCCCCTTAGATATACCTCCTCGTCAGTATCACCTGTTAGAAATAACCTTGCTGTTTCTCCGTTCCCGAGGGATATAAACGCCCTTGCAAGGAGCAGCCTTTCTTCTTCGTTCTTAGGATTTCCGAGCGCTTCCATGACTTTTTCATACTGCCCGGAGTTGTAAAGAGCAACAGCCCTGAGGTATCCGTCCGGAAGGAACTCCGCAGCTCTGTTCCAATCTTTTTTCTTGAAGAAGTACCAGCCGGCGTAGTCTTTGTAAAGCCCTGGATAAATTTCTCTTATCTCCTCAAGAACTTTTCCGAGAGAGTCGTAATCTTTCATCCGGAGGAGAGTTTCAAGCGTCCATAGGAAGTGTTCTCTGTCCTTTACAGTTTCCCTTTTTAGTACGGAAAGTGCAGTCTTGTAATCCTTCAACCTGAGTGAGGAGTAAAGGGCGTGCCTTAGATTGCCAGACTTTTCAAAGAAGTCCATAGCGAGCCTGTAATCTCCTCTGTTGTAGGCTATAGTTCCGGCGGTATTCAGAAGCTCCTTATTTCCGGTTAGCCTGTATGCAAGGAGTGTGTATCCGAGATTTTCCTTAGCTATAAGCCCGTATAGGTTCTTTGAGTATTCCGAGTTTAGAGTCTCAAGTATAGATATGGATTTTATAGCTTCTTTTATTTTTCCTTTCTTTATCAAGGCTAAGGAGTAATAGTATAAGGCAATGTCTCTGTACCTGTTCAGGGGCTTTATGTACTCTTTAAGTATGCTTATGCTCTCATCTGGGTTTTTGTCCAGTACGAGTATAGCCCTTCTTATACGAGAACTCTCCAAGTACTCCTCGTCTATTTCTCCGTTTATAAACCTGTTTACATAGGCGCAGTATCTCTTGTAAACCACATTAGAGCAATCTGAGGTTACAGCCTTATCACCACTTTTTATCCTGTAAACCTCTTCCCAGAGTGGGAACTCGCCGGAGGAGGGAACAGGAGAACCCTTCGCTCTGAAGCTGTATGCGTAATAACTTTCACAAGAAGCGTCTCTGTATAGATTTAGGTAATCACATCCAACCTTAAAGAACTCAAGGGCTTTTTCTTCCCTGCCCTTCTCTGCGTACATAACCCCGAGTATGTATGAAGCCATAGGCTTAAATGGAGATATGTTTATGGAAAACACATTTAGCAAGTAATCCCTCGCCTCTGGGTAGTTACCTTCTAAGTACTCCTTAACGCCTTTCCTGTAATTAATCCTATCTTTAGGTTCTCCGCAACTGAAGTTACCTCCCTCCGGCTTTTTAACATCTACCTTTTCAAGCTTTTTTGGAGGCTCAAGTAATATTGGGGACAGCTCTAAGACCTCAAGCTTTATGTCCGTGTTGATTTTTTCGGGTGGATAGATGGGAGGTTTGTCTACGTCTATTTCTCCTATTACCTTTACCCTTATAGATATATTTTCTGATAGCTCCTGAGCGGTCGCTACCGAGAGAGCTAATATTAAGAGGCTAAAGAGCTTTATGAGCTTCAACGTAAAGTTCCCCCAGATGGCAAGTAATGTTCAAGCTTTGTATTATAGCTCTGTCTTCTTCAATTATCACCCTTGATACCGACGCGTTATCACAGCCGAAACTCCAGAACTTGGATAGGTCTACTTCGAGCAGTGCGCAGTACATACATCGTATCGGTACTGTATGGGAGACTACAGCTATCGTTTCTCCGTTGTGTTTGAACTTCACTTCATCGAGAAAATCCTTAACCCTCCTGTAAACCTCCTCGAGCGTTTCTCCCTCCGGAAACTCTACCTTGTGAGGCTCTTCAATCCATTTGTTAAAGTCCTCTGAAAACTTTTCCTTTACCTCTTCCACAAGCATCCCTGACCATACGCCGTGGTCTATCTCTATAACGCGCTCCTCCTCTATGACATCAAGCCCCAAACTTTCACCGACTATTCTTGCGGTTTCGTAGGTTCTCTTTAGCGGTGAGGAGTAAAGCTTTCCTATACCTTCCTTCTTTAGAGCCTCTCCTAAGAGCTTTGCCTGATTTCTTCCCCTATCTGTTAGGTCTGGATTCAATAGACCTTGGTACCTGCCAACAGGGTTCCATTCACTCTCGGCGTGTCTTATTACTACGAGTTTAAGCATCTACGGGTTATATATTTTACACCTTTGCCTTTTCTTTGCAGGGCTACCTGAGCCTTCTATCTCTCGCTCTGCTAACCTACCCGTACCCAAGCCAAGCTAAGAGGGACAGGCGATTAAGCTACCTGCCCCATCTTTCTTGCCATCTCAACCAACCTTGCCACCCTTTTTTCCATTGGCGGGTGTGTTGAAAGAAGCTCCATGAGTCCCCCTTTGAGCGGGTTGTCTATGAACAGGTGAGCGGTTCCCTCGTTTACCTGAGATGGTGGAACCTGCATAACGTAGTTGTGGATTTTCTCAAGGGCCCTTGCGAGAGCCAAGGGACATCCGCATAGCTTTGCCCCGGTTTCGTCCGCAAGATACTCCCTTGAACGGGATATGGCAAGCTGTATCAGGGTTGCTATTATAGGGGTAATTATTATCAAGAGTATGCTACCTATCAGCGCTCCGGGACCAGAATCTTCCTCGTCCCTTCCAAAGCCGAATATCAAAGCCCACTGCAACCAGTGAACTATCATCGATATGGCGCCGGCTATGGTGGCGGCTATGGTGGATATCAGAACGTCCCTGTTAATTATGTGTCCGAGTTCGTGGGCAAGCACACCCTTTAACTCCTCTTCGTCAAGTATTTCCATTATTCCGCGTGTTACGGCTACGGCCGCGTGTCCTGGACCTCTTCCCGTTGCAAATGCGTTAGGCTGCTCCATAGGAACGAGGTATATGCCCGGTTTTGGAATGTTAGCTTTCCTTGCAAGCTCCTCAACCATCTGGTGTAGCCACGGAGCCTCCTCGTAAGATATTTCCCTCGCACGGTACATCGCGAGAACTATCCTGTCCGAGAACCAGTAGGATAGAAAGTTCATTATCCCCGCAATTATTAATGCTATGACCATGCCCGACTGCCCTGCCAAGGCGTAACCTATGAAAAGAAACAGCCCCGTTAACAAGCCTAACAGCATGGTAGACCTTATCATGTGTCCCATGTTTACCTCCTAAGTTTTCGCCATAAGGATTGTAAGCTCAAGACTTTTAGCTATATTAAAATCTTAGCTAATGGCGTTTTAGTGTCAAGTGTAATGATAGGTAGGATAGTAGAGGAAAGGATTGATTTAGGAAGCTACGATGAGAAGTTTTACACCGTTGTGGGTAGAGGAGACGAAAACGTAAAGTACTTCTCGGAGCTTTTTGGTGTTAAGGTAGTCCCCAGAGGAACTGAGCTAATAATAAAGGGTGACGAAGAGGCTGTTTACAGGCTATCCTCCTTTATAAGGACGCTTTTAAGAAGGCTTGATAAGGAAAGTCTAACACCATCGGAAGCAAGGGATTACGCAAGGGACTTCGTTAGTTCTACATCTCCCGTCTCCGACGAAGGTTCTGAAGAGGAGGTTATACTCTACACCCACAGGAGAAAGGCTATAGTTCCAAGGACAGAAACGCAAAGAAGATACGTTAAGGCTATAAGGAACAACGACATAGTTTTCGGTATAGGTCCTGCGGGGACTGGAAAGACATACTTGGCTATGGCTATGGCTCTCTCTTACTTGAAGGAGCAGAAGATAAACAAGATAATCCTAACGAGACCTGCTGTTGAAGCAGGTGAAAAGCTGGGATTTCTCCCCGGAAGTATAAGCGAGAAGGTTGACCCTTACCTGAGACCACTTTACGATGCCCTCTTTGATATGGTGGATTACGATAAAGCCGCTTACCTTCTGGAAAAGAACATAATAGAGATAGCTCCCCTTGCGTTCATGAGGGGAAGAACTCTCAACGACTCATTTATAATCCTTGACGAGGCTCAAAACTCTACTAAGGAACAAATGAAGATGTTCCTTACCCGCATAGGCTTCGGTTCAAAGGCGGTTATAACCGGGGACATAACTCAGATAGACCTACCTAAGAAGGCTCACTCCGGACTTGTGGAGGCTATGAAGGTTTTAAAGGAGGTCGAGGGAATAGACTTCGTTTGGTTCTCTCAGGCTGACGTTGTCAGACACCCTATAGTTGCCAGAATAATAGAGGCTTACGAGGATTTTGAGAGGAACTTGGAAGAGAATGAACGAGGTTCTGATAAGGATTGATAGGGGAGACCTTCAAGAGACATTTATAAGGAATGTTCTTCTGTCAGCCCTGAACGGCTTGGGTTTTAGCAACGCCGAGGTAAGTGTAATGATAACGGGTGACCGGGAAATTAGGGAGCTTAACAGGTACTACAGGGGAAAAGACAATCCAACGGACGTTCTATCTTTTCCCATGGGGGACGAAGTTGGGGGAACTTACATGCTCGGTGATATAGTCATTTCCTACGATACCGCCATCAGGCAGGCTGAAGAGGCCGGTGTTAGTTTGCACGATGAGGTTGAGAGGCTTTTAGTTCACGGTTTGGTTCACCTTCTCGGGTACGACCACGAACTCGGGGGAGAGGAAGAGCAGGAGTTCCTTAAGAAGGAGAGGGAGGTGTATGCTCTCCTTGAATCAAGCCAAGGTTCTCATTAGGCTCGGAAGGGAGGCAGTAAAGAGTAAACTCCTCGAAGAGGAGTTTGAGGTTCCTGAAGAGATAAAGGAAGAGTTTAATGGAAAGATAGGAGTTTTCACCACGCTTTACACTCACCCGGAGGGTAAGCTCAGGGGTTGCGTGGGAGTTCCGGAACCTTTGTATCCCCTATGGTACGGAGTTATTTACAGCTCTTTGAAAGCGGCTTTTTCGGATACGAGGTTTTCACCTTTGGAACTTGGTAAGCTGAACGAGGTTGTTTGGGAACTGTCCGTTCTTAGTGAACCGGAAGAGTTAGATAAAGAACTCCTGCCTGGTGCAATAAGGATAGGTAAGGACGGTGTTATAGTGGAGAGAGGAAAGCTTAGGGGCTTGCTCCTTCCCAAGGTGGCTACGGAGTACGGGCTTTCTCCCGAGACTTTTTTAGCGTTCACCTGCAGAAAAGCCTCTCTCCCGGACGATTGCTGGAAAGAAGATGATACAAGGGTTTTCAGGTTTCAGTCTAAGGTTTTCAGGGAAAAGTCTCCCTACTGTGATGTGGGAGCTTGTTGATTAGATAACCTCTCCTTCCTTAGGTTTGAATATCAAAAGACCTACCACGCTTATTAAAAATCCGAGAGTTAGAGAGGATAGATGTCCAGCGAATATGTAAAAAACGAAGCTTATAAAGAATGGGAAACTAAGCATTACATAGCTCCAAAAGTATCTCCTCGTTGCTGTGTAGCTCCAGTACTTGTCTTCTGATGTGTTTACGGGAAACATCTTCCTTTTTATTAGAAAAGCGGATAGGTAAGATAACACTCCAAGCCCAGATATTATTGAGTATACGTATATTGAGAGTTTATTGCTCACCGGCATTCTAAAGAACTCGTAGGCGGCAAGGCAGATAAGGTAGAAAAGCAGTATTACCGCTATGAACGCTCTGTTTAACTGCTTAGCCCTTTTCAGGTATAGCCGGCGTTTGTCCTCTGTAAGGTTTCCGTTAGCCATAGGTACTCGTTCCTCTTTGGTCCCGTTGATAGCATTACTACCTTAGTTTCTGTAAATTCCTCAACGAAACTTATCAGCTCAAGAGCTTCCGCAGGGAGTTCCTCCTTTCTCGTTATGCCCTTTGTGCTTTTCTTCCAGCCCTTAAATGTTCTGTAAACGGGTTTTACCCTTTCAAGCCTGCTCAGCGATGCCGGAAGTGTATCTGTACGTTCTCCGTCTATTTCGTAGGCTACGCATACCTTGACTTCCTCAAAGGTATCCAGAACGTCAGGCTTTGTGATGATAAGCCCGTCAAGGCTGTTAACCCTTGCAGAGTACTTGAGAGCTACGAGGTCTAACCATCCGCACCTCCTCGGTCTTCCTGTGGTAGAGCCGTACTCACCTCCCAAGTCTCTTAGTCTGTCTCCCTCTTCACCTTTCAGCTCGGTTGGAAAGGGTCCCTCTCCAACCCTCGTGGTGTATGCCTTTGCTATTCCGAGGAAGAAGGAGTTGTTAAAGAACTTAGGAGGTAGTCCCGTTCCGTTGGAAAGCCCCAAAGCTGAGGAGTTTGAGGAGGTTACAAATGGGTAAGTACCCATGTCTATGTCCAAGAGCGTTCCCTGAGCGCCCTCAAATAAGATTCCTTCTGAGTTGTCAAGCAGGAAAGCGGAAACATCCCTTACCATTTCCCTTATGGACTCGTATATCCTCATAGTGGAGTCGTATATGCTCGTGTGGTTCAGCTCAAAGGTCTCGCAGTAAACCTTCTCACAAATCTCTCTCACGAACTCTATGTTTTCTTTGAGCTTTAGCCTGAACTCCTCTGCGTCTTCAAGGTCTGAAATCCTAATGCCCTTCCTTCCGAACTTGAACATGTAAGCGGGTCCTATTCCCCTTAAAGTAGTTCCTATACTGCTCTTCTTCTCAAAGAGCTTGTCCAATAGCTTGTGGTAAGGCAGAACGAGATGGGTTCTGTCGCTTATAAAAAGCCTCTCCCTAACATCTATTCCCCTTTCTATCAAACCGTTTATCTCACTCTCAAGCACCTCAAGGTCTAAGACCATTCCTTGCGCTATTACACCTATAACCTCGTTGTGGAGTATTCCAGTGGGTAGCAGGTGGAGTATGAACTTTTGGTCGTTCACTATTACCGTGTGTCCCGCGTTGCTCCCCCCCTGATACCTAACTGTCACGGAGTAGTTTTCCGAAAGCAGGTCAACTATCTTTCCCTTGCCTTCGTCCCCCCACTGGGCTCCTAAAATAACAAGGTTTTCCAAGCCTCAACTCCTTAAGCTTAGTTTTTGGGAAGATATAATTTTACTCCCATTCTATCGTTGAGGGAGGTTTTGAGGACACATCGTAAACAACCCTGTTTATACCCTCCACCTCGTTTATTATTCTCCTCATCACCTTATCAAGGAAGTCGTAGGGCAGTCTGTACCAGTCTGCTGTCATTCCGTCCTTGCTATCTACAGCTCTTAGGGCTATGACCTTCTCGTAAGTCCTCACGTCCCCCATCACGCCTACCGTTTTTATGGGCAGAAGCACCGCAAACGCCTGCCAAATCCTATCGTATAGCCCCGCTTTTTTCAGTTCCTCTATAAATATGCTGTCTGCCTCTCTCAAGGTTTTCAGGTCTTGGCTGTTCACCTCTCCCAAGATTCTTATAGCGAGTCCGGGTCCCGGGAATGGGTGGCGCCCGAGTATGTCTTTTGGTATTCCGAGGGCTTTGCCAAGCTCCCTAACCTCGTCCTTGAACAGCTCCCTTAGAGGTTCAATCAGCTTTAAGTTCATTTTCTCTGGAAGACCGCCGACGTTGTGGTGGGTCTTTATCTTTGCGCTTCCCTTTATGCCTGCGCTCTCCACCACATCGGGATAGAGGGTTCCCTGCAGTAGAAACTTTGCCCCTTCTATCTTCTTAGCTTCCCTCTCAAATACCTCTATGAAGGTTCTACCTATTATCTTTCTCTTTTCCTCCGGGTCTTCAACTCCCTTTAGCTTGCTTAAGAATAGCTCGCTCGCGTCCACGACTTTCAGGGGAAGACCGAGAGACCTGAGCCTTTCCTCAACCTTCTCCCTTTCTCCTTTCCTGAGCAAGCCGTGGTCTATAAAGAAGCAGTGAAGCCTGTCGCCTACCGCCCTGTGGACTAACACGGAGGCTACCGTTGAATCAACACCCCCGGAGAGTGCAGATATAACCTTTGCATCTCCCACCTGTGAACGTATCTCCTCCACCTTCTCTTCAAGAAAGTTCTCTATCTCCCAATTCCTTTCCGCCTTACATACCTCGTAAACGAAGTTGGCGAGAATCTCCTTGCCATAGCTTGTGTGGGCTACCTCCGGGTGAAACTGAAGCCCGTATATACCGCGCTCTCTGTGGCGGACTACTGCGTGGGGTGAGTTGTCGGATATAGCCAGAGTTTCAAATCCCTCCGGCAGTGAAACCACCTTGTCAGCGTGGCTCATCCACACGTCAAATTCCTCAGGTAGTCCTTGAAATAGGGGGTCTTCTTTTATCACCCTGAGCCTTGCCCTCCCGTACTCCTGTTTGTTGGATTTCTCTACCCTGCCTCCGAGCTGGTGGGTTATAACCTGAAGTCCGTAACATATCCCGAGTACGGGTATTCCCAGATTGTATATCTCAGGGTCGGGCAGAGGTGCGTCTGGGGAATAAACGGAAGATGGTCCCCCGGAAAGTATCAAGCCGTAAGGCTTAGATTTTTCAATCTCCTCAATCCCTTCGTCCCAATTAATTATCTCGCTGTAAACCCCAAGTTCCCTAACCCTGCGGGCTATGAGCTGAACGTACTGGGAGCCAAAGTTTACTACGAGTACAGCTCTCTTTTTCATGAGAGGTGTCTTTTGAAGAAATCAACGCACATCTTGAGGGCATCTTTTGCAAGCTCCTCGTTGTAAACCTCCGGTCTTTTTGAGTTTAGGAAGGCGTGATTTACTCCGGGGTAAACCTTTATCTGCATCTCAACGCCGTTTTTCCATACGGACTTGGAAAGCTCTATCACTTGGTCGTTGTCAACGAATTCGTCCTTTTCGGAGAGAATGAAAAATATCGGCATCTTTACGCTTGAGAAATCAATCTCCATAAGTTGGGGCAGTCCGTAAAAGGGAACGGAGACTGAAATCTCGTCGTTGAACCTTGCGGCTGCGTACATGGACAGCGTTCCGCCACAGCAAAAGCCTGTTAT
>WFYI01000087.1 GCA_015490155.1 Aquificaceae bacterium | reverse complement strand
GACGTTTCCCGTCTGGGAGCTGTGGTTACGAAGGGGATATCCTTGAAGCCGAGAGGAGGCAACGAGGTGCCGAGGATAGCGGAAACTCCATGCGGTATGCTCAACTCAATAGGGCTTCAAAATCCGGGTGTGGAGGAGTTCTTAAGAAAGCTCTACCCTCAGATAAAGAACATAGACACCCACTTTATAGCCAACGTTTTCGGAGAGAGCGAGGAGGAGTACGTTGAGGTGTGCCTTTCCCTTGAGAGTGCGGACAAGGTAGTAGCCTACGAGCTTAACGTTTCATGCCCTAACGTTAAGAAAGGAGGTATAGTCTTCGGTCACGACCCCAAGGTTCTGGGAAATCTCGTGGAAAGTATAAAGAAAAGGATTAAGAAACCCCTGCTTGTTAAACTCTCCCCGAACGTCACGGACGTTACGGAGTTTGCAAAGGTATGTATAGATTCGGGAGCGGACGGAATCGTTCTTATAAATACGCTCTTAGGAATGAAGATAAACATAGAGAAGGAAAGACCCGAGCTTTCCACTAAGACGGGCGGGCTTTCGGGACCTGCCATACTGCCGATAGCCGTTCGTATGATATGGCAGACCTTTGAGAAGTACGGAATGTCTATTCCCATAGTGGGAGTTGGGGGGATAACCACTTACAGAGACGCCCTTGAGCATGTGTACGCGGGCGCAAGTGCGGTTCAGGTGGGAACGGCGAACTTTTACGAACCCCTTGCACCGCTGAAGGTTATAGAGGGTATAGAAGACTTTATGAAAGGCAAAGGTATAAACGAGTTCCGTAAGTTAATTGGCAAAGCTCATACTTTTAACCTCAAGGAGGCTTAAACTTTATCCTATGTTCGGAAAAGGCTACAAAGGAAACTTTTCAAAGATGGGCGAAGGCTTACTTGAAAAGTTAGCCGAGGATTTGGAAGAGGAGCTTAAAAATGGGGAAAGTCCTGATTTACTTCTCAGGTTAGGGATAGCGTACGCAAGGTTGGGGAAAACCCAAAAGGCGAGGGAAGTTTACAAGAGGTTGAAAGAGCTTGACGCAGAGAAAGCCAAAGAGCTTTTGGATTACATATACGACATATAAAGCTTCATGATACACTTCAAGGCTACCCGAGAGGAGTGGCGGGACTACAACTGGCAGATAAGAAATAGAATAAAAACTGCGCAGCAGTTGAGAAAATACATAAAACTACTTCCGGAGGAAGAAAGGGGCATAAAAAAAACCGAGGGACTTTACCCCTTGGCAATAACTCCCTACTACCTTTCCCTGATGAACCCGGAGAACGTAAACGACCCAATTCGCCTTCAGGCTATCCCCAGGGAGGTTGAGGTTGATGAGAGTGTCCAGAGGTTCGGTGAGCCGGACGCTCTAAGGGAGGAAGGGGAAATCCCCGGCTTGACGCACCGTTACCCCGACAGAGTTCTCATGAGTGTAACCACCTTTTGCGCGGTTTACTGCAGGCACTGTATGAGAAAAAGGATATTTGCCGAAGGTGAGAGGGCAAAGAGTTTGCAGGAGATAGATAGAATGATAGATTACATAAAGGCTCACGAAGAGGTGAGGGACGTTCTCATATCCGGGGGAGAGCCGCTCAGCTTGAGCAACGAGAAGATTGATTACATACTCAAAAGGCTCAGGGAGATAAAGCACGTTGAAATAATAAGGTTCGGGACGAGACTCCCCGTTTTAGCTCCCCAGAGGTTCTTTGACGAAGAACTTATGGACATTCTTGAAAGACACTCCCCCATCTGGATAAACACCCATTTTAACCACCGAAATGAGATAACCGAGCTTTCCGAGGAGGCAGTCGATAAAATCCTGAGAAGGGGAATACCGGTAAACAACCAAACGGTACTGCTCAAGGGAGTCAACGACTCCGGAGAGGAGATGCTTAAACTCAACAGGGAGCTTTTGAGGATTAAGGTAAAGCCCCAGTACCTATTCCACTGCGACCCTATAAAGGGAGCGGTTCACTTCAGAACATCTTTGGACAGGGGAATGGAGATTATGGAGTATCTGAGAGGTAAAATCTCGGGCATGGGAATTCCAACTTACGCGGTAGACCTGCCTGGGGGTAAGGGTAAAGTTCCCATATCTCCCGACTATATAGTCTCACGGGAGGGTGATAGGTTTACCTTCAGGAGCTACGACGGTTCCTTCGTCGTTTACGAGGTTAACTCCCCTATAAACTTTCCAGAGCCTTCTTAATCCTGCTGATACCCTCCTCTATGGTCTCTACGGAGGTGGCATAGGAGAGCCTGAGAAATCCCTCTGCGTCAAATGCAGAACCGGGAACGCAGGCAACCTTGACGCGATCAAGTAGAAACTCCGAGAGCTTCACATCACCGCCCAACTTCTGCGAGTAATAGGAAAAGTTCGGAAATATGTAAAAGGCTCCCTTGGGTTTTACGACGCTGACCTCCGGTATGGAGTTAAGAAGCTCGTATGCTCTATCCCTTCTGCTCCTGAACGCCTCTTTCATATTTAGAACTTTCTCCTTAACACTCGGGTTTGTCAGGGCTTCGATAGCCCCGTACTGGGCAAAGGTGGTGGCGTTTGATACAGTCTGACTGTTGAGGCTCGCTATGACCTTAGCAAATCTCTCGGGGCAGGCTACGTACCCCATTCTCCAGCCGGTCATGGAGAAGGTCTTCGAGAAGGCATTTACCGTAAAGGTTATGTCCCTTACCTCTTCCGATACGGAAGCTATACTGAAGAAGTCTCCATCGTACACGAGGGACTCGTAGCACTCGTCGGAAACGATAAATATGTTGTTTTCCAAGCAGAACTCCGCTATCTCAACGAGTCTATCCCTGTCGTAAACCGCCCCTGTGGGGTTGTTCGGGGAGTTTATAACTATGGCTTTAGTTTTATCGCTTACGTAGGGCTTAATTTTATCAAGTGAGAGTTGAAAGTCTTCTTCCTCGCTCAGGGGAACGGCGACGGGAACTCCTCCCAGAAGTCTTATCTGCTCCGGGTAGGTCACCCAGTAAGGTGAGGGTAGAAGAACCTCATCACCCTCCTCAACTATGCTCATGAACACGAGGAAGAGAACCATCTTAGCCCCGCTGCTCACAACTATCTCGGAGGGTTTGTAATCAAGGCGGTTTTCCCTTTTCAGCTTGTTAGATATCTCCTCCCTTAGCTTGGGAATTCCCGCGGAGGGAGAGTACTTGGTCATTCCCTCTTTGAGAGCTTTTATACAGGCTTCCTTTACCTCTTCTGGGGTGTCAAAGTCCGGCTCGCCCGCACCGAAACCGATTACGTCTTCGCCTTTTGCTTTGAGTTCCTTTGCCTTTGCGGTTATGGTTAGCGTGGGGGAAGGTTTTAGCTGAGAAACTCGCCTTGCTATCATAAAAAAATTATAACCTTTCAGGTTTTGTAATAACTCTTAAATCTCTCCTCAAAGGCTTCGTAATCGCTACATACCACGAACACCTCTTGAACGGAAGTGCCATTTTTATACAGGAGTTTGTACCCTGAAAGGGTTTTGTACTTCAGAAACAGCCCCTTTGAACCCCTTCCCTTGTTATGCCTTGAAATCCTACCGGGTATTATGCTTTCAACCTCCTCCCATTCTGCCATATCTGACAAGTATTTCCCTAAACCTTCAAGTATGTGATGTTCCAGCTTTATCTTGCCGTTCCTGTACTTGAAGTTAGCCATCAAGCCCTTTTATTTAGAAGAACCTGTAAAACAGCTTTTTTTATTCCTTCCGAGTCTATCCCCGCTTCAGCTCTGAGTACCGGTTGTGGTCCGTGGTCTATGAACCTGTCCGGCACACCCAGGGTGATTACCCGCTTGAATATACCCTTACTCGAAAGAAACTCCAGAACTGCAGAACCGAAACCGCCGGCAACAACGTTATCCTCAACCGTTACAAAGGTATCGTATCTATCGGCAAGCTCCGTTAGCAATTTCCCGTCTAAAGGTTTCACGAACCTTGCATTCACTACCCCGGCCTTTATACCTTCCTTTCTAAGCTCCTCGGAGGCTTTAATTGCGTCGTAAACGGGATTTCCTACCGCAAGTATCACCGCATCCTCACCCTCTAAAAGCTCCTCCCAAGTTCCTATTTCTATGATGTTGAAACCCTCAACGCTTACACCCCTTGCAGCTCCCCTCGGGTACCTTAAAGCGAAAGGCTTCCCGCTGTTTACCGCCGTGTAAAGCAAGTCCCTAAGCTCCTGCTCATCCTTCGGCGCTGACACGATTAAGTTAGGAACACACCTCAAGAAAGAAAGGTCGAAAACCCCGTGATGTGTGGGACCATCGTCCCCCACAAGCCCCGCCCTGTCTATCGCAAAGCTCACGGGAAGGTTCTGGAGGGCTATGTCGTGTATAACTTGGTCATACGCCCTCTGCAAGAAGGTTGAGTAGTAAGCCGCAACCGGCTTCATTCCCTCACAGGCTAAACCCGCCGCAAAGGTTGCCGCGTGCTGTTCCGCAATTCCCACGTCAAAAAACCGCTCTGGAAACCTTTCGGCAAACTTGGCGAGTCCCGAACCTTCCCTCATGGCGGGGGTTATTACCACTATTTTTTCGTCCTCTTCCGCAAGCTCAATAACCGCGTTTCCGAATACAGAAGTCCACGTGGGGAGCGAGCTTTTCTTTATTATCTCTCCCGACTCCACCTTGTAGGGAGCTACACCGTGCCACTTAACGGGGTTTTCCTCCGCGGGCTTGTAACCTTTTCCCTTCTTCGTCAAGACATGTACCAAAACGGGACCCTTTATGTCTTTGGCGTTCTTCAGTGTAGTTTCAAGAGCCTTTAGGTCATGCCCATCTATCACGCCTATGTAGTTAAAACCGAGTTCTTCAAATATCACCCCCGGAGATATTAGCCCCTTCATGAACTCCTCCGTGAGCTTCATTATCCGTAGAGGGACCTCTCCCATGTGTTGTAGGAGATTTTTAACCTTCTGCCTCGTTTCCTGAACGAAATGCCCGCTTATCACCCTGTTGAGGTAGGTGGATATTGCGCCTATGTTGGGAGATATGGACATCTCGTTGTCGTTGAGAATCACTATGAACCTGTCCGGTCTTATGTGTCCCGCATTGTTCAGGGCTTCAAACGCCATACCTGCGGTCATGGCACCGTCACCTATAACCGCTATAGCCCAACCCTCGTCTCCTTTAAGGTCTTTAGCAACTCTAAAGCCCAAAGCGGCGGATATGGAGGTTGAGCTGTGTCCCGCCCCGAAGGCATCGTACAGGCTTTCTTCTCTCCTCAAAAATCCTGATATACCTTTGTGTTTTCTAAGGGTCGGGAAATTCTCTTTCCTGTCCGTGAGTATCTTCCAGGGGTAGGCTTGATGTCCGATGTCCCAGACCACCACGTCCTTAGGAGGCTCAAACACCTTAAGCAAGGCTATGGTAAGCTCTACCGCACCGAGTCCGGGTGCGACATGCCCTCCGTTCTGGGAAGCCACGTGTATTATGTAGTCCCTAACCTCTTGTGCTAACTTGCTTAAGTCTTCCTCCGATAGATACTTTATATCTATAGGACCCGTGTAGTCCTTTAAAAGCTCGTACCTTTCCAGCATAATCCTAAAAGTTATGCTTCTTTTAGAAGAAAATCAATCTTAACAGCCAGCCGAGTATTACTACACCTAAGCTTAAAAGAAGTCCGAGAACCGAAATAGCTATCCCAATCTTCCTATTAGCATCCCTCTGCTTTATCCACATATAGACAAAGGCGAGTAGAGTAAACAGAACAAGGAAAAGACCCATCCACTTGTGAGGAAACAGGAATATGAAGGGTGCTTTCTGTTGGACATACTGGGCAGCAGCCATCTCCAATCCCGTTATAGCTGCTAATATGGATAGTACGGTGGCTACCGCATGGTTTGTGAGCGAGTAGTAGAATATGAAACTCTTACTACGCATAAAGGTAAAGTAAATAAAGTAGCCCACGTAGGTGGCAAATAAAGCTCCAACTGTAAAGTATATAACCAACGGATGCAGGTTCATACCCTACCTCCTTACAACCTCTTCAAACTCTATTATATCTTTATATAAAGTCTTTAGTATATTCTTATAATCTTCCTTGCCTTCCTCTACGCTATCCATCATGGCTTCAAGTTCTCTCGTGAACTCTTCTGACACGAAGGGGAGTATGTGTTGCTGGCTTTTGATAAAGGCGTAAACCTCCTTTCCAAGCTTTGTAGGGATGAGAAACCCCTTTCTATCGATTACATATCCCCTGTCTATAAGCTTGGATATAACTGTTGCGTAAGTGGAGGGTTTGCCTATACCTTTCCTTTTCATTTCCTCTACTATTGAGCCTTGTGTGTAAAGGTATGCCTGGGGTAGTTCCTTAAGCTCTTTGAGTTTAGTAATGTCTATTTCACCCCTTAGGTCGGGCATAAGGTCAACGGGATAAATCCTGTCAAAGCCCTCCTCAACCACGTCGGTGTATATGGCAAGCTGCTTTTTAACGCCATTAGCCTCTACCAACAGCTCTTTTTTCTTTAGCTTAACCTCCTTCATCTGAGAAGCTATGAACCTCCTAAAAATTCTCTCGTACATAAGTAGGTGGTCTCTGTTCAAGCCGCTGACCTGACCCGATAGAACCAAAGCCCTAAGTTCCTCCGGCTCAAGGGGCTTTGTAGGTCTTATACACTCGTGCGCTCCGCCCTCAGCCCACCGTCTCGGCTTGTAAAAGTCCTCTCCGAACTCCTCCGATATATAGCTCTTTGCAAGCGAAAGCCCTGCGTCGGAAACTCTCAGGTAGTCAGTTCTGTGGTAAGTTATAAACCCAAGCTCAAAGAGCGTCTGGGCTACTTCCATGCTCTTTGAGAGGGAGAACTTGTACCTTTCGGACATATCCTTTAGGAGTGTGTCCGTTCTGTAGGGTGGCGGAGGCGGACGATTTTCCTCCTCCTCTTTCAACACCTTTACTTTAAGAGTTTTAAGACTTTCAAAGAATTCCTTGGCTTCTTTTTTTTCTTTAAACTCAAACTCTATCCTCAGCCAGCGACCTTCTTCCTTCCAGGTTATCTGAACAACATATCTCTTTTTCCTGTAAAGCTCCTCCCTTTCCACTATCCAGCCCAGAACAGGTATCTGAACCCTGCCACCTGAAAGCCATTGCTTACCGAACTCCCTCTGGAGGATACGGGAGACCTCAAAACCCACCCACCTGTCCGCAACTCTCCTCAAAACCTGAGCCTTTACAAGGCTCTCGTTAAAATCTCTGGGGTTTTCAATAGACCTCCTAATCGCTTTTCTCGTGACCTCATTGAACTCTATCCTCTTTATGCCTCTTGCAAAAGGAGAAAGCAAGTTCCCCACGTCCCAGCCTATCTTTTCACCTTCCGTGTCTGGGTCGGTTCCAACGAGTATGTCCTCAACCTCAAGGGATACGTCTATAAGTCCCCTTATGGTCTCAGCTTTACCCTCTATGACACCGTAAACGGGTTCAAAGTCTCCGTCATGTACAACTACGCCGTGAAATCCTCCCTCCTTTACGAGGTCAAATACGTGTCCCAAGGATGCGGTTATGCTCAGATAGACGTTCCCGACCGCAATCTCCAGAAGCTCAAAGCTTCCCAGCTTTCTCTGAATAGGCTTGCCGAAGAAGTTGGCGATAGTCCTTGCCTTGTTTGGAGATTCCACCACCAGTAGCACAGGCTTAAGGTACTCCTTCCGCTCCTCCTTTATCTTCTTGTCCAGAATGTCTTTAACCTTTTTTCTGTCTTTATCCACTTCCTCCAGAATCTCTTTAAAGTTTACCTCCCCGATTTCCCTGAAGTTTATCTCCTCGTATAGCCAGCGTATCTTCTTCTCAAGGTTTCTGAATGCTCTGTAATCGTCCACGAGGATGAGGCTTATCCCCTTGGTTATTCCGCCCGCAAACATCCTTGAGGTTCTGCCGGAAGCCTGCAGGTATCCCGTGATGTCCGCAACCACCAGGGTATATCCGTCCTCTTCCTTCCTAAGCGTTATCTCTTGGGAGCTTTCTATGAGCGAAACTACCCTCTCCTGTGTCAAAAACTCTCCTATCTCGTCCCGTAGTCGCTCTATTGCAGCTTTCAAGTTGGGGTTTCTGTTTATGAAGTCTTCGCTTATGTAAGAATACCTCCGCAATCTTTGTATCCATGTGTCAAAGTCCTTCAGCTTATCCTTAAGTTTTTCATCTCTCGCTATCAAAGGTCTGAGGGAGAGCAACGCCCAGAGCAGATGGGAAACGTGAGCCTCTATGTTCAGCTTTATAACTATCTTGGGAACACCGTAAAACACCGCGTACCTAACCGCAACGGGCATATCTATACCCCTTGCGAGAGGGTTTCTGTAAGAGGATATGCCGATTAAAACGTCTATCTCTCCGCTTTGGAACTTGCTCAGCGTATCCTCGTTAAGCTCCTCGTAGGTTGCAGTTTTTACACCTTTTTCCTCAAGGAGCTTTTTCAATCGCTCTACCCCCTCCCTGCCGTAGTCGGAGGATACGAAAACAAGCCCTCCTTTGCCGAAATCCTTAACCTTCTTTATAAGGCAGCTTTCCATGTCCTTGCACTCTTCGTATAGGTCTTCCACGTTCCTTATGTAAAAGGTCGGTCTTCCTACCTCAAAGCCTAAAAGCTCCCTGAAGAGTTTTATCCTGTTTGAACGGGGATTACCCGTTGCAGAGGAAACGACGAGAACACCTTTTCTCTTCTTCTGAAGCTCCCTTACCGCTTGAGACCTCTCCTTTATAACTTCCCAGTCCTCGGAACTTTTGTTCCTTTTGTCTTTGAGCTTTATAAGCTCAAGGGCTTCCTCTATATCCTTTTCAGAGAAGCCCAGTAGTGTCAGTACCTTATCAACGTTTCTCGCGGTCTTCAGGAAGGAGTCTACGTCGTCTATGAATATGAACTCAAAGTCCTTGGGGATTATCTCAAAGTTCTTGTACAGGAACATGGAGCTACTTATCAAGACTTTAAAATCCCCTCTCTCGAGCCTTTCCTTGGCAATTCTCTTCTGCTTGGGCGTCATGTCCCCGAACACGAGCAGGTCTTTTTCCGGAAAACCTGCCTCCCTTATTTTCTCGTAGGTACTCTGAATGAGCAGTTTTGTAGGAAGGATTATAAAGGACTTTCCCGACTCCTTAGCCAGAAAGCTGGCCATAGATATCCCAAAGGTGGACTTCCCTACTCCTGTGGGAGCGAGAAGGGCAAAAGACCTGTTTAGAAAAACCTTCTTAGCCCAAGACTTCTGAAGGCTCCAAGGTGGGACACCGAAGGCTTTTAGGAAGTGTTTTTCCCAGCGTGCAGTTTTCTCGTAGAAACCACAAAGCTCTTTTAGTTTCCCGCTTTCTACACTCGAGCAAAGTTCTTCACGGGAGACCTTTTCCGGAAGGCACCTATCACAGGGCAAGCCTTCAAAGAGCCTTTCTGAGCTTATATCTCCACCACAGTTGGGGCATAGCCCCTTAAACAGAGCTTTTATCATAGCTTGAAGTATTTTATACACTAACCTCGAAAGTTTTGCCTATAAAGTTTTATCAGATTTCCTTGTGCAATTTGTGTATATATATGCGTTCGAGAATACGCCTTGCTATCGGGGCGGCTACTCTTCCGCCGGACTCTCCGTGTTCCACGAGGACTCCCACTACAAAAAGGGGGTCTCTATAAGGTGCGAAGCAGACAAACCACGCATGGTCTTTGAGTCTCCAGGGGAGCTTCTTTCTTTTCTCACGGCTTACTCTTGATACCTGGGCGGTTCCCGTCTTGCCGGCTATATCCACTATCTTAGAAAATGCAAGCTGTCCCGTGCCGCTCCTTACGACCTCCCTCATAGCTTTGCGTAAAACTGCAAAGTGTTCGAGGTCTCCCCTAACTAGCTTAAACACACTCTTTTTGTTCTTCCACACGGTTTTGCCATCGCTGTTAAGTATCTCTCTGAGTAAAGTGGGCTTGTAGATAACGCCGTCGTTGGCTATACCCATTACCATTAGGGTTTGTTCCATCAATGTGGATAACATAAATCCCTGTCCTATACTTACGTTCACCGTATCACCGTCGTACCAAGGCTCCTTAAATCTTTCCCTTTTCCAGCGGGGTGTGGGAATAAAACCCCTTTTTACAGGAAGTTCAAAGGGAATCTGCTCTCCGTAGGAGAAGTTTCTAAAAAATCTCTTCATGTTCTTCAAACCGAGTTTGTATCCGTTGGTGTAAAAGTACACATCGCAGGACTCGCTTATAGCCTCTATCATGTCCACGTTGCCATGTCCAGACCTGTTCCAACAGTAAAAAGTCCTGTTCCCGAGAAAGAAGGAACCCTTACATAGAACTCTGTTATGTAAACCTACGGTTTTCGTACTCAAGAGCGCGTAGGCTACCGGAATTTTTAGAACCGAGGCGGGAGGGTACCTTCCCCTTACAACTCTGTTAAAGAGAGGCTTCAACTTGTCTTTGTTTATCTTACTCCACTCCTCGTAAACTCTGTTCGGGTCGTATCTGGGAAAGCTCGCAAGGGCGAGAACCTCACCTGTCTTAGCCTTTAGAACTATTACCCCTCCTGCAACCTGTCCGGATTCCTCGAATACCTCCTCGACTATTTTTTGGATTCTACTGTCTATAGTTAACACCAAACTTTGTCCTTTCCTTGCTTCTTTTATCTTTCGTTTCCTTACTATGCTCCCTACCGCGTTGACTATAATCTCTTCCTCACCGAGTTCTCCGAGGAGAACTTTATTCATCGACCTTTCCAAGCCCAGCTTTCCTATGTAACTGTTAGCTCCTATGGTATCTCCGTATCTTTTCAGTTCCCTTTCTGAGGGAAGCCCCACGTAGCCTAAGACGTGAGAGGCGAGCCTACCCTCCGGATAAAACCTCTTAGGTACTGTTTCTATGTACACTCCCGGCAATCTGTCTGCGTTAGCATGGTACTTGTCTATGTCTTCCTGTGTAAGGGAACTTTTTAACCTTATAGGTTCTATGCTCTTTACGCCCTCGTCGAGCAGGTCTTTTAGGTTTATGCCGAACAGCTTTTTAATATTGTCTTCTAAGGTATTTAACTCCTTTTTATTCAGCCTTGCCGCATCGAGAAGTAGTATGTACTCAGGAATGTCATAAGCGAGAGGCTTGCGCCCCCTGTCGAGTATGTCTCCCCTCGGCGGGTATATCTTCCTCAGCCTCTTAAAGTTCCTCCCCGCAAGCTTTTTGTAATGCTCTCCCCTTATAACCTGTAGGTAGAATAACCTTCCCAAGATTAGCAAGAAAATAGCCACAAGAAAGGTAAGCAGAAACAAAAATCTACGCCTGCTCATCTCTTTTAGCCACGAGGAGATACGTTACAAAGCCCGAGCATATAGTAAGTATTACAGAAATCGTAAGAATAAAAATATTAACTTCGAAAGAGTACTTGTAGTTCATAAGCAGAATTTTGAGGGAGTAGTTTAGGATTACGAACACGCTTAGACTACCGAACACGAAAGATAACCTTTTTATAAGGATTTTCTCGTAAAACATGTACATTAGGTATGCAGAGAGTACGTTAACACTCATGAATAGCCCGAGGGAGTCGTGGAATATGTCCAGCATAAAACCCCCAAAAAAGGCTTTGAAAATCACCCTTTTATCTTCCTTCATGGAGTTCAAAAATATGAAGGCAAGAACCAAATCCGGAGCTAAAAACCCGGGGCTGAATAAGGGTGAAAGGAAGGAACTCTGGATAAAGCTGAGAAGGAACACCACGAGGTAAGCTATCATCTCTCTTTACCCTTGGTCAAAACTATTACAAGTTCAATGTTTCTGGGGCTAATTACGGGCTTGACGTAAACCCTTTTGAAAAAGGGATTTTTGCCCTCTTCTATACTGCTTACGTAGCCAACTTCAAAGTTAGGCAGTCTACCCTGTGGGTCTCTGTAGAGGACTTTATCTCCGGGCTCAACCTTGTCCTTTTTGTTTACGTACAGAAGCTCTCCAACCGGGTATCCACCCTTGTATATGTAAGCCTTACCCGAGCTCTCTAAAAGAACCGAGAGATTAAGCTCTGAATTTAGGGGCGTGATAACCCTTGAGGTAGTTGTATATACCTCCCTGACCTGTCCAACCACCCCACCTTTGGAAAGGACTATATTGCCCCTTTCCACGCCAGACCTGCTACCTGCAGACACGACGACGAAGTTATCTAAGCCGGATGGGTCGTAATACATTATCCTCGAGAAGATAATGCCGTATAGGCTTTTGAAGCTCTCTATACCAAGCTCTTTTCCCAGTCTGTTGAGTGTCCGTTTGTAAGTATTAAGCTCGGCTTCCTCTACCTTGCAGGTTTCAAGCTCCCTTCTGAGGCTTATGTTCTCCTCTTTAAGGTTTACGAGCAGTATGTACCTGCTGACCCTGTCTTCGATAAAGATAAATATGCTTTCTTTTAAGTTTATAACCGGTAAAACGAACCTTGCGGATACCTCCTTTACCTTTCCGACAACGGGACTTCCGGAAATCTCCGTAAGGAATACCACCAAACTGAGAGTTATAAGAAAAAGGGAAGTAATATGAAAGCCATAGCGTTTCATCCCATAGAAATCTTCTTAACGAGGTCTATCTGGTCGAGAACTCTGCCCACACCTCTTGCAACTGCGGTTAGAGGGTCGTCACAGTAATACGCCCTTATACCGGTTTCCTCAGATATCTTAACGTCCAAGTTCTTCAGGAGCGAGCCTCCTCCGGCGAGGACTATTCCCCTGTCCGCTATGTCCGCCGCAAGCTCAGGCGGGGTTTTCTCGAGAGTAGACCTGAGAGAGTTCACTATTGAATTAACCGTATCGTCGAGCGCCTCCACTATCATGTTGGTGGTTATCTTGACCGACTTTGGCAAGCCCGTCATGTCCCTTCCCCTAACCTCCATTTCCCTTTCTTCGTTCTCTTTAACGGCACTTCCCAAATTTATCTTTATGCGTTCCGCAGTCTGCTCCCCTATCAAAAGGTGAAACTTCCTCTTTATGTATTGGATTATCGCCTCGTTCATCTCGTCGCCGGCTACCCTGAGAGAGTGAGATACCACTATTCCGGCAAGGGATATGACGGCTATCTCCGTTGTCCCACCCCCTATGTCTACCACCATATTACCTACAGGCTCGTCTATGGGCATACCTGCTCCTATAGCGGCAGCCATAGGCTCTGCTATCAGGTAAACCTCTTTTGCACCTGCGTTTTTTGCAGCGTCTACCACAGCTTTCTTTTCAACAGGTGTTATTCCTGTGGGAACACCTATAATCACCCTCGGTTTGGGTTTAAAGAGCGAATTTCCCAAAGCCTTCTTTATGAAGTAAGAGAGCATCATGTGGGTAACTTCAAAGTCCGTTATAACACCGTCCCTCAGCGGACGGATAGCCTGTATGTTCTCGGGAGTTTTACCTATCATCTCCTTTGCTTCTTTACCCACCGCAAGAACTTTTTTTGATTTAACGTCTATTGCAACTATGGACGGTTCGTATATGATAATCCCTTTGTTTTCAAGGAATACGGCGGTGTTCGCAGTTCCGAGGTCGATACCTATGTTACTTGAAAGAAAGCCCAGTAACCTATCTAAGAACATTTATTTCCAATTACCCAAGCCATGCCACTCTACATAACCCGGGCGCTGGGTTACTTATATCCCGCCCTTTCAGGATGCCCATATCCCCAGCCGGCGGCATTTGGACATCCGTTGCCCCTAAATCGAGGTGAACTACTTCACCCCTTCTGCATATTATACCTTAGCCGTTGTTGAGCCTATTCGGGGAACTATATTTATTGTAATGGCTGTAAAGGAAAGTAGCAAAGACAAAATTTTAATAGAAGAGATAATAAACAGGTATCCTCAGGATAAAAAGAAGATAATGAAGGCGTACAGGTACATAAAAACTAAACACGAGGGGCAGAAAAGAGCTTCTGGGGAGGACTACATAGTACACCCCATAGAAGTCGCAAAAATTTTAAGTGAATTAAATATGGATTCGGCAAGCGTAATATCCGCACTCTTACATGATGTCTTAGAGGACACTGATGCCTCTTACGAAGAAATAGAGAGAGAGTTTGGAAAGGATATAGCTGACATAGTCGACGGCGTAACCAAGATAGGTAAGATACGCTTCAGGAGAGTTGAAGAGGCTCAGGCTGAGAACTTTAGAAAGCTGATGCTCGCCATGTCGAGGGATATAAGGGTCATAGTGGTTAAACTTGCGGACAGGCTCCACAATATGCGAACGCTCAAGTATCTCCGAAAGGATAAACGCGTGAGAATAGCAAGGGAGACGCTGGAGATATATGCACCCATAGCCCACAGGTTGGGTATGTGGAGCTTAAAGACAGAGCTTGAGGATATCGCCTTTATGTACCTGTATCCCAAAGAGTACGATAGGGTAAAGGGGTTTATAAGCAGTTCGAGGGAACAGTTGAGGGAGTACCTTCAAAAATTTGTTATACCTGTCGTTAAAGAAGCTTTGGATAAGAATAGAATTCAGGCTGTAATTCAGTACAGGTCTAAACACCTGTACAGCGTTTGGCAGAAAACGATTAGGAAGAACATAAGGCTCGAAAATGTTCACGACATATTGGGAGTAAGGATAATAGTTAATACGGTTCACGAGTGCTATTCGGTTCTCGGGCTTATACACAGTATTTTTAAACCCGTTCCGGGTAAGTTCAAGGATTACATATCCCTGCCCAAACCCAACCTTTACCAGTCCCTCCATACCACGGTGGTGGCTCCCAAGGGTAAGATGGTGGAGTTCCAGATAAGAACTCAAGATATGCACAACCGGGCGGAAATCGGAGTTGCGGCGCACTGGGCGTATAAGGAAGGTGTCAGCTCACGGGACGGAGAAATATTCACTTGGCTGAGGGACTTGGTGGACAGCATACAGGGTAGCGGAAATCCATCAGACCTTATGGATAACCTCAAGAGGGAGCTTTTTTCGGAGGAGGTTTTCGTGTTCACTCCCAAAGGCGACTTGATAGTCTTGCCGAGAGGTGCTACGCCTGTAGATTTTGCTTACTACATTCACACCGAGGTGGGTAACCACTGTACAGGTGCCAAGGTAAACGGGAGGATAGTTCCCTTAAATTATAAGCTGAAAAACGGTGAACAGGTGGAGATTATAACATCACCCAACAGAGAGCCTAACCCTGCATGGCTCGATTTCGTCGTAACCTCAAAGGCTAAGAACAGAATAAAACACTACATAAAGCAGCTGGAGAGGGAAGCCTTCATCAATAAGGGCAGGAAACTCATCGAAAAGCTGAGGAACCGGATAGGGCTTGAACATGAAGAGCTGTTAAAAGCCTTAAGAAAAAAGGTAAAGTTCAAGGAGGAAGAGGAGCTGTTTATAGCCCTCGGGAGCGGTAAAGTATCGACAGAAAAGCTCGTTGACCTTATAGGCAAAAAGAAGGATAAGCACGTAAAGCAACAGGAGGAGGGGGTCGGGGTCGTTTCCATAGACGGACTGGAAGGCGTAAAGTACCGGGTAGCTTCCTGTTGTATGCCGGTTCCCGGAGATGAGGTTTTCGGTGTTGTCGTAAGCGGTGAGGGACTGGTGGTACACGAAAAGAATTGTAAGAACCTTAAATACCTCTTATCCAAGTTTCCCGAAAAGGTATTTAAGGTCGAATGGAGGGCGGAGGGTAAGTTTAAAACCCGTATAAAGGTCGTGGTAAGGGATAGACTCGGAATCCTTTCCGACATAACCTCGCATATAGCTAAGAATAACTCCAATATATGGAAGTCTACGAGCGTTAGTTTGAACAACGGAACGGCTGTTATGGAGTTTACAGTTGACGTTAAAGGAAGTGAACACCTAAAAAACCTTATGGACTCTCTTAGGTCTGTAGAAGGTGTGGAGAGCTGTCTAAGGCTTTACAGGTAGACTATAAAGAAGAATTCCCCTTTCCATATATCCCAAGGAGGCTTCTATGTTTCCGAGAGGTGATATTACCGCGGAGGGTCCCGTGTTGTTTACCCACAGAAAGTACTTAGAGTTCTCGATTGCCCTTACCTGAGCTAACTTCATGTGTTGGTATGTACCATCGGAATCTTTAAACCAGGCATCGTTGGTAAGAACCGCAACGAAATCTGCTCCATCGGATAGCTTTTTCACAAGTCCCGGATAGGCTACCTCAAAGCATATCGGGGTTGCTATACTCAAACCGTTTATATTTAAGGGTTCGGTTTTTATCCCCGGGATGTAATCTATACCCGCTATTGCAGAAAACAACTCCTTAGCAAAGCCAAAGGGAGTAGGTATGTACTCCCCGAAGGGGAGTAGTTTTATTTTATCGTACCTGTCCTTAATAGCTCCTCTATCTATTACCACAACGGAGTTGTAAGCTATACGCTTCTTAAAGTCAACGTCTACCATGCCCACGATGATAGTTATTTTCTTAGAAAGCTCGAGTATAGCTTTGCCCTCGTACTCAAGCTCGGATATGAAAAAGTAAAAGGCGGATTCCGGAAGGATTACTGCTTTTGCTCCTTTCTCAATAGCCTCCTCTATAAGGGATATGTACATAGGTAGCGTTTTTCTAAACCCTTCCTCCGAGAGCTTTACGTTCTGAGGTATAGCAGGCTGAAGGATTGCAACCTCGACCCTCTTATCTCCGAATGGACTTAAACTCGCATGGCTTTTCCACATACCTGTGTAGCTGAAAATTAAAGCTAAAAGGAGCGTAAAAACCTGTAACTTTAAGCCCTTTTCTAAGAAAGCGGCTACGCCCAATAGCAGTAACAGACCTCCTCCGAACACGCCGAGGTGTACAAGTACGAACTTAAGCACCGGAACATCGATAAGCACGGTTCCCGTCAGTAGCCACGGAAAGCCCCCGTAAGGAACCGCCGAGCGTAAGAGTTCTACTCCCACCCAAAGGAACGGGAAGAAGACGTATTTAAACCCCAAGAACTTCCAAAGAGCGAAGGAAAGACCGAACTGATACAAAGACAACACACTTGCCAGAAGGAACACGAGCAGCCATGAAACAAGTGTATTTATCCCCCCGTACTCATGGGAAGCTATGTGAACCCAACGTAGAGATAGGAAGAAGAAAAGCAAGCCAGAAAGTAGCCAGAACTTAAAGGATTTTTCCTTCAAGAGTATGAAAAAGGCAAATGGAGTTAGAAACCATAGCCCGTACTTTGAAAATGGTAGGTACAGGAACACACCTACGAGAAGAAGCTTTACTACCTTCTCAAGTCTATCCAGAGGCATATCAAAAAGAGAACTCCTCCCAGCATAGCGCTTATGTACTGACTTATAAACCTCCACAGAAGTACGAATAGACCTATCTCGTAAGGGTTTAGGAAGTTTGCGAATACTACAAGCCCGCCCAGCTCTCCCACTCCGCTTCCTCCCGGAGATGGACTTATAAATATGGCGTAAAGAAGTCCCAACTGAGCGAATAAGCTGTGGACTATGTCTATGTCCTTACCGAAGGCAAGAATGAGCGTCGGAGCTACGAGCAGGAAACATAGGTACAGAGCTATACTGAATAAGACCGCCAAGAAGACGACTTTCTTCCTCTTATACCCAAAGATTTTCATGTAAATTACATACTGCTTGAGAGATTTCTTTAGCTTATCCTTGAGATGCTCGTTGCCTTTTTTGTTGACGAAAAGCCTACCCATCAGGAAAACAAAAGCGGATATGCCTATGACTATTAGCAGGAGCTTTAACATATTTACCGCAGCCTCGGGATGCTTGTAAAGGTAGTATCCCGTTACGGGAAGCATTAGCAGAAAGAAGGAGGCGCCGGTTATGGTCTTCATCGTGACTATGCTCATTACTTTGTGCAAACCTGCTCCCTTTCGGACGAGCATATATACCGACGACATCTCCCCTCCTACGTGTGCAGGGGTAACTGTAGCGGCAAAGGTGTTTATAAAGGAAACCATATAACCGTACTTAAAGGAGTACTTTACACCCAAGGCTTTGGAAAGGACAAAGAGCCTCAGATTATCGAAGGTATGGTAAAGAAAAATCACGAATACGGAAGCGAGTATGTATCTCCTTTTGAGGCTCATGAAAGCGGAAAGGGTTTCCTTTGAAAAGGTCTTAAAAGCTATAAATCCCAAACTAAACAAAAGTATCAGAACAAAGAGAATTGTTCCGTACAGAAAAGTCCTGCGCATTTAAAGACTCTTTACGGCGTCCTCTATTCTTGAGAGTGCCTCTTCTAAGTCTCGTTGTTCGTGTGCTGTTGATACGAACCAAGCCTCAAACTGTGAAGGAGGTATAAGAACTCCCCTACCCAGCAGGGCTTTGAAAAACTTGGAAAACATCTCCGTGTCTGAGGTTTTTGCCGTGCCGAAATCCTTTACCTCCGATTCCGTAAAGAACACGGTCATCATAGAACCTATTTGGTTTATACGAAAGGGAATACCTTTGTCTTCGAGTATGGAGCCTACCCCCTCTTTGAGGAGGTTCATTTTACCTTCAAGCTCGTCGTATGGTTCGGTATCCCTTAGCTCCTTTAGCGTCTCAACACCCGAGACCATGGCAACGGGGTTTCCCGCAAGCGTTCCAGCTTGGTATATATCACCTTCGGGAGCAACCCTCTCCATAAGCTCTTTTCTACCGCCGTAAGCTCCGACGGGCATTCCTCCGCCCAGAACCTTTCCGAGGCAAGTAAGGTCAGGCTCTACGGAGAAAAGCTCTTGCGCACCTCCCTTGGCAAGGCGGAAGCCGGTTATGACTTCGTCGAATATAAGCAACGCTCCGTAATCCTTTGTCAGCTTTCTCAACTCTTTAAGAAAGCCCTTTTGAGGTGGGACTACACCCATATTGCCCGCCACCGGTTCGACTATCGCACAGGCTATATCGTTGCCGTGTTTCTCAAATACATTTCTCAAGGCTTCAAGGTCGTTGTAGGGAATTACGAGAGTTAGAGAGGCTATCTCGTCAGGTATGCCCGGGGTTCCCGGTATACCAAAGGTAGCCACTCCTGAACCCGCGGATACGAGCAAGCTGTCGTAATGTCCGTGGTAGCAACCGTCGAACTTGAGAATTAGCTTTCTGCCAGTTATACCCCTTGCAAGCCTTACGGCGGACATGGTGGCTTCCGTTCCCGAGTTCACGAACCTCACCTTCTCAACGGAAGGAACCATCTCGACCACAAGCTTAGCTAACCTTACTTCGTGGGGATTGGTAAGCCCGTAGGACATACCTTGCTCCACCTCTTTCCTTACCGCTTTAACCACTTTGGGGTGCGAATGTCCCAGAATCAGGGGTCCCCACGAAGCCAAGAAGTCTATGTACTCTCTACCGTCCGCGTCCCAAACTCTACAGCCCCTTCCCTTAGTTAGGACTATTGGGTTTCCACCCACGGCTTTAAAGGCACGAACAGGGCTGTTAACTCCTCCGGGGAGTAATTCGTAGGCTTCCCTAAAGAGCTTTTGGTTGTTCATTTAAAAGATTATATCTTAAGCACTCTCTTTTTAGAGAGTAAATCAAGGAAAACCTTTGCGTAGTAGACATTTGAGAGGAAACTTGCTATCGTACCTACGGCTAAGGTGGTAGCAAACCCCTTCACGGGACCGCTACCGAACTGGAACAGAATTAAAGCCGCCACGAGCAAAGTTACGTGAGTATCTAAGACTGCGCTCCAAGCTTTCCTGTACCCAAGTTCTATGGACTTTCTCAACGAGTTACCGAGTCTAAGCTCCTCCTTTACCCTTTCAAATATCAAAACGTTTGAGTCTACGGCTATACCCATGTTCAGGATTATTCCCGCTATGCCCGGCAGTGTGAGTGTAGCCCCCAGAATTGCCAGCCCGGCCCACAGGAGAAGCCCGTTCATGAGTATAGAAACTGTAGCGGAGGCACCTGCAACCTTGTACCTAACCATCACTATAGCGACCAGTAGTATGAAACCCAATATACCTGCTTTTATTCCCTGCTCGATAGCATCTCTACCCAAGGATGGTCCTATGACCTTTTCCTGGAGAAACTCTATGTTTACAGGTAGAGAGCCTGTTCTAAGTATGAGGGCTAAGTCCCTTACCTCTTCCCTCGTGAATAAACCCGTTATCTGTCCACTGCTACTTATCCTGCTCCTTATTACGGGTGCAGATACCACCTTTCTGTCCAGAACTATGGCTAACCTCTTACCTATGTTCTTCTGGGTAAAGTCTCCGAACCTACTTGCAGACTCGCTTTTAAGCTCAAAGGAAACGGCGGGCTGTCCGTACTCATCAACGCTCTGGTAAGCAGTTTTTAAGTCAGAACCGCTGATAACGGGAACCTTATCAACTAAAAACCACTCACCACCCTCTCTCGAGGGGAGTATCTCCGTATCCTTCGTAAGCTCAGACTCAAGCTCCTCTTTGCTCGAAGCCGTATCGATTACGAGCCTGAGTTCAAGGGAAGCGGTACTACCTATAACCCTCTTTGCCCTCTCTATGTCAAGGTAACCGGGAAGCTCTATGAGTATCCTTTTACTCCCCAGCTTAGTTATTACCGGCTGAGCAACTCCCAGCTCGTCTATCCTGCTCCTTAAAACCTCTATGGTCTGCTCGAGCAAGTCTCTCCTGAACCTGTCCACGTATTGAGAGGAGAACCTGACTACGAGTATGCCCTCCCCGGCGGAATCTAACTCCAACCCTTCAAATGTTTCTTTTAAAAACTGCTCTATCTTATCCAGCTCTTTGCTCTCGAGGTACTCTACCTCAACCCTGTCCTCGTAGGGTGTTACGTCGAGAATCTTAAAGTTTTTCTCTCTGAGCTTGTTGTATATATCCCTCCCCAGTCTTTCGTACTCGAGCTTTACAGCGTACTCAAAGTCCGGTTCTATGACCATGGATATACCGCCCTTGAGGTCTAAGCCTAAGTGGACGGGGCGGTAAAACACCGCTACGATAGAAAGCAGTACCAAAGCGAAAAAGCCTAACAAGTGATAATTTGTGTTCTTCATTTTGGGCTTTATGAATTATATCAACTTTACACCTTCCTCTGCAGTAAAACCCTGAACCTGTCCCCCATGCTTATTAGCATGGTCTTCAAACGGGAGAGCCTCTCTATATCTTCGGGCTTTTCACCTGCGCTTATAAGCTCCAGTTCCGATAGAAAGCCGGGAACGGAGGTTAAGAAGTCCCTCTGGTTTTGAAATATCACAGTCTCCAGCCCAAATCGCCTGCCGAATTCAATCAGTGCAGAAAAGTTCACATGAGCGGTTATGTCCTTCTGCCCTACATCCTCGAATATGTCTTTGTCAAGCCTGTGTTTAGAGTAAGACACCACCGTACCTTCAGGAAAGTTTCCCATCTCCTCCGAAGTGTAGCCGTAATCTATTAGCAGGTGATAACCCCTGACTAATGCCTGGGCTATCTTTTCAAGGAACTCTATACACTCCAAGCATACCTCTATTTTTATATCCAACTCTTGGTATCCCATAAGCTCTATGAACTCTAAAAGCCTTTCGTCCCCAACCTCTTCCCATACCTCCTCACCGCTGTCGGATATAAAAAGCTCCCTGTTTTTCCATACCACGTGAACCGGGAGTGAGTCAAAGAACTCGTTGGAAACCACCAACCCCTCTATCTGCGGAAGTTCGCTGACCCACATAACGTTCTCAAAATCTCTCAGTGTCTCTCTTTGCTTCTCTATCAGGTAAGGGCTGAACTCGTATATGTAGTAGGTAGGCTCAAGCCCCCGTTCCCTGAAGTATGAGAGTATGTCGTAAGCCATAAGCCCCTTGCCCGCTCCGAGTTCAACAACCGCAGGTTGTTCAAACTCTCTTAAAAGAGGCTCTATAAACTCAGCCACAGCCCTCCCGAAGGCGGGGTCAAGCTCCGGTGCCGTAAAGAAGTCTCCGCCAGCTCCTATCTTCTCTCTATTGGAGCTGTAATATCTCTCTACCGCTTCCTTCATAAACTCGCTGAACTTTTTCATATCAACATCTCTTCCACAAAACCTATGTGATGCTTACCCTCTCTAAACTCACGGCTCCTTAGAACTCTTTTGTGAAAGTTCGTGTTTACCTTTAAACCTCTGCCTTCAATTACCGTCTCCTCAAGCGCTCTCAAACCCCTGTTTATTGCCTCTTCCCTATCCCTTCCCCAAACCACGAGCTTGGCAAGAAGGGAATCGTAATTCGGTGGAACTTTGTAGCCTTGATATATGTGGGTATCCACCCTAACGCCCATGCCACCGGGAAGAAAAAGCTCCTCTACCAAGCCGGGTGAAGGCGCAAAGGTATCCGAATCCTCGGCGTTTATCCTGAACTCTATGGCATAGCCATTTCTCTCTACCTTCCCTATGTCCAAGGACTCTCCGCCCGCTATCTTGAACTGCCACTTGACTATATCTATTCCCGTAACAACCTCGCTTACGGGATGCTCAACCTGTATCCTACCGTTCATTTCCATAAAGTAGAACTCTCCGTTCTCGTCCATTAAAAACTCTACCGTCCCTGCTCCTTCGTAGCCTATCTCTTTACAGAAACGGACAACCTTTTTCTCTATCTCCCTACGCTTCTTATCGCTTACCGCAACACAGGGAGATTCCTCAATTAACTTTTGGTGTCTTCTCTGTATTGAACACTCCCTCTCTCCGAGGGATACCACGTTACCGTTGCCGTCTGCGAGAACCTGGAACTCCACGTGCTTGGGTCTTATTATGAACTTCTCTATGTAAATTCTACCGTCTCCGAAGGAAACCTCCGCCTCGTGCATGGCTACCGGAAGCTTTTCGAGAAGTTCCTTTTCGTCCATAACTATCCTTATCCCCCTACCACCTCCTCCGGCAGCCGCCTTTAGAACTACGGGATAGCCTATCTCCCTTGCTATGTCCACCGCATCGGAGGGGCTAACCGCACCTTCACTTCCCGGCACCAGAGGTAGCCCTACCTTTTTCGCAATTTCCTTAGCCTTGAGCTTATTTCCTATAAGTTCTAAGGTTTCCGGAGAGGGTCCCACGAACTTTATACCGCTCTTTTGGGAAATCTCTGCAAACTTCGGGTTTTCCGCAAGGAAGCCGTAGCCGGGGTATATTGCATCAACCATGGAGACCTCGGCAGCTGACATTATCGAAGGTATGTCTAAGTAACTTTTGGAAGGCTCCGGGGGACCTATGCAAACGCTTTCGTCAGCCAACCTTACGTGGACGGAATTCTCATCAGCTTCAGAGTATACCGCAACCGTCTTTATACCCAACTCTTTACAAGCCCTTATAGCCCTGAGAGCTATCTCTCCCCTGTTGGCAATTAAAACCTTGCTGAACATCAGAACTATATTAACCTATGTTGATACAATTATCTTACGGTCAAACTTAACCTCAAGGAGGTGAACTCGATGGTAAGTGCAGAGTTTCAGAGAGGGCTTGAACTTCTCAATAAGTTTATAGACCCTCTAAAGGAAATCTTGGATAAAGATTCCAAGGAGGAGATAAAGAAAGCCATAGAGCCGATAAAGCACCCTGTACTCGGTGCAACATTTCAGATAAAGGTTGGAGACGGAGTAAACAAGGAGGAGCTTTTATCTCCCTTGTATACAATCTGCTCACAATTTAGAAAGCTCAACGATACAGAAGCCCTCAAGGAAGCCATAAGAGAGCTTGCGGTAATTCTTGAGAAAACCAACCAGAAGCTCGCGGAAGCCCAAGAAGAAAAGTCCTGATGCTAATAAGCTTTGAGGGAATTGACGGCTCGGGTAAAAGCACACAAGCGAGTAAACTAAGGGATTTTCTCTTATCTGAAGGATTAAAAGCCGAGCTTTTGAGGGAACCGGGAGGAACTCAAGTAGGCGAAAGGATAAGACACCTGCTATTTGAAGAAGAAATGCACCCGATAACCGAACTCCTCCTCTTCGAAGCCGCACGCTCGGAGCTCGTCCGAAGAAAGATAAAACCCTTACTGAGCGAAGGAAAGGTAGTTATTCTCGACAGGTTCGTAGACTCTACCCTTGCCTACCAAGGGTACGGCAGAGGGCTTGAACTCAGCCTCGTAAGAGAACTCAACGGTATAGCTACCGACGGACTTGTCCCACACCTTACCTTCCTTATAGACACAGACGTTCGGACAGCCCTCTCAAGGAAACAGGATAAAAACAGGTTCGAGGACTTGAACTTTATTCTAAAAGTTCGGGAGGGTTTTCTAAAGATAGCAGAGCAGGAAAGAGAAAGGATTTTCTTAATTAATGGAAATCTACCGCCTTCGGCGGTCTTTAAAGAAATAAAGAAAATAGTACAAGAGAAGTTATGGGACTTGAAGAAACACTAAGAGCTTTAGAACTTGTCGGCTTCAGAGAGCTTTACCTGAGCAAAAAGCTCAGTATTAAGAAGGAAGTAGGTGCTGTGGACGAAAAAGCGAGCGTACTCAAGAAACACTTTGAGAGCTTCAAGGACTGTAAAAACTGTCCTCTCCACGAGAACCGCACACAGGTCGTATTCGGAGACGGAAACCCCCGCTCAAAGGTCGTGTTCGTGGGGGAGGCTCCCGGTGAAGAGGAGGACAAACAGGGGAGACCTTTCGTGGGTAGAGCAGGTAAGTACCTGAACAAAAAGATAGAGGAAGTGTTAGGGCTTAAAAGGGAAGAGGCGTACATAAGCAACGTGTGTAAATGCAGACCTCCCGGGAATCGAAAACCCACACCCGCGGAGATAAAAGCCTGCTTTCCATACCTGAAAAAGGAAATAGAGATAATAAAGCCCAAGGTTATATGCTGTCTCGGAGCTACAGCCGGAGAAGGGATATTAGGCAAGAGCCTACCGATAACCAAGGTTAGGGGGCAAACCTTCCCATACCCTTACGACCCCAAGATAAAGGTTCTGCTTATGTATCACCCTGCATACATACTCAGGAACCCGCGGGCGGATACGGAGTTCACCGAGGACATGAACTATCTATCAAAGCTCTTAGGTATGGCTTAGAAATTTCAAACTTCGTCTGAGAAAATGACCTCTGGTAGCTCACTTTTTATAATTCCCTTTTCCCTTCCTAAGCGTAGGAGCAATCTTACCGCTTCCCTTCCGTCCTCTCCGTAATCGACAGTTCTCTCATTTACATACATACCTACAAACTTATCTGTCCTTTCCATGTCCTCTGTTAAACCCCTTGCGTAGTTTATCGCATAACCTAACGCTCGTTTTCTCTGCTCAAGGGAGTACTCTATACTTTTTCTCATCAAGCGTTCTACCTTTCTTATAACATCATCCCCCAAATCCCTTCTAACCACGTTGCAACCGAGGGGCAGAGGCAAACCCTTTTCCTCTTTCCACCACTCACCCAAGTCCACCACCTTCTTAAGCCCGAAATCCTTATAGGTTAGCTGTCCCTCGTGTATCACGAGACCCGCATCTACTTCGTTCCTTAATACGGCGTCTATGATTTCGTCGAAGTTAACTACCTTATGCTCAAACTCCGGCTCGTAAAGTTTTAAGGTTAAGAACGCGGTTGTAAGTTCACCCGGAACCGCTATGCTTTTACCTTTCAAAGAGGTTAGCTCCTCCTTTGCTACGACAACGGGACCGTAACCGTCACCTACACTCCCTCCGCTGGGAAGGACTAAGTATTTATCCGCCACATAAGGGTAGGCATGGAAGGATATAGCGGAGACCTCGTAAGTACCTTTAAGCGCTTCTTTATTAAGGGTTTCTATGTCCGCAAGTACATGCTTTATCTCCAGCCCTTCTGTGTCTATCTCGCCCTTTACCAATGGATAGAACATAAAGGCATCATCCGAATCCGGGCTGTGGGCTATCCTTATCCTCATTCTATTCCTCCTTAAAAGCAGAGAACTCCTTACAAGCTTGTAAATCATAACCCACAAAGAAAAACAATTGCAAGCTGTAGGTATGTACGGTACTCAGTTAATAAGTAGATAGGAGATTCCATCTGATAAATACCAAAGCCAAAGCTCTATATAAAGCTCTAATGGACTTAGCATAAGCTTTGGTCTTCCTCTTGAGCATAGCTAATTTACTCCTTAAG
>WFYI01000086.1 GCA_015490155.1 Aquificaceae bacterium | reverse complement strand
GTTTCAAGATGATAAAGTTCGGAACCGACGGCTGGAGAGCCGTAATAGGGGATAGCTTCACCTACGAGAACGTTAGAAAGGTTGCTCATGCCCACGCTGAGCTTTTGAAGGATAGGGGAATTGATAGAGTAATAGTGGGCTACGACTGGCGGTTTTCTTCCGAAGACTTCACCCTTGAGGTTTACAGGGTTTTTAAGAGTAAGGGGATTGACGCCACCATTACCCACGGGGCTGTAACCACACCCCAGGTCTCCTTTGCGGTTAAGTACATGGGCTTCGGCAACGGGGTAATGATAACCGCCTCTCACAATCCGCCCAAGTACAACGGCTATAAGGTAAAGGAATCCTTCGGAGGCTCTGCGACGCCGGAGTTCGTGAGGCAAATAGAGGAAAGGTTAAGGGATACAACTCCTGAGATAGATGACAATAGGGAGCCTGATACCTTGAATGTAACTGACGCTTACGTACAGGCTATAAGAGAGCATGTTAATCTATCGGTTTTTAACGAGAGGAGCTTGACAATAGTTCACGACGCCATGCACGGTACATCCTCGGGCTTGCTAGGCAGGGTTCTTGAGAACACCAAGCAAGAGGTAGTCCAGCTCAGAAGCTACAGGGATACGCTCTTTGGGGGTATTGCTCCCGAGCCTGTTGAGAAAAACTTAGGAGTGTTGAAGGATAAGGTTAGAACCTACGGGGCGGATATCGGCATAGCGAACGATGGAGACGGGGATAGGCTCGCCCTCGTTGACGAAAAAGGTAGGTTCGTGAACACACAGCTCATATACGTGCTTCTTCTCCTGCACGTTTTGAAAAACAGAGGTATAAAAGACGGCAAAGTCGTAAAAACCGTATCCACGAGCTTTTTGGTGGACAGGGTTTGCAGAGAGGAGGGTATCGCCCTTGAGGAAGTCTCTGTTGGCTTTAAGAACATAAACGAGGTAATCCTGAGAGAAAAAGTCATCTTCGGCGGAGAGGAGAGCGGAGGGTACGGATTTCCCAAGTTCATACCGGAGAGGGACGGCATATTTTCCGCGCTTATGGTTCTTGAGTACATGCTTTTGGCTGATATGAAACTCTCGGAGCTCGTGAGCTGGGTGTTCAAAACTTACGGCTCGGCTTACTATAAGAGGGAAGACTTCAGGGTTGATGAGAGGAAAAAGAGTTTGTTAAAGGATTTGGTAAGCAATCCGCCTAATAGCTTTGGAGGGTTGAAGGTGGATAGAGTTATTACCAAAGACGGACTAAAACTCGTCTTTGAGAACGACGGCTGGCTCTTGATGAGAGCCTCCGGAACCGAGCCGCTTATAAGGATATACGTAGAAACGCCCTCAGAAAATGAAACGGATAGGTTAATAAATCTGGCAAAGGAGCTTTTTAGTAAGTAAAAAACGCCCCGAAGGGGCGTCGGTAAATCATTTTGTCCTAAAGGTTCTTACTTCACTTACAGAAACCATACCGTACTTATTCCTAGTTTCAATATACCACCTATAACTTGTTCCGGGAGTCAAGCCCTCTACCTTGTGGGAAAAGCGTGTAGCTTCCGGGTTATTGGGTTGTTCCGCAGGTGGATTTTTGGGAACTTCCACTTTTTCCTGAGAGTCCGTGCTGCTGCCTCCACCTCCACCGCACTGTATAAGCAAGGCTGCGGTGAAAATTAAGAACATCTTGGGCTTTCTCCTGAGAACTATCAGCCCTCCCAGTAGGGCTAAGCCTATCCCTGCAAATTGAAGGGCGTCCTTATCTGCGGATTTTGATGTTAACCCGGGTTGAGGATTTACCACTCTACACTCTGCATTTCCGCCGTCCGGTATTAAGCAGAGCCTCTGGGTTAAGGTCTGGTCAATAGGTGACGGGAACTCCCACAGAAACAGCATATCCAGAGAATCTATTACGGCATCTTCGTCAGGAGACAGCAGTGTGGGTAAGGGGGCGGGCGGAAGGTCAATATCGGGTAAGACTTCGTCCGATAAGTCTGCAGCGGTTGAAAGGTCTGCTAAGTCGCTTTCACCCAGCTCAACGGTGTGAATGTAGTTTATATCTCCGTATTCCACAGCTTGATTAGAGTTTATAGGATATATCTTTACGGTTATATCCGGGTCAAACCTCACATAGCGTGCGGGAGATAGGTATGAAGGTATGTTGAGAGGATAGGATTGGGAATCTGTAAAGTTGAGAGTTATGCCCGTGGTTGTATAGGTCGTACCTGTAGAAATTTTTATACTCTCTTCTATGGAAACCTCAACTGCGTAGTTTAAGTCCCACTCTGGAGTTATCACAGACCATTCTACGAGCAAGGAGGAAGTTGGTGGTAGTAGGTTGAGTGTGCAAGGGGTTATAGTCTTCTGAAGCTCAAACTCGTAATAGGGGTTTGCCCACCGCATAATCCTACGGTTGTCTATGCACTCATCGCTCACGAGGAAAAAGTAATCGTCATCCGGCAAATCACAACTTCCGTTGTTAACTTCAAGGTAGATTTTATCCTCTCTATGGTCCCAGCGAACGACCCTTAGCTTGAGTCCAGAGGATTCTCCCGAAACCGGAAGTCCGTCGTCGTTGAAACTAACCCAAACGGGTTCTATATCTTCGTCTCCTACGAAGATGGAGGGTTTTTCACTTCCCCTGCCCCATTTGGTTATATCAGAAGCAGCGTCTGAAGGAACGTAATGCAAAGACTCTTCCTTATAATCTTCGTCTCCTGCAAAGCTATCTATGTTGTAAGTTTTTTTATCGGAGTTGAGAAGAACGTGCCATAGAACCAAGCCGTGAACCTTGCTGTTGAGTTTTCCTTCAAAGTCCCTGTAAGGGAGAGTTCCCCCATCGTACTCTACAAATCCATCGTAAGTACCGTTTGCACTTTTTCTGAACTCTAACAGGAAGAACTGTGTCCTTGAATCCGTGATTTTAGACTCGTCGTAAAAGAGATATATATCCCCACCTGCCGAGGAGGGAGTAACTACGAGGCACGTGCTTGCATCCGTCCTCAGCATAACAGGTCTTTTCCACCCCAAAGCCATTGAGACGTACGCATCCGGATAGAGAGAGTGCTTTTTGTAGATTCCATCCCGCCCTTTGGTTCCTGTACAACTCATGATGGCTAAGTTCCAATTAAAACACTGCCCATCCGTGGCATACATGTCAGGTAGCCCTAAGCTGTGCAAAAACTCATGGAGTATAGTTGCGGGATTAGCATCTTCATTTAGGAAAATCCTGCCCGGGTTCACGTGGACTGTCACAGGCAAACCTATTATAGAACCTGTAACGGTTATCCCACCACCGATATGACTCCTATGCTGTCCTCCCCACCCTGCAAGGTTTGCCGGCACCTCGGAGGTTGCACTTGGGACTATAGTAATTATCAAAAGCTCGTTGCCGTCCACTTTACCGTCTCCGTTCGTATCAAGCTCCGCGAAGTTCACAAGTCCCGAAGCTTGGGCGTATGCAGCCAACCTTTTAATTCGGGAATCAACATGGGAATTAGACCACTTGCTTCCGTTCCAATACCACTCCCCGCAGCTTATCGGATATCCAAAGCCTCTGAACTCTGGGTCTTCGGGTTTGGGGAAGGCAGATATCTCTTCTTGCGTGTACCTTAGATACCTTTTATCTCCATCTTCCTCAGACTTGCGTCCGTAGCTACACCATACGAGCCTTTCACTGTTACTGGTATTCTCAATATCTATATCCCTGACCTTGATTGTTGCCACTTCGCGGAGTCTTATCTTCCCTCCGGAGATTTCGTCCAGATAGCTTTTTATGGAAGCTTTGGATGTAGAAAAAAAGAAATCTCTGTAATATTCAAGGCTCTGAAAGCTACGGAATCCCCTGTCCTCAAAGTCCACCACGAAGATTAGAACGGGTATCTCTCTGTTTCCGTTATACGCTCCGTAGCCCAAACTGCTTAAAGAAGGGGCAGAGAAAGCCTTAAGGGAAAGTAGGAAGATAAAAGCAAAAAGGGAAATTAACAGCCTTTGCACAGCTCCACCTCCTCCCAGATTTAGTATCCGGTTTAATGGGTTTCCACTAATCTTAACGCTTTTTCACCACCAAAGCAATAAGGAATGTGAGTATCATAACCATCACTATACTGCCGCCAGGTGCTAAGTCAAAGTTTAGGGATATTAAAATGCCCGATAAGGTGGATAGAACGGCAACCAGCGAAGATATTAACATACTCCCCTTTAAAGATTTGGAGAGCATTATTCCTACCATGGAAGGGATTACGACGAAAGAGGAGGCGAGGAGAACTCCTACAGCCTTTATGGAAACCATAACTACCAACGAGGCTACGGACACTAAAAGGTAGTTAAGAAATCTCACTGGGGCGCCCTTTACCTTGGCTATGTCTTCGTTAAAGGAAAGAAGGACGAAGCTTTTAAAGTAAAAGGTCAGGAAAAGAATAACGGCAAGGAATACCGCAATGCTCATATAAAGCTCTACCGAGGAAACTATCAAAATATTACCGAACAGGTAGGAGAATAAGCTTTCCCTAAATCCTCCGGAGATGCCCAAGAGTACCACTGCAAGGGCTACGCCACCTGAGAATACAACGGCAAGTGATATGTCTCCTCCTATCTTTCTCTCCCTCCTCAAAAACTCCACTCCGTTGGCAAGTAGTAGAACCAACACCGTGGTAAAGAGAAAAGGCTCGACGCCTAAGAGTATAGAGAGGGCTATTCCGCCGAATGCGAAGTGGGAAAGCCCGGCTCCTAAGAAGGCGAGCCTCCTAAGTATAAGGAAAACTCCGGTCAGAGCCGAGGATATGGCTATTAAGACGCCTACCAGAAGCCCTCGCTGAACGAAATCGTATCCCAAAAGCTCCATGATTACTCGTTTCCGTGAAGTCCGAATATGGACGCTACGAGTTTTTCCGAGTCCTCGGGCGATGCGGAGTACTTAATTTCCCTGTCTATGGCCACTATTCTATCTGCGCAGGGAAAGAGAATTCCGAGGTTATGGGATACCATTACTACCGTTTTACCCTCTTCTTTGCTCAGGGATTTAAGTATCTCCATTATGTGTTCCTGAGAGTGTATGTCCAGTCCTGCGGTGGGTTCGTCGAGTAGGAGAAGCTCAGGTTTAGAGCTTAGGGCTATACCTAATAGAACCAACTGTTGCTGCCCTCCCGAGAGCTTTACGAACTGCTTGTCTAACAGCTCTTCCATGTGAAGAAACTCTATGAGGAACTCTAAATCGCTTTCCCTTCTAACCACGCTCGATAGAAGTTCTCTTACACTTACAGGATGTAGCTTTTCCACGCTGAGCCTCTGGGGGACGTAGCCGACTCTTTCCCACTCTCTAAATTGGGACACGTTCTTACCGAAGAGATAAACGCTTCCTTTGTAACCACTTACAAGCCCCAGAATAATCCTGAGCAAGGTCGTTTTGCCTGCACCGTTGGGACCTATTATTCCCAAAAACTCTCCTTTGTAAATTGAGAGGTTTACGTTTCTTAAAACCTCATAATCCCCACCGTAGGAAAAGCTTAGGTTTTCAATCCTTACAACCTCTTCTTTTTGCATTCAAGAACCTCTGAAAGCGTTTTTAGGACATCTTTCATGCCTGAGAAATAGTCTCCGTAGGAAGATAGCTTTATGTCAATGTACTTAGGCTTTATTCCCTTGCTCTCCAGCAGTTTTACGAGTTTTGAGCCTTCATCCGTGGGAACGAGTACATACTTAACCTTTCCCTCCTCCTTTAATCTCATAACTTCCTTTAAAAACTTTAACGACAGCCCTCCATGAGCCTCTCCCTCTGCAGGAGCCACCTGTTTAATCCCGTAATCCCGAGCTAAGTATGTGAAGGCTGGATGTGTAGAAACCAGGGTTTTCAACCTGCAGGTACCGAGCATCTCCTCGAACATCTCGTCGAGCAAATGAAGCTCGCTTTCAAATTTTTTATACCTTTTGTTGTAGTACTGCTTATCTGTACTGTTTAGACTCGCTATCTTTTCATATATTCTGTCCGCAATTCTTAGTACACTTTTCGGAGACAGCCAGAAGTGAGTATCACCTTTTAGTGTCTCTTCCTTCTTGAGTAAAATGAGAACTTTTTTGTCTCTTCCGAACACCTGTGATATTTTTCTCTCCCACGGCTCCAGCTCCGAGGAGACTATTATGATTTCCGCTTTGGACAGCTTGAGTATGTCTCCGGAGGAAAGTTCGTAAAAGTGATAATCAGCACTGCCTCTTAGCAACGATTCCACCCGGAAGCTGTTCCCAGCTATCTCTTTTACGATAAGCTCAAGGGGGTAAATACTTGTAAATATCAACCTGTCAGCAAAGACAATCAGGGGAAGTAACGTGAATAAAAAGACTTTTTTCAACATCGTGTATAAATTTTATATCCTATGAGAGAGATTTTTACGCTTGTATTTTTGACCTTGTCCTACAACTTTATACTTTGGGTAATTACGAAAAGTGAACTCACTCCGATACGCTTGTTTCCCGATGATATTCTTACTGGTGTTTTACTCCTTTCTTTCAACACCGCTCTTTTCCTCAGTTGGGTATTCGGGGAGAGAAAGAAGTCCGTTGTGTGGATTACCGCCCTTTTTCTAATTCAGACGATCGGACTTGCACTTATGTTAGGCGATTACACTATAATAACGGAAATACTTACGCCCCTGACGTTAACCTACTCCTTCATAATTCTCTTTGAGTCTCCTACGGAAAAGAGGCTAAAAGCCCTGATAAAGGAAAACGAGTTCCTTTTAGAGGAGCTTGAGAGAAACAGAAGGGAACTTCAAGGTCTCCAAGTTTCCATAGCGGAGAACAAGCAAATAATGGACAAGCTCGTAAGGGAAAAGGTGGGGCTTGAGACGAAGCTAAGGAACGTGAACCTTACCTCCGCTGAGAAGGAGAAACTTGAAGCGGAAAAGAGGGAACTCGAGAGCAAGATTGAGGACTACAACACACAACTTGAGAGCTTAAAGGAAAAGGAAAGGAAGCTGGTTGAGGCAAACAGAAAGCTCTTTTCCCTTTTAGAGGCTTTGAGAGAAGGTGAAGGGACTCACGGAGGAAGGGAAAGGGAGCTGTCCAACCTCAGAAGAGAGAGGAAAAAGCTATTAAAGGAGATTTTTGAGCTTCAGGACTTGCTTGACTTTTACACCGATGAGAACCAAAAGCTTTCCGAAGAGAACCGAAGGTTAAAGCAAAAGTTAGAGGAGAAAAGCCGCGAGCTTATCGAGAGTAAGGTTTCTATAGAAAACCTTAGCAGTGAGGTAAAGAGGGTCAGCGAGGTGTATGCAAAGTTTCTTAAACTTCTGTTTAAGAGCTTTGAGTTTACAGACAGAGCCGTGGAAGAGTTTATAAGGCTTGATGTGGATAGGAAGAGGAGCCTTTTAAAGGAGCTGTTAAATATAGAGTTCGGACTTAAAGAGCTTGCTTACGAACCTTTGGCTACCAATAAGGACGTGTTTAAGCTCAAGTTTAGCGGAGGGAGGGTGTACTTCAGTAGGGAAAGCGGGCGCATGCTGATACTTGGCATACTCGGTTCCGAGGAGAACAAGGAAAAGCACAGATACATAGAGGAGCTGTTGAGAAGTCTTCGCTCTCAAGGTGTTTCAGGTTAGTCCCATTCGCCCTTGTTTAGCCTATCTCTCAGAACCCTCTTGAGAACCTTTCCAGTAGCGTTTAGTGGAAGCTCTTCAAGGAATATGAACTGCTTGGGTATTTTGTAGCTCGCAAGTTTGTCCTTGAGGTAGGTTCTCAGCTCAGCCTCTTTCAGCTCCGCATCTTCAGCCCTCTTAACGAAAGCCACGGGTATCTCTCCGTGGTGTTCGTCTTTCTTACCTACCACTGCGGAAATCTCTACTTTTGGATGGGCGTTTAAAAGCTCCTCTATTTCTCGGGGATAGACGTTTATTCCCTTGCATATTATCAGGTCTTTTTTTCTGTCCACTATGTAAACGTAGCCGTCCTCGTCCACGTACCCCAAGTCTCCTGTCCTGAGCCAGCCGTTTATGACGGTATTCTCGGTTTCGTAGGGGTTCTTGTAGTACCCCTGCATGACGCAATCGCCCTTTACGATTATCTCCCCTATCTCGCCCGTGGGCAGTTCCATGAGTTCCTCGTCAACTATCTTCACCTCGTAGTCCGGCAGAGGAGGTCCCACGGATAGGTCTTTCGCAAGCTCCGGTCTGTTGACGCACACCACAGGAGAGCATTCGCTCAGTCCGTATCCCTCAAGGAGCTTAGCCCTTTTGAACTTTTTTCGCATACGCTCAAGTGTAGCCTTGGGAAGGGGCGCTCCGCCAGATATAAAGTAACGAATCCTGTTAAACCACATGAAGTACCAAGGCAGTTTAGCCTTGGAAAGGGCGTTGTAAACCTCGGGAACACCCATAAAGACCGATACCCTTTTAAGAAGCGTCTGCTTGAATATGTTTGAAAAGGGTCTGATAGACTTTATCACGACTATAGGGCTTCCTAAGTACAGTGGTAATAGAACGGTAGCCGTCAGAGTAAAGGTGTGAAACATGGGAAGATAGACTATAAACCTATCTTTATGGCTGAGCTTTCCTATGGCGACTATGTTCTCTATGTTTGAAAAAAGGTTTTTGTAAGAGAGCATAACGCCCTTGGGCTTTCCCGTGGTTCCGGAGGTGTAAAGTATGACCGCCGTATCCTCAAGTCCGGGTCTGTCTTCTATGTGTTCGTAGTCCTTTATACTCAATCCCTCTTCAAAAGGAAGGTTTCTGTCGTCCAGAGTCGGGGCGGAGTCTATCCACACTATCCTGCTTAGCTCCTTTACGCTCGGAGCGTCGTTCAGCTCCCCTTCAAACTTTCCCTCCGTAATTAAAACCTTAGCTTCGCTGTGTTGGAGTATGTAATCTATCTCTTTACCCTTTAAGAAGGTGTTTATAGGAACGGGAATGGCTCCCAGCTTTCCTATGGCGAGGAATGAGATTATGTACTCTTTGGAGTTACCTGAGAGTATCGCTACCTTGTTACCCTCGTTCACGCCTATAAGCTCAAGGTACCTTGCAAAGGAATCAACGTACTCCTTGAGCTGAGCGTTGGAAATTTTAGCTTTACCCTCAAAGATAATAGTTCTTCGGGGAAAACGCTGGGCGTTTCTTTCTATAACCTTATAAAAGTTCCTTAAAGGGTACTTTGCCACACCCATTTTACTTAGAACTTGTATCCGACGGATAAATTAACGAGGTGAGCCTTCAGGTCGCTAAACTTCCCGTCTATGGTCGCGTTCTGCACTCTTCTGCTGTCTTTGGTTACGAAGAGGTAGGCGAGACCGACCTCCCAGTTGGGTTTTGGCTTGTATATACCGCCCAAAGAGAGAATCCACGCGTTAGAGTCGGGAAGCTCAAAACCGAGGCTCTTTTGGGGTATAGGGGTGTTATCGTAGGCTATCCCCGCCATACCGGTAAACCTCTCGTTGAAGGAGTGTATAATACCGAGCCTTACGGTATCCGAATCCTTCCAGTCTTTCTCCTTCGGTTCTCCGAGTGGGGACATCTCAACAAATATGTCCGCAAAGTTGAAGTCCAGCTTGTTGTAATCAGACCAGAAGGTTCTTTCGTAGGTAAGCTCGACTGTCGTTTTGCCGTGCGTGTAAGCCGCGCCGAGCCTGAACTCAGCCGGCAGAGGAACGCTCACCCTTCCGCCGGTGGGATTTATACTGTGGAGTGTGTTGTAGGGGTCAGGTAGGTAAAGGTATCCCTTTGCATCACCTTTTATCTCTAAATCAACCTTGGAGCGGTAAAGAGCCGATAGGTTAAAATTCTGTGAGGGTTTATAAGACACCGCAAGGTAATAACCCGCGGCGAGACCGTTGTCCCCTTCCATATCCACCTTGTAAACGTTTTCATACTGGTACTTAACTTTTCCGTCCGCGTAAATGCCCCTTAGACCTCCCCCGAGGGAGAGTTTATCGTTCACCCTGTAAGACATACCCATGCTAAGCTCTATAACCCTGAGAGTGAACTCCTCTGCGGTAGCCTTGGGTATCTTTGCAGTCCATCTCTTTGAAAGTCCCGCCGGCGTTGTTAGGGAAAGTCCGAACCTGAAATCACCTACGGAGGGACCTACATAGTGGAAGTAGGGTATAAAGAAATTTTCACTCTTTGAAGAAGCGTCCGATATCACGAAGGTTTTTAGAGCAGGGTCTAAGGCGTTTCCCCTGAACTTTACGCTCGGAAGGTTTATGTATTTAAATCCCAGCTCCATTTCTGCTCCTTGAGCCATCCATGACATATTTGCCGGGTTGTAGTAGTTGGTATCTGCGGAGTTAGCCGAGGACATGTAAGCCCCAGCGGTTCCCATAGACCTCAGAGATTGCTCGGGGATTTTGTATCCCCCTCCGAAAACCACGGCTGTCAGCAGTAGAGTTCCGCCTGCAAACAGGTTCTTCCGCATCTTAGCCCTCCTTCTACAATTCTCTACACACCTTTGGAGATTTTACTATAATATTTATTCCTCAAAGGAGCCGTAGTTCAGCCCGGTGAGAACGCCGGCCTGTCAAGCCGGAGGGCGCGGGTTCAAATCCCGTCGGCTCCGCCACTACCAACCAACTCCTCGCACAGCTCAAGGGCTTTTTTGCTTGCCCCTACATCCGCTATACCCTTCCAAGCTATGTCGTAGGCGGTTCCGTGGTCTGGAGAGGTTCTTACGAAGGGAAGTCCGAGCGTGAGGTTTACCCCTTCGTTAAAGGCAAGCATCTTAAAGGGTATTAAACCCTGGTCGTGATACATGCACAGAAAGACGTCGTAATTCTCGTGCTTCAGAAAGGCAGTATCGGGAACGAGGGGTCCCTCAACGGCAAAACCTTCCTTTTTCTTCTCCTCAATTACGGGGAATATCACACCCACCTCTTCATCGCCTATGTCCCCGCCCTCACCCGCGTGGGGGTTAAGCCCCAGAACTCCTATGACAGGTTTCTTACTGAAGAACCTGTTAAACTCCCTATCTATAAGCTCGAGCTTAGCGGATAGGTTTTCTCTGCTTATTTTCTCGGGGACTTCCTTCAAGGGAATGTGCGTACTCATAAGGACAACACTGATTTTTTCGGAGTACATCATCATCGCGAAGTTATCCACCCTTGAGGCTTGGGCTAAGAACTCCGTCTGTCCTTCGTAGGAAAATCCTGCCCTTTTTGCCCAAAACTTGCTGATGGGCATTGTTAAAAGCCCATCTATGTTGCCGCATACCGCGTCCACCACAGCCCTGCCCAGATAGGCAACCGCCACCTTACCGGAGTTTATGGAGGGTTCGGGTCTCGGAACCTCGCTTATGTTCAGGTCTGCCACGTAAACTCCGGGATTTTTAACCTCGTCTATGGTGTTAATCCTTTTGTAGGGAAAGCTTAAATTGAATTGCTCCATAGCGTAGGTAAGTATCTTCTCGTCCCCGTATATTACGTAAGCACTCTCCTCTTTGAAGAACTTACTAAGGCGGACTATAAGCTCGGGAGATACCCCTGCCGGGTCTCCTATGGTTATACCTATTTTCTTCATAGCCTTAATGTAATATAGTTCATTAGTGTTAAGGAGGTAGAAATCGGCTATGTTTCCTACGCTTATAGAGATTTTCGGTTTAAAGATTTCAACTTACGGTGTGCTTGTGGCTCTCGGACTGCTCGTTGGATACCTTCTCATTCTCAGGCTCTCAAAGTCCGAGGGGTTAGATATACGCAAGGTGGAAAATGCATTCATAATCACCGTTGTCACCGGAATAGTGGGGGCGAGGATAGCCTTTTCAATAGAGAACTGGGAGCAGGTCGGAAGCGTACTCGATGTGTTCGCAATCTGGAAAGGGGGAGTTTCCTTTTACGGGGGCTTTATAGGCGGTTTGCTGGGGGCTTTGTTTTCCATAAAGCTTTATAAGCTTCCCCTGTGGAAAGCTGCAGACATATCCGCTCCCTCGGTAGCCTTAGCCCATGCGATAGGCAGGCTCGGTTGCACCGCCGCCGGGTGCTGTTACGGTAAGCCCGTAGCTGACGCGCCCTCAAACTCCGTAGGCATCCACTTTATGGATAAGTTCCCTTTCTTTTACG
>WFYI01000085.1 GCA_015490155.1 Aquificaceae bacterium | reverse complement strand
TCTGTCTCTTGGGACGTTTACTTGAAGCTCTCCGAGCTGGGATTTGAGGGATTTGGGGTAGTAACCATTTCTGGAGTTGGGGTTGTCAGAGCGTTGGTGTTTTTTGTAGCCAAGGAATTCTTGCAGTTCAGACTCAAGGAGTTTGCCTATGGTTTGGGAGAGTAATTCTCTCAGGAGTTGGTTAAGGTCTTGCTTTGCTAAGTTTTCTCTCTCTTTCATGCCTGTGCCTCCTTTTTACACAAATTTTGGCACAGTCCCAATCTATCTCTTGGAACATCAAGAAGTTAAGAAGCCTATCGCAAGTAAGCCCTGCATCGCAGAGGAACACCAGTTTGGGGAAAAGAGCCTTAAGCTTTGGAAGTAGCTTTCCAAGGGAACTTATAAGCACATCTGCCGGCTTTAAGCTCCGGAGCAGTTGAATATAGATAGGGATTCTCAGATTGTCTGCAAAGAGCATGATAACCAACGCTCTGTGGGCAAGGACAACTCTTTTGTAGGAAGGGTCATAGAGTCTTTTTACACCTTCAATCTTGGAGCCTGTTTTTCTGAGAAGTGTGGTATCTGCGATAAGAAACACAGGAATATTGGAAGATAGGCTTGAGGCGAGCTTTCCTATCAAGCTTTCTGTGAGGTTTTGGATTAAGGGCATGGGGTCAAAGTTTGAGGAGCTGAGGAATCTTGATAGAGAGGAAGCTGGGTAGGTAGGAGAGGTTGACAGGGTGGGGGAGGGATGTGAGAAAATGTTAAGTAGTGAGAAGTACTTAGGTTCATCTATCATTTTCGCTACCTCCTTGGGGGAATTCCTCAGGGAGGTTCTTTTTTACATCTTGAGTTCTCTATTGTCAAGTCGTGCAAAACTTTAGTTTTTAGGTGAAATATTTAGAGTTTTTTACAATGATGATGCCTATGTTAAACGAAGAAAGACTTGGAAAATGGAGTGAAATGATATATACGCTTACTGCAACTAACAGGGGGATATGTGTCTCGCTAACGCTCGCCCAAATTTCGCCTCACGACGAAACTTCACATATCCCCAGAACGTTAAGCGATGCTTGGGAAGTAATATCTCAAGTCTGGGGTTATGAACAAGAAACCTGTGTTTTATGGAGAAAATATTCCCCTCATATCTGAGCAGGTAAGTCTTGGTTCTGTTCCTTCTATGAACACCATGGGAGTACCCTCGCATGTGTCGTCGGCTTTTACGTAGTCTTTTGTGTTTATCAGCACCTCCACCGTCCCTTCGGGCATCGGGAAGTCATCGTTGGGATATTTGGAGGCGGCCACACGCATGTAATCCACCCATATAGGTAGTGCCGCTACCGAACCTGCCATGCGGTCACCCAAGGATTTTCTGGTATCAAATCCTACCCATACCCCTGTAACCACGTAGGGTGAGAAGCCCACGAACCACGCGTCCACGTAGTCGTTGGTGGTTCCCGTTTTGCCTGCAACTATTCTGGGAAGCCTCGCAGCCCTTTTGCCCGTTCCCTCAAGCACCACAGCCCTGAGCATGTCCACGAGCACCCTTACCTCCGGTGCAGGAAGAACCGTTTTACATACGGGTTGGTTCTCTTCAAGGATATTTCCGTACTTGTCCACGACCTTCTTTATAAAGAAGGGTTCGCACCTTACACCTAAATTAGCAAACGTTTGATAAGCCGAGGTTAATTCAAGGGGCGAGACCTCTACACTTCCAAGAGCAAGAGAGTAATAAGGTTTCAAAGACTTAAGCCCGAGCTTATCCCCTACTCTGAGGACTATCTCAAAGCCCAGGTCATCTAAAAGGTTTACCGTTGCAGTATTGATACTTTTCGCAAGAGCCTCCCTCAAAGTCACTATGCCGTATTCTTCGTCGTGGTAATTCTTCGGAGTCCACTCCTCGCCCGTTGAAGGGTCGAAAAAGCTCCTCGGAGAGGCGTCCACGGTAGATATCTGTGTAAAGCCTCTCATTATCGCAGATAGATAAACCACCGGTTTTATCGCAGAACCCGGTTGTCTTTTTGCCTGCACTACCCTGTTAAAGGGACTTCTGTAGTAGGAAAACCCACCTATCAGGCTTCTTATCTCACCCGTGTGGACGTCCATGCTCACCAAAGCCCCTTGAAGGTCTGGGAGTACATCTGCCGTACCTTTACCGGTAACTTTCAAGAAGAAAAAGTCTCCCTCTTTTATAGGAAGCTCTATTCTGCGAGCTTTGAGTGTCTTTCCGTTAGGAAGCTCAAATTGAACATTCTCTCCCTTTACAGCCTTTACCTTTCCCAGAAGTACATTTCCGGGTTTTAAACTGAGCTTTTGTTTTACAAAGGACTCCTCCAGTTGTTTCCTGTTAATGGGTAGAAAAGGAAATCTGTGGATTTTAGCTATGCTCGTAAGCCTTTTCTGTAATACCTTCTGTGCGTAAACCTGCAAGTCCTTATCCACAGTTGTATATATACTGAAGCCTCCGCGGAACACCTCGTCTCCGTATCTCCTAACGAGGTAAGACTTTACCATGTCGAGAAAGTAGTCTGAGCCTCTGTACCTGTTTTCCTCTTTAACGGATACCTTTTTCTTAGTTGCGGATTCGTACTCCTCAAAGGTGATGTAACCGTCTTCGTACATACGCTTTAGAACGTAATTTCTCCTCTTTTTTGCAAGTTCCGGGTTAACAAAGGGGTTGAACTTGGAGGGAGCCTTCGGTAAGCCTGCGAGTAGTGCAGCCTCCTCCAAGGAAAGCTCCTTTACGTGTTTGTCAAAGTAAACCTTTGACGCAGCCTCTACACCGTACGCCCCGTTGCCCAAGTAAATCTGGTTAAGGTAAAGCTCGAGTATCTCCTTTTTCGATAGCTCCCTTTCTATCTTTATTGCGAGCAGAGCCTCCTTTAGCTTTCTTTTAAAAGTTCTCTTCCTCGTTAGAAATAGGTTTCTTGCCAACTGCTGTGTTATAGTACTTGCACCCTCAACTATCCTTCTGTGCTTTATGTTCTTGACCATCGCCCTTACAACTGATGGGAAGTCTATACCTCTATGAGAGTAAAAATTCTTATCCTCTGCGGATATAAAAGCGTTAACGACGTGTTCGGGTATCTCCTCAAGAGGAACGTAATACCTTCTTTGAACGCCTATGTCTCCGTAGAACCTACCCCTGTAATCGTAAACTATAGACGCCTCGGGCGGTCTCCACATCTTTAGTAGTCTTACATCCGGTAATTCTCTATACAGGAGCAAAAGGAAAACGCCTACAGAGATAGTTAGTAGGAAACTTGCGAAGAATAAAAACGCTATTAGTTTTTTCCACATCACGCAGAAATTTAAAGGCTTATATTATTATACTTTCAAACAGAAATAAGGAGGAAGAGATGGAAAAAAAGCTCTTGCAGGAGTGTAAAGAGAAACTTTTAAGTGAGAAGAAAAAGATACTGGAAAGATACTTGGAGAAAGAGGAAACCCAGCAGAGGATTGAAGAAGAAAGCAAAGAGCCGAGGGACTGGGAGGACATAGGACAGCTAACCTACACCGAGGAGCTTCTCGATAACCTTTCGCACATCGAGATTAACCTGCTCAAGGAGATAGACCTTGCATTAAAAAAGCTTGAAAGCGGTGCATACGGTATATGCGAAAACTGCGGTGTAGAAATCCCCATCGAGAGGCTCAGGGCTATACCTTGGACGAGGTACTGTGCGAAGTGTGCGGAGGAGGTTGAAAGAGAAACGGGAACCTACATGTCCTCTTACGGATTTGAACCCATAATCACGGAAAACATAGAGATAGATAGAGAGGATTTGGGGGAAGCTTGAGGTAAAATCTTTTTATGCTTTGGAAGAAAAGCTTAGCAGAACTTAGAGACCTCTTGAACAAAGGAGAGGTTAAGCCCTCTGAGATAATTGAGAGCTTTTACGAGAGATTTAACCAGAGCGAGGAGAAAGTCAGAGCTTACATAACGCCCCTATACGAAAAAGCCTTTGAGGAAGCAAAGAGGTTAGAAACCCGTTCTGAACGAAAGGGCAAGCTCTGGGGACTTCCGGTTGCCATAAAAGACAATATCCTCGTAGAAGGGGAGAGGAATACATGCGCTTCCAAAATCCTTGAAAACTTCGTAGCCCCTTACGATGCAACCGTGGTAAGGAAACTTAAAGAGGAAAACGCCCTGTTTTTGGGTAAGACGAACATGGATGAGTTTGCCATGGGTTCCTCTACGGAGCATTCTGCTTTCTTTCCCACAAAGAATCCGTGGGACTTGGAAAGGGTGCCGGGAGGTTCCTCCGGCGGTTCTGCGGCTACAGTAGCCTGTATGTCAGCTCCCGTCTCCCTCGGTTCCGATACCGGAGGCTCCATAAGACAGCCCGCGAGCTTCTGCGGTGTTATAGGTATAAAACCTACCTACGGTAGGGTGTCAAGGTACGGACTCGTAGCCTTCGCCTCTTCCTTAGACCAGATTGGGGCGTTCGGTAGGAGAACGGAGGATATAGCCCTACTGTTGGAGGTAATCAGCGGTTATGACCCAAAGGACTCCACATCAAGAGATGTCCCCGTTCCGGAGTACAGTAAGGAGCTTTCCGAGGGCGAGGGGGTTATGGGTTTAAAGATAGGTCTTCCCAAGGAGTTTTTTGAGTTTGACATACAACCCGGAGTAAAAGAAGCATTCGATAGCTTTGTAAGTGAGCTCGAGAAGGCGGGTGCGGAGGTGATGGAGGTCTCGTTACCCAACGTGAAGTACGCAATACCTGCCTACTACATAATAGCCCCCTC
>WFYI01000084.1 GCA_015490155.1 Aquificaceae bacterium | reverse complement strand
GGGTATTTGAGCGGGCGTGTCAAAAAGCCAAGGAGTGGGATATAGGTGTCCACGTGAACATATCTCCCAAGCAACTTTCTTCCAAAGATATCGTTGGTTTTCTCGGCTCTGCCGTACGGAATTGTGGTGTAAATCCAGAGCTGGTAGCCTTAGAGGTCACGGAAAACACCATAATAGGCAATTACGATGATGCCTTAGAGGTACTTCACAGTGTTAGGGACATGGGGATGAAGATATTTGTTGATGATTTCGGAACGGGGTATTCCTCTCTTCTTTACATAAAGAACTTTCCTTTAGACGGCATAAAGATAGACAGGCAGTTCATATCTTCCATGGAGCTAAGTCGGGTTGATAGAACCATCGTTAAGTTTGCGGTAGAGCTTGCCCACTCACTCGGAATAATAACCGTAGCGGAGGGCGTAGAGGCTGAGTTCCAGCTTGCTTATCTAAAAAGTGTGGGCTGCGATGCCCTTCAGGGGTATATGTTCAGCAAACCTCTTCCGGAAGAAGAGTTTAAAAAGTACATGGGTAAGTTCCGATAGATGTTTTTATGAGGGTAGAATCCTCCTCCGTTGAGCTACAACTTGAACGGTCAAGCAGTGGGTTTAAAGTCTCCCTTGAGAGCTTGAAAGTTCTCCCAAAGAATAAAGCTGATAATGAGGGTTTTCAGGTATCGGCTACGGTTAAAGGCTTGGGAGAGGTAAACCTCAACGCCGGTTCGGAAGCCGAACTGAAGTAGCTTATCCTCAAAAGGCTTCTTGAGATACTAACGGGAAGGGAAATAAAGCTTCTATCTCTTAAAGACATAACCCCTCAAGGCACTCCCGACTTGTCGGAGCCTGAGTTTGCTATGGAGTATAAGAGAACTCAGATTGACGTTGAGACCGAAACCCTTAACGTGTACGCCTACGGAAAGCTCAGAACATCGGACGGGAGGGAGGTAAATTTCTCCCTTGAGCTGGTTCTAACGAATGTAGAGGTTGAGATTAGCTCTCAGTCGGTTCGTGCGGGGAGCTTGGCGATTATTGACCCGCTAATTATAAACCTGAACGGAAGCCCCGATATACTTTCGGACAGCGAGTTTAGCTTTGACCTTAACTTTGACGGAAAGGAGGAGAAAATCCCTAAGCTCGCAGAGGGTAAAGGCTTCATCTTCTTTGATGAGAACAACGATAACCTTGCAAACGACGGCAGAGAGCTTATAGGGGTAAAGAGCGGAGACGCCTTTGGGGAGCTGAAAGAACTTGATACGGACGGGAACGGCTGGATAGACGAAGGGGATTCCACCCTTGAGAGTCTCAAGGTTTGGCTCAAGACACCCCTTAGGGACGAGGTTAAGAGTCTGAAGGAGCTGGGTATAGGAGCCTTGTACACCGGAAGTGCAGGAACAAACTTTCCCTTGGGTGGTAAGGGAGTAATAAGGGATGTAGGTGTTTACCTGAAGGAAAACGCCGATGTAGGAAGCCTTTTCAAGGTGGATTTCTTCGTGTAAAGACTACTTGAGCTTGCTCTTTGCGTATTCCATAAGACCGCCGGCTTTCAGTATGTCCTGAAGCTCTTTGGGGAACTTGGTGGCGGAGTACTCTTTTCCGGTTCTGAGGTTCTTTATGGTTCCCTTCTCAAGGTCAACCTCTACCTCGTCTCCGTGTTCAATCTCGTCAACGGCGTCCGGTGCCTCAACTATGGGAAGTCCTATGTTTATAGCGTTTCTGAAGAAAATTCTCGCAAAGGTCTTTGCTATGACCACGGGAACACCTGCGTACTTTATGGATATGGGGGCATGTTCTCTGGAGGAGCCGGAACCGAAGTTCTTACCGGCGACGATTATGTCCCCTTCCTGATGCTCCTGGGCAAAGTTGGTATGCTCCGAGTCCTCCATTACGTGCTTAGCGAGTTCGTAGGGGTCTGATGTATTTAAATACCTTGCGGGTATTATCTGGTCTGTATCCACGTTATCGCCGAACTTCCAAACCTTCCCTCGTATTACCATGTTACTCATGCACATAAGTATAGCACATACGGTTTTAAGCCTTCCCTGATATAGGTGATAGAATATCTCAGATGTCCAGAGCAAAACTCCTGATACACAAAGACAGAATTGTAAGAAATGTTAAAAAACTGCACGAGTTCAGCGGTAAAAAGCTCGTAGCGGTTATAAAATCCAACGCCTACGGCATGGGAGCTGTGAACCTCGCAAAGCTCCTTGAACCCTTACCGGAGGTGGACTCCTTTGCGGTAGCCTGCGTTGAGGAGGGAGCGACCCTAAGACAGGCAGGGGTTCAAAAGGACATACTCGTTCTGGGAGGGGTTTTAAAAGAGGAAGTTTCTTTTTTAAAAAACTACCGGCTTACGCCGGTGATATCGGACTTTAAACACCTTGAGGCAATAAAAGGGCTGGACATAAAGTTCCATGTAAAGTACGACACGGGAATGGGCAGGCTGGGATTTCTAAAGGAGGTGATAAAAGACCCCCGCATAGAGGGAGTGATGAGCCACTTTTCCACACCCACGGACAGGGAGTTTTCCTTGCGGCAGGTAGAGAAGTTCCGCAGTTTCGTCAGCCATTACTCCAACGTCAAGGTTCACATGGAAAGCTCCGCAGGTATGATTTACAAAGTTCCCTTTACAACTCACATCAGGGTAGGACTTGCGATTTACGGCGAAAAGCCGTTAAGGGATTACCCGATAGAGCTTGAGCCGGCGGTGTCTTTGAAAGCTCGCCTAATCTCCGTAAAGAGCGTTCCCGAGGGCTACCCCATATCCTACGGAAAAACCTACATAACCCCCAAGGAGATGAGGATAGGTATAGTTGCCTTCGGCTACGCGGACGGGCTGATGAAGTCTCTATCCAACAAAGGGTACATGTTCTACGGGGGCAAAAGACTCAAAATTCTCGGGAGCGTGACAATGGACATGAGCGTGATTGACCTCTCGGACACGGAGGCAAGCGTCGGGGACTACGTTTACTTAGTGGGTGAGGGACAGAGCTTCGTGGAGCTTTCAAAATTGGCGGGAACAATACCCTACGAGATAATGTGCAACGTCGGAGAGCGCGTGCAGAGGCTTATCGTTTAAACCGGAGGTTTCAGATACACAGGCTCCAATAAGAACAGGTTTTCTCCCTCCGGATTTTCCCTGAGTTTCTCCCAAGCCCATATTCCCCCGTAGGCGGAGAAGGGAAATATTTGGTAGGTAAAAACCTCCTCCGTTGGGGAAAACTCCGCAAACTGCTTTAGGGTTATACACCTGCCCGAGAGCTTTTCACCTTTCCCGAGGAGTTTTATCTCACTAACAGCTCCGGTTTCAAAGACCCTGTAAAATACGTTTCTGCTTACCTTTAGAAAGGGAATTCTCGGGTAGGCCACCTCCGTGTACGAACCGAGTATGTAGAGGTTTTCGTAAGAGAGTATAGGTTTTTTGTGTAGGTAGGCGAGGGTTTTCATAAAGGTAACTCCTATCCTCACCGAGGTCAGGTAGCCCACGCCCCTTGAAACCGCAAAGGCGTCAAAGTCTTCCACCCTTATACCCTCGGACTCCATTAT
>WFYI01000083.1 GCA_015490155.1 Aquificaceae bacterium | reverse complement strand
TTTAGACGTGTTTTAAACTCTATTCAGGCGTTTTGGGATAATCCTGCTTTTGGAGTAGCTTTTGTATATACAATAATATGGTTCTTTACACTTGGAGCCGTAGCTTCCTACAACAGCGGTTTGTACATAAGAGCTTTTTCTCAGGTTATCCCTGGAATATTAATCATAATTGCTTTTATATCTACTGAAACCAGAAAGAGCGTTAGAAGCTTTGCCCTAAGTAAAGTATAAATGTGTAGGATAGTTGGTATATGGGAATTTACCAGCAAAGGGAGTGGGATTAACAGTCGTATAATCCAGATGCGAGATACTCTCTCCCACGGAGGTCCCGATGATGCAGGTACATTTGTAGATTCCAAAGCCGGCGTTGCGTTGGGACACAGGAGGTTGTCTATACTTGATCTTTCTGAAAAAGGGAAACAGCCTATGGAGTTTGAGAGCTTAGTGATAACTTACAACGGGGAGGTTTACAATTACAGAGATATAAAGAAGGAGCTTGAGGCGTGTGGATACACCTTTGATTCAAACACGGATACAGAAGTTGTGCTTAAGGCTTTTCATAAGTGGGGAAAGGAAGCAGTTCATAGATTTCGCGGTATGTTCGCCTTCGCCTTGTGGAACAAAGAAAGAAAGGAGCTACTTTTGTGCAGAGATAGGGTAGGGGTAAAGCCTTTATTCTGGTATTACAAAAACGGTGTATTCATGTTCGCTTCGGAGCTAAAGGCTTTCTTTGAATACGAGGATTTTGCTTTAGATATAGACCGCAAAGCTGTGGCTCAGCTTCTCCAATACGGATACATAACGGCTTCTAAGTCCATATTTAGCCACGTGAAGAAGGTCAAGCCCGGACACTTCCTTACTGTAAGCTCTTCTGGAGAAATAAAGGAGGAGAAGTACTGGGACGTTTACGAGTACTTAAATACGGATAAAGAAGAGCATTCAGTTGAAGAGCTCGAGGAGAGGCTGAAAGAGAGTTTTAAGCTGAGAATGGTCTCCGACGTTCCTGTAGGAGTATTCCTGAGTGGAGGCATAGACTCAAGCTTAGTGAGTGCAATTGTCCAATCAGAATCCTCAAAGCCAATAAAAACCTTTACCATAGGCTTTGAAGACAAAGAGTATGATGAAGCCAAGTGGGCGAAGCTGATTGCCAAGCACATAGGAACTGAACATCATGAACTCTACTGCACGGAAAAGGAGCTGTTTGAAATAGTTCCAAAGCTCTCCTACATATACGATGAACCTTTCGGAGACAGTTCCGGAATACCCACTTACTTGGTATCTCAGCTCGCAAGGCAGAGCGTTAAGGTTGTTTTATCTGGTGATGGTGGAGATGAAATATTCGGGGGATACGTCAAATACATGATTACCCAAAACGTGTTCGGCAAGCTCAAGGTAATACACCCACTTTTGAGGAGAGCTATTAAGGGAACGGTTGAGCTTTTGGGAAGGGAAAGGTTTGCGGAACTCGTGAGCAGAGTTCCATATTTGAAAAGTAGGTACAAGAATCTGAAGACCAAAGTTCACAAGTTTATAAACGTCTTTGATGCAAAAGATGAAATAGAGTTCTTCGTAAAGGCCGGGCAGTTCGTATCTGATAAGGAAATAATTAAGTTAGTTAATATAAACTTAGAAGATATAGCTGATTATCACACTTTCCACGGTAGTGTTCCAGAGAACAAACTTATCTCCCTGCTGGGAGCGATAGACATCAAGACCTACCTACCTGATGACATACTCGTTAAGGTTGATAGAGCCTCTATGAGCATAGCTCTGGAAGCAAGGGAGCCTTTCTTAGACCAGAACCTAATATCCTTCGGCTTGAGCCTTCCTGGCTCTTTGAAGGTAAAAGACGGAAAAGGTAAATACTTGCTCAGGGAGGTATTATACAAATACGTCCCCCGTGAGATTGTGGACAGACCCAAACAGGGGTTTGGTATTCCCGTAGAAAAGTGGTTAAGAGGAGCATTGAGGGAGTACCTCTTAGATATGCTTGGGGACAGGCTCTTTACGGATTCCATGGATTTAAACTACAAAGTGTATCGCAGGTTTGTTAATGGCTTTCTTGAGTCAGATGGAAACGTAAGTCCCCATTTTGTATGGAATCTTTACTCCCTTTGGTTGTGGTATAAGAGGTGGATACAGAAAGAAGTATAGCTTTCCTGTCCCACATAGACATAAATCTCTACCTGTTCAGACTGCCGATAATGAAGGCTCTATCGGAAAAGGGTTGGCAAGTCTATGCGGTTGTTCCGAAGGGGAATTATTGTCGCCAACTTGAGGAAGAGGGAATTAAGGTTGTTAACTATCCCATAGACAGAAAGTCTCTTAACCCTTTCAAGGAAATTAGGAGCGTCTTGGAAATGGCGAAGGTTTTGAAAAGAATAAAACCAGATATACTTCACACCTTTACGGCAAAGCCAAACATATACGGTGTGTTGGCCGGAAGGCTTGCAAAGGTTCCTTTCATCGTGAATACAATAACCGGACTTGGTTCTTTCTTTATAGAGGACTCCTTCAAGGCGCGACTTGTGCGCAAGATGATACTCAGTATGTACAGACTCACCCTAAAGAGAGCGAACTTTGTCGTATTCCAAAACCGGGACGATTACAACTACTTTTTGAAAATAGGGTTGGTGGACAAGGAAAGAGCTACCGTCATAAGAGGTTCTGGTATAGATACAGACTTATGGAAGCCCGAAAAGAGAAGCAAAAACAATGGGGTTGTCAGAGTAATAACCGTAGGGAGACTACTGAAGCATAAGGGAATTAATGAGTTTTTAGAGGTGGCTTCCAAACTCAAAAAGGTTTATGGAGATAAAGTTGAATTTACGGTGGTAGGAAGTCCAGATGAAGGCAATCCTTACTCAATAGATACTAAATATTTGGATAGCTTTAAAGAAAAAGGTGTTATAAAACATATAGAGTGGCTTAATCCCGAAGAGCTTAGAAAACTAATGTCCAACTCTGACATATTCGTGCTTCTCTCTTACAGAGAGGGACTCCCCAGAACCGGTATAGAGGCTCTCTCCCTTGGACTTCCGTTGGTGGTTTCCGATACGGTAGGGTGCAAGGAGGTGGTTGAAGACGGTCAAAACGGGTATCTTGTTGACGTAAGAAATACAGGTCTTATAGCAAACAAACTGAGCACCTTGATAGAGGATAGAGCGCTAAGAGAAAAAATGGGAGCATGCTCAAGGGAGATCGCAGTAAAAGAGTACGACGTTAAAAGAGTGATTGAGAAGTATATAGAGATATACAACCGTGCTGTTGGTTAACCCAAACCAAGAAGATATACTCCGACAAGTCGCACAGTTGCATAAGAAATATATAAATAAGGGTTTTTTGAGCAAACTTGGGGAGGATTTCCTTTATTGTCTGTATAAAGCTGTCTCTCTATCAGATGAAGCCGTTCTTGTAGTGTACATTGAAGAGGAAAGCAGTGTAAAGGGTTTTGTGGCAGGAGCTAAAGGTGTCAAAGGACTTAAAAAAAGTATGTTGGCTTTGTGTAAGTTCAAATTAATTAAGGTTATACCTAAGCTTTTGAGCTTGGAGCGTATAAAGAGATTTTTAGAAACTAACAGGTACGTGTCAAGCGACCTTGAAGGTTTACCGACGGCCGAACTTCTGAGTATCGCAGTAGCTCAAGAGATGAGAGGACGAGGTATTTCTCAAGTTCTCTATAAGGAACTGTGCAAACAGTTTAAGGCTCTTGGGGTTGACTCCTTCAAAATAGTGGCAGGGGAAAGTTTAAAAGCCGCACAGCGCTTCTACGAGAAGATGGGAGCCAAAGCCGTAGGTAGTATAGAGCTTCATAAAGGAGAGGTATCAAAGGTTTATATACAGAGTATTTAATGAGCTGTATACGCGCTTACAGGAGGATTTTAGAAAAATATCTGAACGTAGAGAGTATTTCTCTTTTCTGGAAAGGAAGGGTAGCTCTCTACGCAATTCTCAAAGCTTTGGGGATAGGTAAAGGTAACGAGGTAATCCTGCCAGCCTTTACCTGCGTTGTGGTTCCTAACGCACTCATATATTTGGGTGCAAAGCCCGTTTATGTGGACGTAAATCCCCAGACCTTTAACATGGACGTTGAGAAGATAGAGGAGAAAATAACTCCGAAAACTAAGGTTATCTTAGCTCAAAACACATTTGGATTGTCCTCAGATTTAGACAAGATTAGAGAGGTGGCAGATAAACACGGGTTGTGGGTGGTTGAGGACTGCGCTCACGGCCTTGGTGGAACTTACAAAGGGTGCAAGAATGGAACGGTTGCGGATGCAGCCTTCTTTTCTACACAATGGAACAAGCCATTTTCTACAGGGCTGGGAGGGATAGCCGTTGCCAAGGATACCGAGGTTGCTCAAAGGTTAAAAGAGCTGGAAAGACGAGCGGTAAAGCCATCAAAGAGAGAGGAGCTTATGTTGAAGGCTCTATTGAGTATTCGCGAGAAGGTAGTCTCCTCCGATACCTACTGGCTCGCCTTAAAGACCTACAGATTTTTAAGTCAAAAGAATATAATCGTCGGCTCATCTCAGGGCTACGAGCTTGAGAGACCGGTAATGCCGGAGGATTTCTTAAAAGGGTTTACACAGACGCAGGCCAAAAAGGGGTTGGAATACTTCCAAAAGGTAAATGGTAAGTATAGGATAGACCTGATAATTCGTCATAGGAAGAGGGTCGCTAACCATTATAAAAAGATGCTTACCGAGTTTGGTCTTGAACCGCCCTACGAGCCGGATTACGCTGAGCATACATACCTGAGATTCCCCCTTCTGGTAAAGGATAGAAAGAAGTTCTTTCACTTGGCGGAGAAAGAAAAAGTAGAACTCGGAGACTGGTTCCTGTCACCCATACACCCGGTGCAAAAGAACTTTGAGCTGTGGGGCTACAGCTACGGAGAAAACCCTATAGCGGAGTTCGCTTCAGGGCACATAGTCAATCTGCCCACACATGAGAAGGTGGGAGATAGGGAAATGGAGAGGATTTACAGCTTTCTGAAGAAAAACAAAGACGAGATAATAGGTTGCAGGGTGCCGATATGAAGATACCCTTCCACAGACCCTACATAACTGAGGAGGAAATAAACGGCGTGGTGGAATGTTTGAAAAAGGGCTGGCTGACTATGGGGGAAAAGACCTTGGAGTTTGAGAATAGATTTAAGAATTACGTAGGTAGCAGGCACGCCGTAGCCGTCAACTCTTGTACCGCCGCTCTGCATCTGTCTTTGGTAGTTGTAGGTGTAAAGGAAGGAGATGAGGTTATCGTGCCTACGACCACCTTTGTGGCAACTGCCGAGGTTGTTAACTACTTAGGTGCTAAGCCGGTTCTGGTGGACGTGGAGATAGATACCCACC
>WFYI01000082.1 GCA_015490155.1 Aquificaceae bacterium | reverse complement strand
GTTATGAACCAAATGACCTTTTGAACACCCGCGTCTAAAAGCTCCTGAGTTTTTTCATACATGTATCCCTCAAAGTTTCCGTAATTGGAAAGGTCTGCTTTGGTATCTATCTCTATCACTACCAAAGGCGATTTTCTGGAGTATTTGGTTTCAGGCTTTAGCATATCTTCCTTCCTGTAAATGGCTATATCCAGATTTCTAAAGCTGTTGGGAGCCGTAAAGAAACCGAGTTCTCCGCCCGCTACAACGTAGTCTTTGCCCACGTTAATCTTCAAAAAGGCAGAAATAAGAATTAATAAAACCGCATGCAGTTCGCTACTTCCCATCACCGCCTCCGGAGGAAGCTTACCCTTGAGAACCTCCTTATATCCCCTGTAGTATATGGGCTTGCCCTTAACCTTCTCGTAGGTAAGGAGCTTAAGGAGTCTCCTCCTCTCTTCCTTAGAAAGCCGTTTCTTCTCCTCTGTTAGCACCACTTATTTAATTTATCCTCTGAGCTATCTCTTGGGCGTATTCCATCGTGGAGAGCTGCCTGGCTTCTATTCCCTGCCTCTTGAAGCCGGCGACTATGTCGGGCGTTCCCACTCTGTCCTCAAAGCTACTTTTTACGGCGTCGTAGATTTTCTCGGCGGACTCTTTCCAGCCTAAGTATTCCAGCATCATGGCTCCCGAGAGCGTAATGGAGAGAGGGTTAGCTATCCCCTGACCGGCTATGTCGTAAGCGGTTCCGTGGGTGCTTTCAAAGAGGGCGTATCCCCCGCCTATGTTTCCGCTGGGAACGAATCCGGGACCGCCTATGAGGGAAGCGGCAAGGTCGGATACGTAATCCCCGTTAAGGTTCTGAGCTATTATCACGTCGTAGGCTTCGGGTCTCAGAACGAGCTGCATGAGCATCTGGTCGGTGATTACCTTAACCAGCTTCACCTGACCGTCTCCGGGCTCGGCTTCTGGGTCTGTGATTACCTTGTCTTTGAACTCCGGCTCCTGTGCCACCTCAAAAGCCCAATTTATAAAGGCTCCTTCGGTAGCCTTCATTATGTTGCCTTTGCCTATAACTGCAACCGTCTTTCTTCCGCTCTCCAAGGCGTATCTTAAAGCCTTCCTCACGTGCCTCTTAGTTTTGAACTCGCTCATGGGCTTGACCGTTATGCCCACGTCCTCGGGCAGAGCGGACTCTTTTACACCCATCTCTCCCAGGAGAAAGTCCCTTACCTTCTTAGCCTCATCGGTTCCGGAGAAGAACTCTATACCCATATAAACGTCGTCGGTGTTCTCCCTGAACACTACCACATCTACCCTTCCGGGATTAGGTATAGGTGTAGCCTGTCCCATCCATTGGACGGGTCTCACAGCGGAGTAAAAGTCAAAGGCACGCCTGAGGGCGGAGTTTATGGAGCGTGCGCCCTTACCTACGGGCGTCCCGAGGGGTCCCTTTATACCTACCACCGCCTCCTTCAAAAAGTCAAGGGTCTCTTGGGGAAGCCTTTCACCGGTATTCTCTTCGGCCTTATCTCCTGCCAAAACCTCAACCCATTGAATCTCCTTAGAGCCTCCGTAGGTTTTCTCCACCGCCTTGTTTACTACCAAAATCATCGCTGGGGTTATTTCAGGTCCTATTCCGTCTCCTTCAATAAAGGGTATTATGGGTCTGTCAGGAACTTCTATTTTTCCGTCTTTCAGTTTTATAAACTCTCCGGACTGGGGAGTTTTTACGCCCTCTTCCCAGAGAAAAACGTTCTGAGCCTCGTATCCCATCAAAAAGCCCTCCTGAAAAAAGTATTTAAATTCTATCAGAAATATAAATATTTAGATGTAAATCCGGTTGCATGAACGGGTGTTATGTAAGATAATTTGAGTTAGAACCTAAGGAGGGTAAGTGTATGGACAAAGTAATTCTTGATAGATTAACGGAGCAAAAGGAAAGTCCAGAGTATCTTCAAATTAGCTGGGCTGCGGCGATGACCCTGGGATTAATCCCCGGACAGTTCTACAGGAACACCAAGCTCAGTTGTATAAATACTCTGCTCACATACCCCTCTGGCTGTCATGCTACGTGTGCCTACTGCGGACTCCAAAAGGCAAGAGAGATGGACTACTCAAGAAAGAACTTCATAAGAGTTGAATGGCCTACGGTGAAGCTGGAAGACATAATAGATAGAACTAAACAGGTAGGACACGCGGAGAGACTTTGCATATCCCAGATAACCCATCCCCGTTCTATAAGGGATACCAAGTACGTTATGGAGAGAATAATATCTGAGCTGGGAGACCAGCTCTTCGTATCCATACTCATGAACGCCACCGGACAGACATACGAAGATATAGAAGACTACAAGAGACTCGGTGCGGATACACTTACCGTGGCTCTTGATGCGGCAACGCCCGAGATTTTTGATAAGACCAGAGGTAAGCCTATGAACAGCCCTCACAGGTGGGATACCTACTGGAAGGTTCTCGAGTGGTGCGCCGAGGTTATGGGAGATGGGTACGCGGGCTGTCATCTCATAGTGGGTCTCGGGGAAACAGAACAGGAGATGATAGAAACCATACAGAGGGTCAGGGATTTGGGAGCAAGGACACATTTATTCTCCTTCTGGCCCGAAGAAGGCTCACTCATGGAAAAGGAGGAACCCTGTCCCGCACCCCAGTACAGAAGGGTTCAGATGGCAAGGTATCTAATAGACAACGGGCTATCGAGGTACGAGGACATGAAGTTCAACGAAAAGGGGCAGGTTATAGACTGGGGAGTGTCCAAAGAGGTATTTGAGGAAATCTTTGCCACCGGCAAACCCTTTATGACTGCAGGATGTAGGGGTAAGACAACGGAAGTTGCCTGCAACAGACCCTTTGGCGACAGCTCTGTGAGCGATATAAAGAGCTATCCCTTCCAGCCAAACAAATCCGACCTGAAGAAAATAAGAAAACAGCTCTTTGATTACGAGATGGAGTTCAGCTACCCGGACATACTTAACCCAAGTACAAGTAGATATCAGTAGGCTTGGAGACCAAAAAAGAAAGAAAACTCAGGAGTAGGAGTTTATTTATTCTCCTCTCCTTCCTACTTCTATTTTCAATTCCCATACTCGCAATTCTTAAGTACCAAACCTTTCCCGAAAGGGGTTTAATAAAAGCCCTAAAGGAGAAATTCCCCCGTGTTGATGAAATAGATGTATTTGAGTACAGAGGCAGTATAAAGGACAGCGGAGGTAGGGAGTTAGCTCTAAGCATACCCACCGTGTCCGTATTTGCTAAGCCTGTGGAAAGGGTTAGGAACAAAGAGGTTTTTATCAAAAAGCTTTCCGGATTATTGGGTGTATCAAAAAGCTCACTGAAAAGGAAGATGTCAGGCAAAGGGTATGTACTCCTCGTAAAAAGGGTAGATAAGTCTCTTAAAGAGGACATAAGACGGATAATAAAGGAAACTAGCAACAGTGAGTTCGTGGGTATTCAGGAGGGTTATAGCAGGCTTTATTCTTACAAAAGCCTTGCATCGAACCTAATAGGGTTTACCGGTGATGATGGTAAGGGACTGGAGGGGCTCGAGTATAAATTTGATGAATTTCTCGGCGGTGGTGTCTCTAAAGTACTCGTGTACAAGAGTAAGAACTTGGGAATTATATCTCTAAGACCTCTAAAAAGTGAGGGGGTGAAAAGTGCCCGTGACGTGGAAATCACCCTCGACATAGGTATACAGAGCATACTTGAAGACATAAGAGACAAGATAGTAAGGAAGTGGAAGCCCAAAAAGGTATCTATGGTTCTTATAGACCTGAATACAGGCGATATTCTTGGGTTGGCAACCTACCCCTACTACGACCCTAACAATTTTAGTAACTACCCGGCAGAGCATAGGAGAAACTACGTCGCAACAGACCTCTTTGAGCCCGGTTCGGTTATGAAACCCTTTTTCGTGGCCTACGCCTTTGAAAAGGGTAAAGTTGCACCGTGGACGAGGATAAACACCGGAAAGGGGAGAATTAAGGTTTACGGACGGTGGGTAAGGGACTACGCACGGTTGGGTAGGTTATCTCTCAAGGAAGTGATAATCAAGTCTTCTAACGTAGGAACCATAGAGGTTGCCAAAAGGCTCTCCAAGGCGGAGGTAGAGGAGCTTATCTCGAAGTTTCACCTCGATAAAACCTTCGGTGTCCTGCCCGGAGAAGCAAAGCCCCAAATACCGGATTTTACATACCCGGCAAATATCCTGTATTCTTCCATAGGGCAGGGAATAGCCTTTAATACGCTGCACATAACGGCTTCCTTCGGGGCTATGGCTACCGGTTATGTAATTAAGCCGAGAATCCTCAAAAAGGTAGTTTTTGTGGAGGAAAACAAAGAAAAACTAAAAGGCGTAGAGGTCGTAAGGAAAAATGTCCTATCCGGGAAAACCCTACGGTGGATAAGGAAAGCTTTAACAGAGGTCGTTGAGAAGGGAACGGGAAAGAGAGCAAGGTCTAAGTTTTTTACTATAGCGGGTAAGACTGGTACTTCCCAAAAGTTCGATTTTAAGTTGGGCAGGTACTCAAGGGAGAAGGTAGTCGCTTACTTTATAGGCTTCTTTCCCGCTAAAAGGCCCAAGTTTGTTGCGGCGGTAGTCGTAGACGAACCCAAAGGTAAGAACGCTTACGGGGGGACTGTAGCGGCACCGTACTTCAAGGAGCTGGTCGAAAGAACCGCCTTTTACACAGGTTTAAAGCCCGACAAGTGAGGAAAGTTTATCCAAGTATTTACCCTCAAGCTCCATGCCTTGTATGTAAGGGATTTTTAAAGGTTCAACTCCTGTGCGCTCGTAAACTACCTTCGGATTAGTCCTCTCCGATATGTCTTCACCTTTAAAGCCGTTCATCACTACACCCTTTACCTTCAAGCCCTTGCTCACCGCATAAGTGTAAGTCAGGTAGGTGTGGTTTATCGTACCCAGAGTCGCCCTTGCAACTATTAACAGCTCAAGTCCCCAGTCCTTTGCAAGGTCCGAGTAGTCGTAATCCTTTAGCAGAGGAACACTCAAGCCTCCTGCACCTTCAACGAGTACGACATCGTACCTCTGCACAAGCTCGTAAAAGCCATTTTTAAGAAACTCTAAGTTTACCTCCGAGCCTTCTTCAAGGGTTGCAGAGTACGGGGCTAACGGTAGCTTAAAGGTTAAAGGGACTACCTCATGAAGCGGCTGACCCGTAGCTTTAGAAAGAAGTACACCGTCTTGAGGTAACTCTTCGACACCCGTTTCCACGGGCTTATAGCACGCCACCCTGACCCCTTTTCTCTTTAACGCAAATGCAAGATTGTAAGTTATAAAAGTTTTCCCTACACCCGTATCCGTACCGGTTACAAGGAGGTGCATTACTTTTTCTTTATCCTAAAAACACACCTGTTGTAGCCTTGTGACTGGCAGGTTACCTCTTCTACCGTAAAGTTTCTGTCAAGTATCTCACTTAAAAACCCCTTAAAAAAACCCTCCATAGGGCTACATACGGGCTTGGAACTACTCTCTATAGCTTCTACAAAGATGGAGCCTTCTACGTATATCTCATTACTTTCGATATTGAAATCGAAAAGTTGTATGACTCTGGAGGACTCCGCTATTATCGTTAAAAGCTCCAAAGCCTCGTCAAGCCTGTCTGTGGAAACACCGTACTTCTCTATAAGTGTCTTGGCTCCCTTCCTACCACCGTACTCGGCAGCCTTTTTCAGAACCTTATCAACACCGAACCTCGATAGCTTGTGAACGTCCCTATAGCCCTCTATAAGCGCGTCCCTATGTATAAGTACGGACTCCCTTGTGATAGCCTCGGCTATAGCCTTTATATTGTCCTTTATATCTGCCATCCCTGTTTCCTCAGAAGCTCCTTGCCTTCCTCAGATATTTTATCCTTTGTCCAAGGTGGCTCAAAAACAAAATCTACCACCACGTCCCTTAGCTGGGGGAACTTTTTAAGCAGGTGTTCCCTTATGTTCTGTGCAAAGAACCCCTTTGCCGGACAACCTTGAACTGTAAGGGTCATATCTATGTGCGCTACCCCGTCCTTTACGTAAACACCGTATATCAAGCCGAGATTAACTATGTCAAGAGGTATCTCCGGGTCTCTAACCTCCTTAAGAGCCTCTAAAATTTCCTGTTCCATAATTCATTAAATATACAGCTAAAAGTTTATGAAATTTATGAGATTTGAACATATTTAAAGACTGTATATTATATATACTTTGACTTTACAGGCGAGGTGGTAGAGTATGCATATTAGAGAACAGGACTCCTGCGGAGTTGGTTTTGTTTGCGATATACACGGAAATAAAAGCCACGACATAGTAAGATGGGGAGTTGAGGCGGTAAAGAACCTAACCCACAGGGGTGCAATCGGGGGCGACGGTAAAACCGGAGACGGTGCAGGAGTTTTAACTGAGATACCGAGAGAGTTTTTCAAAAGAGAGATAGATAATCTTGGCTACTCCGTGTCCAGTATAGACAATCTCGCCGTAGGTGTTTTCTTCCTGTACGAGGAGGGGCTTGAGGATAAGATTGACTTAATCTTTGAGAAGAGGGGAATAAGGGTCGTAGGTTGGAGGGACGTTCCGATAAACAGAGACGCTGCCGGAGAATCCGCACTGAGGGTCATGCCCCGTATAAGGCAGGCTCTCCTTGATATGGAAGGTGTTGATGAGGACAAGAGAGAGCTTACCCTCTATATAATCCGTAAAGAGATAGAGAACAAGTTCGAGGAAAAGGTTTACGCACCCTCACTATCTTCACGGACGGTGGTTTACAAAGGTATGCTCGTTGCACCACAGCTGGATACCTTCTATCCGGACTTAAAGGACCCGGATTACGAGTCTTCCTTTGCCCTATTTCACCAAAGATACTCTACCAACACCTTTCCCAATTGGATGCTCGCACAACCTCTCAGGCTCTCTGCCCACAACGGAGAGATAAACACGATACAGGGCAATAGAAACTGGATGTCCGTAATACAGAACGAGCTTGAGCATGAGATATTCGGCGGAGATATAGACAAGATTAAACCTCTCGTATCGCACGAAGAGAGTGACTCGGCTTCCTTGGACAGGGTGTTTGAGCTTCTGTGCCTTGCGGGATTTTCCCCCGAGCATGCCATAAACATGCTTATCCCTCCCGCTTGGGAGCACGTTCCAGAGCTTTCCGACGAGGTAAAGGCTTTCTTTGAGTTCGAGTCCCTGCTCATGAAACCTTGGGACGGACCAGCTGCCATAGCCTTTACCGACGGTAAGACCATAGGCGCGCACTTAGACAGAAACGGACTGAGACCCGCAAGATACGTGCTGACCGAGGACGGAATTCTGATACTTGGTTCGGAAGTGGGCATGGTGGACTTGGGCGACAGAAGGGTCGTGGAAAAGGGGAGGCTGGGGCCCGGAGACACGCTAAGCGTTGAGCTGGGGAGCGGAAAGGTTAAAAAGACCCAAGAGATACTCGAGGAACTCGCTGCCACCAAGCCTTACAAGGAATGGATAAACAAGTACCTTTTAAGGTTAGAAAACATAGAAAAGAAGCATGAAGGCTGTACACC
>WFYI01000081.1 GCA_015490155.1 Aquificaceae bacterium | reverse complement strand
CCCCCGCAATATACCTTAACTGCAAGATTTGAGGTAAACTTGGAGTTCCCATAAACCTATATGGTTACAACAAACCCTTTAGTAAATAACCTCTACTTTTGAAACGCCGGCGCTTTTCTTTACGTAAATTCTCTGAGAGAACCTCTCTGCGAATTCCGGTATGTGTGTGATAACGCCGACCATTTTGTTTATTTCAAGTTTAAGAACCTCGAGAATATCTCCCACCCTTTCGCGCGTTTCCTCGTCAAGGCTACCGAACCCCTCGTCTATAAACAGACTTTCAAGATGGGCATCGGAGGATAGAACGTCGCTCACACCGAGAGCTAAGGAGAGACTTGCGAGGAAGGTTTCTCCACCGCTCAGAGACTCAACGGTGCGCTCAACACCTCCTTGAGACCTATCGAGTATAAGCAGGTTGTCTTTTTCGTCCATATCGAAGCTGTACACACCGCTGAACCGTTCAAGGTAATAGCTGGCGTGTTCAAGTATGTCCTTCATAAGCATGTTAGCGACAAAACTCTGAAATCTATCGCTTCTAAGGTCTTCTTTGAGCCTTTCGTAAACTCGCAGGGAGTTTTCTACCTCCGGTAGTTTTTTCTCTATAAACTCCCGCTCTTTAATTCTCTCCTTTACTTCGGTAAGTTCTCTCTGCTTTCCTCCAAGCTCCTGAGATAGGTTGTCGAGCCTTTCTACAATTCGGTTGTATTCCTCCTCAAGCTCCCCGAGTGGAGGAACGTGTACCATCTCATTAAGCTCCTTTTCTATCTCCCGTAGATGGGCTACCGTACCGGATACCTTCTCGTTGTAAGTAGATATTTCTCTTTCCAGAGCGTCTATTTCTTCCCCGGTCATGGCTTTATCCTTAATCTCCTCCAAGGACGGAGCCATATCGTAAAGAGGTGCAAGCTTGCCGAGTATCTGTCTTTTCCTACTCTCCTTTGAGGAAAGAACCCTCTCAAGCTCCTTTATACCCGCTTCCCTCGCAATTATCTCCGCCTTTACATCCTCTATATATTTCCTGTACTTCTCATACCTACTTTTTACATCGTTGATTTTTCTATCAAGCCTGTCAACTTCCCGTTCGATACTTTTCAGTTCCCTTAATATACTCTCATCGTCCAAGTCACCGAGAGCAGTCCTCAATCTTTCTATCTCAGATGAAAGGTTCTCAAGGTGTGTGCGCGTCCCCTCCATGCTTCTCAGAACTTTCTCTTTAGAGTTAACAAGCTCCTTTAACTTGCTCTCGTACTTCTCGAGTTTTGCTTTAATTCCTTCTTGTTCCTTTATCTTTATCTCCATCGCCCCGAGCTTTTCCTCCACACCCTCGGATTTTAGAACCTCCAGCCCCTCTAAGGTTTCCTCCATATCGCTTATGTCCCTGCGTAGAGAGTTAGCCTCAGCCTCGAGCTTTAATGCTTTTCTTTCCAGTTCCGCCAAGTTTTCCTTCACAGTCTCCAGCCTCTCGTGGGCTTCCCTCAACTCCTCAGTACCAACCTCTCCGACCTCATCGCTTCCCCTGTAAGTTCCACCGCACACGGGACATACATCACCCTCCGATAGGCTCTGCCTTATAAGGTAAGAGTGGTATAAAAGCTCCTTTTCTCTAAGCTTGTTTTCCTCCTGCTCCTTTTCCTCCTCGAGCCGGGCTATCTTACTCCTCAAAAGCTCAAGCTTACTTTGTTTTTCCCTTAAACTCTCCTCAAGTTTGCCCTTCTTACGCTCTAAATCTATAAGGTGTATAAGTCTCTGCTTTTTTTCTAACAACTTCCTATACTCGTCGTTATCTACGTGAACCTCCTTGAGCCTATCTTTTAAATCCTCAATTAAAGACTCTCCCTTTTTAATTCTTTCTTGTAGCTCTTCGTATTTAACCTCAAGCTTTTCCAGTTCTCGGGACAATCTATCCCTATCCCGCTCCATAGATTTAAGCCTCTTAGCCTCTTTGTGAAGTCCCTCCAACTCTTGTTTTCTTAAACGTAGGTTTAAAAGCTCTCTTTCTAAATTCTCAATATTTTTATGCTCTTTTTCAAGCTCAGTAAAGTCTTCAAGGGCATTTTCAAGCTCCTGTTTAAGAGCGGAAAGCTCACCTCTGTACTTATTAAGTTTTTGTTTGTCTTTCCTTATCTCCTCATCAAGGTTATCGAGTTCTCCTATCAAACCCACAAAGGGTAGAACCCTTTTTGCAAATTCGAGCCTTTCCTTCAGAGCTTCTATCCTCCCTTCTTCTGCCTTTAGTTCGTCCAAAGTTCTTGAAAGCTCGCTCTGCCTTTTTAAAAGCTCTTCCTTCTTTCGTGCATCTCCCATATCCGCCTCAAGTTTCTCTCTGCGTGTACGAAGTGCAACTATCTCTTTTTTCAGTTTCTCGATACTTGAATTAAGCTCCTTTACCTTGGCAGGTGTATACTCGGATAGTTCTTGAAGTTTCTCCTTAAGTATCTCATACTCCCTCTCATAAGCTCTATATTCTTCGGAAGCTCGCTCCCTCACCTTGTCAAGAACCTCAAGGTTTACGAGCTTTATCAGTATGTCTTTCCTTTCCTTGGGGGTTGAAGGTTTCAAAAACCTATCGAACTCTCCCTGGGGAAGTATTATCACCTTCGTAAAGGTCTTGTAGTCTATGCCCGTAACTTTTTCCACCCAAGACTCTATCTCTTTGCTTTTGTAATTTAGCTTCACATCCCCTTCGTAAGCCCTCGCTATTACCTCCTCTTTGTTCTTAAACCTAGAGTAAAATCTCTCTACCCTATACTCTTTACCGTTCACAGAGAAGTCAAGGGAAACCTTCAGCTTTCTACTACCTTTGGACAGAACCTTTCTGATAGCCTGTGAGTTCCCGTAACGGGGAACCTTACCGTAGAGGGCAAAAGTTATAGCGTCAACGAGGCTCGTTTTACCTGCTCCGGTACTTCCTTGAATTGCAAAGAAGTTAAGAGGTCTAAAATCTAACCTTACAGGTTCCCTGTATACGGTAAAACCCTCCAAGTACAGCTCAAGAGGTCTCATAATCTCAATATGTGTTCAGCAAGTCTGCCATTATGTCTTCTTTAAGTTTTAGCACCGAGTCCGCGCTCAGGCACTTTAGAGGTATAACCTGCACGTACTTAATTCCGTCTTTTTCCATACCAATTTTTCGTGCCGCGGCACGGGACAGGTCTATTATCCTTCCGTCTATATAGGGTCCCCTGTCGTTTATCCTAACCACTACAACTTTACCGTTGTCTATGTTTTTAACGAGAACGTAGGTATGAAGTGGTAAAGTTCTGGAAGCCGCGGTGAACTTAAAGAGATTAAACTTCTCCCTCGATGAGGTAAGCCTGCCGTGAAACCTTCCGCCGTACCAAGAAGCGTAGCCCTCTTCAATATTGCAATCTTCCTTTGCATATATTCCCGGCGACACCTCCACATACCCAACATGCCTATCCTCAAAACTTGCAATAAACTCTCTATAAGCCCTAAACTCCTTGAGTTCTTTCGGCTTGCTCTTTAGGAATGCTAAAAGCTCACCGCTCCACGCAAAGCCAAGAAGCAATAAAAAAACGAGTAAACTCATACCTCCAAGGGATAGTAAACAGGTTTAAGGTTTATCTCCCCGGAAGGTAACTTAACGGGGGAATTAACCAGCTTGTCTATAAGCTCTATCTTTCCCTCCAGAGTAGAGGTATCCACGCCGTATATCTTACCAATCTCTTCAAGTTCAGGAGCGCTGCCCACAGCCTTGGCAATTTCCCTTGCGATTACATAAGCCCTGCTATCTATGTCCGGAAATAAGTCCTTTATGTAGGTTAGAACGTCACTCGAGTAAGTAACTATACGGGGATACCTAACCAGCTTCTCCATCATCTTCTCGAGTCCCATCTGGTCGTACTTTGATATCCCTTCCTCAGTCTTTATGCCGGCGATAAGGACATCTCCCTCAAAGTGTGCATGGTAGACCGCATACCTATCAGGAACTCTTTCCCAACCTCTCTCCTCAGCGGTGGTCAGAAAAGCTCCCATAGCTTCCTCAACACTCTGGAATATACCGAGAGTCTTTTCAAACTCTGCCTCCGGAACTTCAAGCTCAATTATGTAAGTGCCATCTCCAACCTCATCAGCCTTGAGATTAACCTCAAGCTCTTCCCAGTTCTCAAGCAAAGAGTAAAGTTCAGGATAAAACTCTTTAAGAAAACTCTTTACATCATCTATTCCGTTATCAGAACGAACCAAAGCCTGTAATCTCATCTTATTCCTCCAAGCAGAAATTTTAACTTATTCTCTTATATGTTAACCTTTCCATGCGCTACGTAAGTCTCCCAATTTAGAACAACAGAGATGCTATCATAATCATTAACGGTTAATCCAATCAGGGAGGTTTAAGCATGGGAAAAGAGGTAAGTATTGAAGGAATAAACGCCTACCTGTCAGAACCCACGGGCAAGGCTCCCGGAGTTATAGTTCTTCACGAGTGGTGGGGGCTTAACTCACCCCTTTCCAATATAAAGGAGATATGCGACATGCTTGCAAACGCGGGCTTGGTTGCCCTCGCACCTGACCTCTACAACGGAAAAACCGCGGACAACCCCGACGACGCTGGAAAGCTGATGATGGACATGTTCAACAACAGAATGGAAGAGGTGGACTCAATAATACTCAAGAGCGTGGAATACCTGAAGGCTCAAGACTCGGTAGAACCGAAGAAGGTGGGGATAACAGGCTTTTGCTGTGGCGGAACGCTGTCCATGTACGCAGCCGCAAGGTTCAACGACGAGATTTCAGTCTCCGTTCCCTTTTACGGACTGCCCCAACTTATGGAGATTGATTTCTCAAGCGTAAAGATGCCGATATTTTTCATTCTCT
>WFYI01000080.1 GCA_015490155.1 Aquificaceae bacterium | reverse complement strand
TGGCACGGTTTTAATATACAGGACGACGAGAGCCAACCCCTTGAAAAGTGGTGGTGGCACTTGAACAAGATATCTAAGGGTGAGTACCCAATAGACAAACTGCCAGAACACATCAGGGAAATATACAGAGAAGAGTATTAGGTCGTTAATCTTGGAGCAAACACCCCTTGAGGTCTGGTTAAAATATTCACACCTATGGAGGACATACAAAAACTCAGGGAAGAGATAGACAGCATTGACAGGGAGATACTAAGGCTATTAAACAAAAGGGCAGATGCAGCTAAGAAAATAGGTGAGATAAAGTTAAAAGAAGGGCTTGAAATTCACGTTCCCGAAAGAGAAAGGGCTATATTTGAAAAGATACTCAAGATAAACGAAGAGGAATTCGGAAACGGGTTTCCTCCCGAAGCACTTATACACATATACAGAGAGATAATATCCGCATGCCTTTCCTTAGAAAAACCGCTGAGGGTAGCCTACTTAGGTCCCAGAGCCACATTCACACATCAAGCGGCACTTGAGTTCTTCGGGTTTTCAGCTAAGTTCGTTTCCTGTTCTTCAATAAGAGAGGTCTTCTCTGAAGTTGAGAACCAAAGGGCAAATTACGGAGTAGTCCCCGTAGAAAACACGATAGAAGGTGTAGTTAACCACACACTCGATATGTTCTTAGAAAGCGAGCTTAAAATCTCCGGGGAGGTGGTGATACCTATAAACCTGCACCTTTTATCCTCTGTTGAAGACATATCGGAAATTAAAAAGATTTACTCCCACAGAATGGCAATAGCCCAAAGTAGAAAATGGCTTGAGAAAAATCTACCTGACACTCAAGTAATAGAGGTCGATAGCACGGCAAGAGCTTGTGAGATAGTACTTGAGGAAGAAAATGCAGGGGCAATAGCAAGCGAAGTTGCCGCATTTACGTATCACCTGAACATATTAGCCCACAACATTCAAGAAAGCCCGGACAACTACACGAGATTTCTCGTAGTCTCAAAAAGAGAGATGGGACAAACAGGAAGGGACAAAACGAGCCTTATATTTGCAGTAAAAGATGAAGCAGGAGCGTTGTACAAAGCCTTAGAGAGCTTTTATATTAACAGCGTGAACCTTACAAAAATAGAATCGAGACCATCGAAGAAAAAAGCGTGGGACTACGTGTTCTTTGTGGACTTAGAAGGACACATAAAGGAAGACAAGGTTAAAAACGCCGTTAATGAACTCAAGAAAAGAACACAAATGGTAAAGATATTGGGTTCGTATCCGGAATCAATACTCCCGTACCAAAGAGACCTTAACGTATAACCATTAATCCGAGTTTCCGTGTCTGTACTTTATAACTCTCACCCTTTCCATAGTTATAAGCCCCTCCATTACAGCTTCGTCTAAGAAAGGCATTAGCTTGTTTATATTATCCTCCGTGTCCACTATCTCCACAACTACTGGTAAGTCCTCAGAAAGTCTTAGTATCTTTGCGGTATGGAGCCTGCTGTTAGCACCGAAGCCCATAATACCCCTAATCACGGTTGCACCTGCAAGGTTAAGCTCTCTGGCTTTTAAAACAATCTGCTCGTAAAGAGGCTTTCCTTTATAGGTATCCGTTTCCCCGACAAAAACTCTTAAAAGAGTTCCATCCTCAGAAAGCTTCATAGCCTACTCACCTCCTTCCCACAAAAAGTATCAAGTACTTGGAAAACAAAAAACCCGCAATAACCATAACAATTCCCAAAATGTTGCTCAAAAGCACGTTCAAAAGGGCGAGCTTGACCTCACCGTCCCTTATAAGATTAAAGGTCTCAAGAGCATAAGTAGAAAATGTAGTAAAAGAACCTAAAAACCCAACGAAGAACAGAAACCTGAGATTTGCAGGTATAGTAGTCTCCTCAAAAATACCCCAAAGGAAACCTATTATCCCCGCACCTACAAGATTTACACTTAGCGTTCCCCACGGAAAGCTTCCGTCGAAGTATCTGTGAACCAAGCCTGAAAGCCAGTATCTTAATAAAGCCCCGAAGACACCGCCTATTGCTATCAGCAAAAACTTAAACATTCAACCCACCCGTAAATCAAGAATTGTAAAATATACTAATACTCCTGTGAGAAGGCTCTTTTTAATAAGACATGCCCAAAGCGAGCTTAACCAAAAAGG
>WFYI01000079.1 GCA_015490155.1 Aquificaceae bacterium | reverse complement strand
TAAAACCCTTTTCCCCGAGGGCAGCTTGTATTTTTATTCCCATCACCGCGGAAGAATTAGCCGTTAGGATACAAAAGCACAGCTCCGAAAAGGTCGTAGCCTCGTAATCTATATCCACAAAGGGACGGAGGTCAAAGTGGGTTTTTCCCTCTCTGCCGAGCCTTTCAAACTCGGATATCCTCCTGTCCACAAACTCCTTGACCTTTGGGATTACCTCCTTGATTTTGGATATAGCCAGCATTCTTAAAGAATTTTACCCCTTTCTATAACTTCGATAAACTCTTCTTCCGTTAGCGGTTTACTTATGTAAAACCCCTGAGCCTCTTCACAGCCCATATCCCTGAGAATACTTAACTGACTTTCCCTCTCTATTCCCTCAGCTATGGTCTTTAATCCCAGTACCTTTGAAAAGGAAACTATAGCCTTAACTATCTCGTAAGTTTTTTCGTCCCTGTCTATGTCCTTGATAAGTTCGAGGTCTATCTTCACGCCGTCCGCAGGTAGCAGTTTTAATCTTGAGAATGATGAGTAGCCGGAACCAAAATCGTCTATTAAAAGTCCGAAGCCCAAATCCTTCAACTTCTTGAGGTTGGTATTTATCTCATCGAACTTCTGCATAACAAGGGTTTCCGTAATCTCAAACTCTATAGCGGTATTCATTTTCCTATCGCTACGGACAAACCTGCTCAGGAACTCATCGTAGAAGTCCGGCTTCTCCAATTGTTTAACAGAGACATTTATAGATAACCTCAAATCCCTCCTGGAGAGCTTATTTAACTGTTCCACAACGCCCTTGACCTTGTTTGCCAGCCAACTCCCTAGTTTGTATATCATTCCCGTATCTTCCGCTATGGGTATAAAGGTCGCAGGGTTTATATCACCAAAGGTTTTACTCTTCCATCTTAGCAGGACTTCTGCACCTGCGAGGCTACCGTCCGGTATGTTCACCCGCGGCTGAAATACGAGAAAAAGCTCATCACTGCTAATACCTTCTCTAAGTGCTTCCTCTATCCTAACTCTCTTTATTACCTTCTGCTGTATCTCCTCAGAAAAGAACTGGTAAGCTCCCTTTCCCCTTTCCTTAACGTGGTACATAGCCATATCCGCTTTCTTTAGGAGCGTGGATACATCGTTCCCGTTCATCGGTGCTACAGCTATGCCTATGCTTACGTTCGGGGTAACGGTCATACCTTCAAGTTTTAAAGGTTTTTCAAAGGCTTTGTGAATTCTTTCTACCAGCTTAACTACCTTCTCTTCTCCTCCGTTGTAAGAGAAAGCTACGATGAATTCGTCTCCCCCAAGACGTGCGAGTATATCTTCCTTCCTTATCAGTTTGGATAGTTTTTCCCCAACAAGTTTCAAGAACTTATCCCCCTCAGTATGTCCCAGGGAGTCGTTTATCTTCTTAAAATCGTCCAAGTCCATGAAAACCACCGCGACCTTTTCGTTTTTTCTCGTAGCCTTGCGGAGCTTTAGTTCCAGCAAAAGTTGGAACGAGTATCTGTTGTACAAACCCGTCAGGGGGTCGTAGTACGCGTGCTTTTTGTACTCTTCACTGAGCCGTTCAGTTTTCTTTAGAAGGTACTCGTACTTAGCCTCTATCTCCTTCAGTACAGCTAAAAGTAGGTTTATCTGTAAATCCTTCGGGTCCATCACACCTCCCTCAGAGCTACGAGGATATGAACCTCGTTGTAGAACTTTATATTGTTGAAATACCTGTTAGGGGCTATCTCACCGAGGCTGTGAAACCCAAAGAGAGGAACCCTTACAAGCTTTTTGTAAATCTCCTTTTCCCTTTCCACGGCACTTTGGAGAATTTTAGTTCTACCTAAGCACTCTATAGAAAGCATAAGCTCCGCGGACGGAAACTTAAAGTTCAAGGTCTTTATATTTTCCTCAAGCTCTTTTAGTAAGAAGTAATCGTTGCCGAAGGAAAACTTGAAGGTGCTGCCTTCCCTAATGGGACCGAAGAACTCTACGCTTTTATGTCCGGGTGTAAAGATAAACTTCTTCGGGGTTCTTGCTACATTTACCACGCCGTCGCTTTCACTGGTAAGTATTATGGGAGTGTAAGTCAGGGGAGAAAGGTCGTTCACTGGTAGCTGGGATACAATCCTCTCAAATAGGTAGTATGCACTTTCTTCATCTATCCTCTTAACTGCGTTCCCGACGACATCGACGACCTTGTACTCGGGACCTATGGGCTTGAATCCAAAGGATACGGAAAGCTCGTAATTTACGTTGTAGAAGGATATTATCGTAAAGCCGTCTTCGATAAACCTGCCGTTAAAAATCTGATAGGTTCTGTAGCGTTCCAGATTTATGTTATCACCCTGAATTCCACCGATTAGGGGAATGTTTAATCCTTTCTTGCTCGCCGCATCGCTCAAGGTCTCTATGAAGTTCGAGGTGTAACCATTACCGAAACCTGCTATCAAGAAGTTCAGGTTGTCTCCCCTCTCTGAAAGAAAGTTCAATATCTTGGAGATAGGCTCTTTGTCTCTCAAGTCCTCAATCACGAGGAACTCGGCTTTAGCACCCCTCTCGAATTTAATCAAGAGGGTAGTTATACCTTCCGAACATATCTCTCCGTTACCCACTGTGAGTATATTGCTGAAGGCTAAATAATCCTTTCTACCGAATACGTTCTCAAACCCTTCGATTAGCTCTTCCACGTTATACTCCGGTGAAAAGGAAACCAGCGCCAAGTCAAAATCGAAGCCTGCGCTTTTCTCTTTTAGTATCTTTACCCCCTCACTTACAGGCTTATCTTGTACGCAAATTACCCTTGCCTTCATTTAAACCTCCCCTACACGGGTTTAAATATACTTTAATCTTATTAACGTGGGAAGGGTATTTCTATCCGTAGGGGACATATCTGCGGCTAACTACGTTTACGAAATATTTAAAGAGGGATTCGACCACGTATCAAAAGTCGGAATAACGAACTACAAACTCGAATCCATAGGTATACGCCCGGTGGCAAAGATAGAGGATATTTCTCTCGTAGGTTTGATTGAGGTTCTGCCCAAACTCAAAAAACTGAGAGCAATATACAAGAGAGTTCTAAGAGAGCTTGGTTCCGTAGATACCCTTATAGCCTGTGATGCCCCGGGCTTTAACCTGAGGCTGATAAAGGACGCGAGGGAAATGGGAGTGAGAAGGATAATATACTTTATATCCCCGCAGGTGTGGGCTTGGAAACCTGGAAGGGCAGAGAAAATAGCTAAGTACGCCGACGAGCTTGTGGTTATCCTGCCCTTTGAGGTAGACTTTTACAGAAAACTAAGATACAGCAGTTTAAGGGTTCATTACGTAGGGCATCCCTTGATTGATATGGTTAAGCCACCCCTTACACAGGCAGAGTTTTTCAAGCTCACCGGGGTTAAAAGGGATTTCGTTGCCCTGCTTCCGGGTAGCAGGTGGGGAGAGATAAAGAGACACGCTCCTATACTCAAGGAGCTTGCCTCAAACTTATCAGGTGTAGAGTTCTTTATCCCAACCTTCGAAACCTTTAAAGAATATCTGCTGGCGAATCTTAACCTACCGAATGTCAAGATTTTTTCGGACAGGGATATGGAGTCTCCCTCTTACAACGCTATGTATTACTCGAAGTTCTCCCTTATAGCTTCGGGAACGGCTTCCTTAGAGGCAGGCATTGCCGAAAACCCACACGTAGTCTTTTACAGAGCTAATCCCTTGACCTTCTGGCTCGGTAAGAGGCTCGTTAACTTGAACTACGTAAGCCTCGTAAACATCCTAATGAATAGAGAAATCGTCCCGGAAGTCTTACAAGCTACCCCTACGGCTTTAAGGGGCGTGACGGAAACCTTCCTGTCTTCAGAGGAAAGGTTAAGTGAAATACGCTCAGAGTTAAGGGAGCTTAAAACTAAACTCGGAAACAAAGGTGCCATAAATAGGTTGAGAGAGCTGTTTCTTGAGTTAATCTAAGGCTCCGGGATGCGGTTGTAGTGGTCGTAAACCTGCTCCCAGAAGTAGGAAACCTTGAGCAGGTTCAATTCGTCCCAAGCTTTTCCTATTAGTTGTCCGCCGATGGGAAGGTTTCCCTGCCAACCTATCGGAACGGATATCCCGGGGAGTCCTGCAAGGTTCACGGGAACTGTTAGTATATCTGAAAGGTACATATCTATAGGGTTGTCTAACTTTTCACCGAGTTTAAATGCGGTCGTAGGGGTCGTCGGGCTGGCTATTATGTCTACCTTCTCAAAAGCCCTTTTAAAGTCGTCGTATATCAGCCTTTTTACCTTCATAGCTTTAAGGTAGTAAGCATCGTAGTACCCGGCAGACAGGGCGAAGGTGCCGAGCATAATTCTCCTCTTAACCTCTGCTCCGAAACCTTCATCTCTCGTCTTTGCGTACATGTCTATCAAATCTGAAAACTCGCTGGCTCTATAGCCGTACCGGACACCGTCGTACCTTGCCAAGTTGGAGGAAGCCTCGGAGGGGGCTATTATGTAGTAGGCAGGTATTGCGTACTTCACGTTGGGTAATGAAACCTCCATCACCTCCGCACCCGCCTTCTCGAGCTCACTTACAAAGCTATCGAATGCTTCTTTTACTCCGGGTTGTATATCGAACTCGAAGAACTCTTTGGGAAGACCTATCTTTAAACCCTTAACCCCCTTGTCCTCGGAAAGCTCCTTACTGTACTCCGGAACGGGGACATCTCTTGACGTGGAGTCCTTTGGGTCATAACCGCTGATTACCTCCAACAGTAGGGCTATATCCTCCGTTCTCCTACCGAACACCCCAATCTGGTCTAAGGAAGAGGCAAAGGCTACGAGTCCATACCTTGACACCCTACCGTAGGTAGGTTTTATACCTATAACACCGCAGAAGCTCGCAGGCTGTCTTATCGAGCCTCCGGTATCGGAACCGAGGGAGACGGGAGCTGACAT
>WFYI01000078.1 GCA_015490155.1 Aquificaceae bacterium | reverse complement strand
TCTTTCCAGCACGGCGCTGTTTACCATCCTTATTAGTAATTACTCCAGCACAAAGCCTTCTTTTATCAGATATTCAAGTATCCTGCGGGCGCTTGCCTCAGGGCTAAGGAGCGTCGTGTCGATGTGTATCTCAGGACTTTCCGGACGCTCGTAAGGATCATCCACCCCTGTGAATCCCTTGATTAGTCCCTTCTTGGCTTTCTTATACATACTCTTCACATCTCTCTTCTCACAAACTTCCACCGGGGCGTCAACGAATACCTCTATGAACTTACCCTCTTCTATCATATTCCTGACCTGATTGCGGGCACTCCTGTAGGGGCTGACGAGAGCGCAGATAACTACACCGTTGTGCTTGACTATTTCCGAAGCAACGAAGCCTACTCTGAGTATGTTCGTTATCCTGTCCTCCTTTGAAAATCCTAAGCCCTTAGAGAGATGAGTTCTTACCACATCCCCGTCAAGGAGCGTAACCTTTCTGCCTCTTGCCTGTAGCATGACGGAGAGTATCTCCGCTATGGTGGATTTCCCAGAGCAGGGGAGTCCAGTAAGCCATATGCAGAAGCCCTGCTTGTGCTTGGGAAGGTGTGTTTCAAGAAGGATTTCAGCAACCTCAGGTCTTGTAAACCACTCGGGAAGCTTCTTCCCGTTCTTTATATAATCCTCCCTGACCTGAGTTCCTGATAAGGATATGTACTTTAAACCCTTCTTTTCAGCATGACTTTTTTCAACGTATGAGTCCAGTTCTGGAGCGTATACGAGCTCCTCAAATGGGACCATCTTTACGCCTATCTCATCCTCGTATTCGGCAAAAAGCTCCTGAGCTTCGTAGGGTCCGTAGAAGGGCTTCCCCTTCGAATCCCTCCCGGGTCCTGCGTGGTCCCTGCCTACGATGAAGTGGGTGGCACCGTAGTTTTTCCTTATAATCCCGTGCCATATGGCTTCTCTGGGTCCGGCCATTCTCATAGCTAAGGGGATGAAAGCGAGGACCGTATTGCTCTTGTCGTAGTATTTCTCGTAAAGGACCTTGTATATGCGCATGCGCGTGAACGTGTCTACGTCTCCAGGTTTGGTCATACCTACCGCTGGGTGTATCAGCAGAGCACCGTTTATTCTTTCCCTTGCCCTCTTCGTAAGTTCCTCGTGAACTCTGTGCATAGGGTTCCTCGTTTGAAAAGCGACTACCTTCTCGTATCCGAGCTTCTTCAGCTCATCCCTCACCTGCTCGGGGGTTTTTCTGTATTCGGGAAAATCGTAGTGTTTGGGAAGCTGTAATACCTTAAGCTCTCCGGATATGTAGTATTCACCCCAGGTATGCATCTCAGCAACCAGCGGGTGGCGTGGGTCTGTGGTGTTGAGGACTTCCTTTGCCTCCTTTTCAAGATCCCACTTGTAAACCTCTTCAACCACCATAACCGCTAAGGGCATGTTCTTTGGATCCCTGAGAACTATCTCTTCTCCCTCTTTCAGAGAAAGGGCTATATCCTTATCCACGGGAAGGGTTATGGGTATAGGGAATAGGGTTCCGTCTCTCAACCTCATACTCTCAACCACGCTTAGGTAATCTTCCCTCCCCATAAACCTATCCAGAGGGGAGAAAGCTCCAACAGCCAGAAGCTCAAGATCGCAGACGGAGCGGTGGGATATCTGGATAGACTTTAGATACTTGATTTTTTCAAGTAGATAAGTTCTTTCTTCTTCACCTACAAGCAAGTTGACCAACTCAAGTTGCTCCATCTAACTTACCAAATATTCAAACTCCTTTCTGAACACGACGAAGTGCGGATTTGCAAGGCTTCCCTTATTGTAGCTCAGGTCTTCCCCTTCAAGGGTTTTTACCTTACAACCACTTTCTGTAGCTATCACATGGGCCGCCGCCGTGTCCCACTCCATGGTGGGTCCGAGCCTCGGATATATGTCCGCCTTTCCTTCCGCAACAAGGCAGAACTTAAGAGAGCTTCCTATAGAAACCGTTTCGATATCCGCACCCTTTTCCTCCAAACCCCGTAGGAACTTTTCCGTTTCTCTGTTGAGATGGGATCTGGAAACGACTACGCGGACGGTTTCTTTAGGCACTTGCTCTTCCAGAGGAAGCTTCTGGGCCTTGTTGAAGGTGTCATCAGTAAGGTTGCCGTTATTAAGATCAATTCTGCAAGCTCCTTCTTCCTTCTGGGCTAAGTATATAAGACCGAGGGCCGGGGCGTAGACCACTCCCAAGACCGGAGTCCCTTCTTCAACGAGAGCTATGTTTACGGTGAACTCACCATTTCTTTTTATAAACTCCTTCGTCCCATCGAGAGGGTCAACGAGCCAGAGTCTTTTCCAGTTCTTCCTTTCTGCGTAATCGATATCCTTACCCTCTTCGGAAAGCACGGGGATGTGGGGAGTTATACTTTCTAATCCTTTGACTATAATCTTATGGGACCTTCTATCCGCCTCCGTAAGGGGCGTTCTGTCCTCTTTATAATCTACTGAGAAGGTTCTTTCATAAATGTCCATTATTCCCCTTCCCGCTTCCACAGCTACCTTTATCACATCGTATATGTTCATCTATACCTCAGCTTCTCCATTAGAGATTTTAGATAACTCAGCTCTCCATGTATTCTATTTAACGTCTCTGCCATCTTTTGGGTTTGTGCCTCGTATTCATGAACTATCAGATTCCTGAGTTCTCTTAGCTCGAACCATCTCTGTTTATCCACGCCGAGGTTATACCTTTCCGCAAGGTTGAGGACGTCCAACATAGGCAGGCTTTCCACACTCTCGCCTTTCAAAAATAGGTAGAGCCTTATCAGCTTTCCGATATTGTCCTGAATTTTGGAGAATCTATAGGCTATCTGGTCTAAGAAGGCTACGAGTTTATCGTCCCGCATAAGGACTTCCACCTTGTGTTTATCCAAAGGCAAACCAACATTACTACCAATCTCTCTGAACGCTGTTTCAATTCTGGCAAGGTGCCTTTCCGTTTCTTCGTAAAGAAACTTGTATCTATCCTCATGGGTCAAAGTTGGACTCCGGTTTTAAGGGCCTCCTTCTCTATGG
>WFYI01000077.1 GCA_015490155.1 Aquificaceae bacterium | reverse complement strand
GATAGTTATAGCCATAGGAAATCCGTACGGGCTTGAAAGGACTATAACCGTAGGAGTTATATCCGCTTTAAAAAGGAGCATCGGAATAACCCAGTACGAAAGCTTTATACAAACTGACGCAGCCATAAATCCCGGGAACTCCGGAGGACCCCTGATTAACATAAGGGGTGAAGTTATAGGGATAAATACAGCCATAGTTGCGGAAGGGCAAGGTTTGGGGTTTGCAATTCCCATAAACCTTGCTAAATGGGTAATGGAGCAGATTATAGAGAACGGCAAGGTCGTAAGAGGGTGGCTCGGGGTAGTTATACAAGAGGTAACACCGGAGATAGCGGAAGCTATAGGTGTCAAAGAGGGAATACTCGTTGCTCAAGTTATGAAAGGTAGCCCCGCGGATAAGGCAGGTCTGAAGGTGGGAGATGTCATTGTTGAGGTTAACGGAAAGCCTATAGATAAAGTAAGGGACTTGCAGTTTAGCATTATGAAGACGAAGCCCGGAACGGAAGTTGAGCTTAAAGTCGTAAGGGATGGGAAAAAGCTCAGTTTAAGGGTCAAGGTTGGACAACTTCCGGAAAAGGGAGCTACGCCGGGATTAGATACCCAAGAGGGAGATTTAGGACTATCTTTGAGAAACCCTACTACGGAAGAGAAGCGTAAGTTCGGGTTAGAGGGTGCCATAGTGGTAAGCGTAGCACCGGGAAGCCCTGCTTACGAAAGCGGTATACACCCGGGCGATGTAATACTCAGGGTTAATAACGTACCTATACGGACTAAAGAGGACTTCTACAGGGCTGTGGAGAGGCTCAAGGAACTCGGTAAGAGGAAGGTTCTACTACTTATAAAAAGAGGCAGGTCAAACGTGTATGTGGTGTTAAACTTAGAGTGAGGGAGTTATGATTTCCGATACCGAACAGGAGCTTATAAACCAATACCTTAAGAAGATATCTAAAATTCCCCTGCTGACACCAGAGCAGGAGAAAGAGCTGGCTAAGAAAGCCAAAGAGGGAGACCAGGAGGCTTTGAAAAAGCTCGTTGAGTCTAATCTCAGGTTCGTTATAAGTGTAGCCAAGCAGTACATAGGTTACGGGCTTCCCTTCTCGGAACTCATAGCGGCTGGCAACTTAGGGCTTATAGAAGCCGCCAAAAGGTTTGACCCCGACAGGGGTGTAAAGTTCATATCCTACGCGGTGTGGTGGATAAGACAGGCTATAATGCAGGCTCTTTCCCAGCAAACCGGAGCGGTAAGAATACCTCTCAAGCAGTCTCACCTTATTAGCAAGGTGGGAACTGTTTACAGCGAGCTTACCAAAGAGCTTGAGAGGGAGCCGATGCCCGAAGAGGTTGCGGAGAGGGTAAGCAAAAAAATCATAGCCAAGGAGCTGGAAAAGGAGCTGGGCAGGGAACCCAAGGCTGAGGAGGTAGATAAGGTTTTCAAAAAGGAAGGTTACAGGATTACGCCTGAAGAGGTAGAGAGGTACCTTCAGGTTTGCAGAATACCCCTATCTTTAGATGCTCCGGTGGGAGATAACGAAGACACGTTTTTCGTTGACTTTTTGACAAAGCACGGAACCGCCGATGTAGAGGAAAACATAATACAGGAAGTCCTTGAAAAGGAGGTTTACGACCTTCTTGAGAAGCTGCCGGAAAAGGAGAGGAGGGTGATAGAGCTGAGGTTCGGGCTTTCGGGGGAGGAGCCTAAGACCCTGAGAGAGATAGGGGAGGCTTTAGGTGTTTCAAGGGAGAGAGTTCGCCAGCTTGAGACGAGAGCTTTAAGGAAGCTGAGAAGCTTGGCTATGAAAAGACACCTCAAAGACTTTCTCAGTTGAGCATGGACGGACTCCTGCCTGTAGATAAGCCCAAGGGAATCACCTCAACGAGGGTAGTGGAGCTCGTAAGAAAAAAAATCAGAAAGAAGGTGGGACATACAGGTACCCTTGACCCCATAGCTACCGGGCTTTTGTTGCTTTTGGTGGGAAGGGCTACGAGGTTCTCGTGGCTGTTTCTGGGTTTGGATAAGACCTACGAGGTGGTTGGCAGACTGGGCATAACGACAGACACCTACGACATGGAGGGGAAAGTAGTTTCAGAATCGGAGGTAAAAGTGAGCTGTGAGGAGGTGAGGAATGTTTTACCTCAATTTACAGGCGTAATAGAACAGGTACCTCCGAGATTTTCAGCCAAGAAGGTCAAGGGTAAGAGAGCTTACAAACTTGCGAGGAAGGGAAAACCTATAGAGCTTAAACCTGTGAGGGTTAGCGTGTACAGTCTTGAACTTCTTGAGTGTCGTATCCCCGAGTTTAAGGTGAGAACTACCGTATCCTCGGGGACTTATATAAGAACCCTAATACACGATATAGGAAGGTCTTTGGGCTGTGGTGCTACCGTGAGCGAGCTTAAAAGAACGGCTATCAACGGCTTTAGAGTCGAAGATGCTCCCACCTTAGAGGACTTGTTGAAGTTTAACGAGCCGGAGAATTTCGTAATCCCGATAGATAAGGCTCTATCATTCTTACCTTCAGTGAGCTTGAACCTATCACAGGGAAAGAAACTCCTACAAGGTAGCAGTATTTTACTTAACGACGAAAGCCTCGACGGATATGTTCGTATATATACCGAAGGTAAGTTCATAGGTGTAGGTCTTCTTAAAGGAGGAACGTTAAAACCCGAAAGGCTTTTATTCGGTGCTTAAGTTCCCTTTTTAAGTAATACATACCTCTTGCCATTTTCTCTCTTGAGCTGGTAGCTGAGCATGGGCTTGAAACTTTTGTCCAAGAAGTAAAGGCTAACAATCTCAGCGGTTATTATTCCTATAATCACTATGGCTATAAGTTGCAAAGGGTACCCCATAGCCTCGTGCATGGCAAAGTAAACTACGAATATGGTAAAGAAGGAGAACACTATCGTAAAGGTTTTCACGAGAGTGTAGTTTCTTTTCAGGCGTATGAATGCCATTACAGTTTCGTCGTTCATGAGGTTTATCTTCTCGTATCCCTCCTTGAGAGCTTCTATCAACTCTTTGCGGTCTTTTACGCGCGTTTCCCTCATGATAAAATCCTCCTATGCTTGGTATTATAGGAGGAAGCGGGTTATACAATCTGGAAGAGTTTAAGCTGACAGGTAGCTTTTCTTTGAATACACCTTTCGGCAAGCCCTCTTCGGAGGTAAAGCTCTGCGAGTACGAGGGTAGGAAGGTAGCCTTTATATCCAGACACGGCGAGGGGCATTCCTATCCGCCGCACCTCGTACCTTACAGGGCAAACCTTTGGGCTTTGAGAGAAGTTGGCGTAAACAGGGTCTTGGCTGTATCCGCGGTAGGCTCTATAAATAGGGACTACAAGCCCGGAGATTTCGTGCTCGTTGATAGCTTTCTGGATTTCACTAAAGAGAGGGCATCTACGTATTACGAGGGCAGGTTTTCAAAGAAGGTAGAGGGTAACGACGAGGTGGCAAGACTCCTGAACGAAGGCAAAGTCGTTCACATAGACGTCAGCGAGCCTTACTGTCCACAAATCAGGAAAGAGCTATCGGAGGTTCTCAGGAAACTCGGGCTTGAGTTCCATTACGGGGGAGTTTACGTATGCACCGAGGGACCCCGTTTTGAGAGCGTGGCTGAGATTAAGATGTTAGAAAAACTCGGCGGGGACGTGGTGGGTATGACGGGATACCCGGAGGTGGTTTTAGCGAGAGAGCTTACCATGTGCTATGCCTCCCTTTGCGTTGTGGCTAATCCTGCCGCGGGGATATCCCAGAACAGACTCACCAGCGACGAGGTCATAGGGCTTATGAAAAATAGGGAAAAGGACATAGAGACTATCCTGAAGGAGTTTATCCGTTACCTGTCCGAGAGTAGAACCTGCGGTTGTAAAAACGCCCTTGAGGGTGCGGAGGTGTGAAGTGGAGGACTTCGTAGGTGTACCGGCTTTGAAAGAGGTGGGCTTCGGCGGTGCTATGGGTTTTATACTCGGCTTTACGCTAAAGCGTATCTTTAAATTCCTGACACTTCTAATCGGGCTGTACATACTCAGCCTTATCTGGCTTGCGGACAAGGGCATAATAACGGTGAACTGGAGCGGAGTTGAGCTTGCGGTAAGGGAAATTTTCTCCTCCTTTGAGAACTTTGCCAGAGCCTCCGTAAGAGCCGTCGCCTTTTCCGGTAGTTTTATCGTAGGTTTCACGATAGGCATGAAGGTATAATTTTCAATCCTATGGTTTACCTTCTAAAAGCTTTAAGTTTATTTTTCGGAGTGTTTATCATGAGTACAGTTATATTAGCTCAGGAGCTTTACATAAGAGACCTTCCCAACGGTATGAAGCTTATAGTTAAACCCCGCGAGGACACCAAAGCGGTAGCCCTGCACGTGTGGTTCAGGGTGGGTTCCGTCTATGAGAAGTACGACGAGAAGGGTATGGCTCACTTTCTTGAACACATGCTCTTTAACGGCTCGGAAAAGTACTCCTACGGGGAGATTGACTTAATAGTGGAGAGCCTTGGAGGGAACATAAACGCCGGGACTTCAAAAGACTTTACCTATTACCACATAGAGATAGCCTACCCTTACTGGAAGACAGCCCTTGAGGTTCTACACCAGCTTACGCTCAAAGCCACCCTTGAAGAGGAGATGATGAAGAAAGAGAAGGAGATAGTTATAGAGGAGCTGAGGAGGGGTAAGGACAACCCCACCACCCTGCTCTGGGAGGAGTTTGAAAAGGAGGCGTACAAGGTCTCACCCTACAGGTTTCCCGTTATAGGTTTTGAAAACACTATAAGGAACTTCAGCCGGGATATGCTCCTTGAGTTCTACAGAAACTACTACCAGCCCAGAAACGGAGCTATTGTAATTGTGGGCAAGGTTGAACCCCAAGAGGTAGAAGAGGAGGTTTTAAAGACCTTCGGTAAGGAGGAGGGAAGGAAAGTCCCCAAGCCCCAGATACTCTCCGAGCCTCCGCAGGAGGGTGTAAGGTTCAAGAAAATACACGACCCTAGGATACAGAAAGCCTACTGGATAGTAGGTTGGAGAGTGCCGCCCCTGCCCAAAAAGGAGTATTACGCCCTCGTGGTCTTAGACCAGATACTTTCCACGGGCAAGACTTCCCTCTTTTACAGAGAATTGAGGGAGAAGGGCGTAGTTTACTCTATCTTCGGAGGAGACCTCGGCAGACCGAGGGACAACATGTTTATAGTGAGCGCAACCTTTGAACCCGACAAGTATGAGGAGGTTAAGAGTAAGGTCTTTTCCCTACTCAAAGAGACTTACGAGAACCTTACCGATGAACAGGTGGAGGAGGCAAAGAAGAGGATAATAAACTCAAGGATATTTGAGGAAGAGAGGGTTGAAAGCCAGGCATACGACATAGGCTACTCCTACACGGTTGCCAAAGACCTTGACTTTTACAGGTTCTTTGAGAGCAACGTAAGCTCGGTCAGAAGGGTGGATGTTCTCAGGATATTTGAGAGGTTCCTAAAAGAAGACAACTACGTAGAGGTTCTCATGCTACCGGAGGAGAAAAGGTAGATGTTTAAACTTATACTCGCGTGCCTAATGCTTATCTCAAGCGTCGGAGGTGCAAAAATGCTTGAAAGGGAACTCCCCAACGGGGTTAAACTCCTTATAAAGGAAACCGAAGGCAAGGGCATAGTGTCCGCGGTAATGTTCATAAGGGCGGGACAGCACGGCGAAACAAAGAGAGGAGAGACACACCTGCTCATGAGCCTTATAACAAAGAATACGAAGAACTACAACTCTTACCAGATAGCCTCTGCCTTTGAGGACTACGGAGGCTACATATACTCTTCCTCGGCGGACGACTACTCAGAGATAGGCTTTTCCACCCACGCGGAGGGCTTAGGCAAGGCTTTAGAGGTATTCAAGGACATACTCACCAATCCGAGCCCGCAGGAAGAAGACATAGAAAGGGAAAAGAGAAACACCATAGTGAACATACGCTCCAAAAGGGAAAAGGGCTTCCAGTATGCTATGGAACACCTGAGAAAGCTCACCTACAATGGAACACCCTACGAAACCTCTCCGCTCGGGACAGAAGAAGATATTGAGAAGATTGATAAAAACGACCTGCTTCGCAGGTGGAAGGAAATTTTAAAGGGGGAAAACGTCGTATTCGCCCTCGTAGGAGACGTTAAAGCAGAACAGGTTCTCCCCAAACTGGAAGAGATACTAAGGGCTATACCCTCCGGCGAGTACAAACTTCCCTCCGAAAGTGTGCAAATAGATAAAACCCAAGTTTTGAGAGTAAAAAGAGAGGGAACTCAGGCTACTATTCTCTGCGCCTTCAACGCACCCCCCAAGGACTCCGAGGACTACTTTACCTTCAAGGTCTTAGCGAGCCTTTTGGGAGACGGTATGACCTCCAAGCTCTTTAAAGAGTTAAGGGAAAAGAAGGGCTACGCCTACGCCACCTTTGCCTTTTATCCCACGAGATTAAACTCTCCCAGACTTTTTTCCTACGTGGGAACCTCTCCGGAGAAGAAAGAAAACGCCCTCAAGGACATGCTGAAAGTGATAAAGGAACTGGATACTAATGAGGAAGAGGTAGAGCTTGCAAAGAAAAAGATAATAGGTGATTTCCTCCTTGACCACCAAACGAGAATAAGGCAGGCTTGGTACTTAGGCTTTTACGAGGTTATGGGCTTTGGCTGGCAGATGGACGCAAAATACACCGAGAAGATAGAGGAGGTCTCAGCCGCAAAGCTAAAGGAGACGCTCACAAAATACGACGATAAGTACCACTGCGTAGTTGTAGAGCCGTGATTGATTTATAATTCTCTTGATGAGAACCGGACTTCTTATAAACGAAATATACCTCAAACACGACCAGCCGGGGCACCCGGAGAACAAGAGCAGGTTAGAGGCTATAGTCGAGGGCATAACCAAGGAGGGTTTGGACAGGAACACAGTTCGGATAGAACCCCGCAGGGCTACAGCGGAGGAGGTTGCCCTTAACCACGACCCAGCCTACATACAGGAAGTTCACGACTTTTGCGGTGCGGGAGGGGGCTACCTTGACCCCGACACCTACGCCAGCGAGTACACCTACGAGGTTTC
>WFYI01000076.1 GCA_015490155.1 Aquificaceae bacterium | reverse complement strand
TGCCTATACTCTCAAAGTACCTTACCGAAGAAAAGATAGCACCCTTGGTGGAGTACGTTCAGAGGCAGGAGTTCAGAAACCTGCTCATAAACGCTCTAAATAAGTTCGTGGCTATCTTAGGTAACAAGTTGGGGGAGGCGGCTTTTATTGCGGGTAGGAATGTTTTTTACGTGTTCGTTTTCATACTTACCTTCTTCTTCATACTCAGGGACGGGCTACCGACTATGAAAAGGCTTGAGAGGCTCATTCCTATGGATAGACAGGATACGGTAAGCGTTCTTAACACCATATACAGAACGGTTCTTGCGGTAGTTTACGGCTCCATAGGAACCGCTTTTATCCAATCTATGCTCGCGATGATAGCTTATTCAGTGGTGGGTATCAAGTTCTTCCTGCTTTGGAGCGTTCTCACCTTCTTTGCGGCTTTTATACCTCCCTTCGGAACCGCGGCTGTTTGGGTACCTTTGACTATTTACACCTTCTTCAACATAGGCTTGTGGCAGGCTGTATTCTTGGCAGCTTGGGGAACCTTTCTTATATCCGCGGTTGATAACTTCGTTAGACCACTGATAATGAAAAGGGGAATAGAGATACCTTACATAGTTCTTTTCTTCTCCACCATAGGTGGATTGCTGAAGTTCGGCTTTATAGGGCTTTTTATAGGCCCCATAGCGTTTACCACGCTGTTTTCTTTGATAAAGATATACGAGAAAAAGGTTATCGGGAACTCAGATACTTAAACGCCTTGTCCCCTATATCTTTCCTGTATTGCATACCCTCAAAGTTTATAAGTGAAACACCCCTGTAAGCCCTTTCCTTTGCCTCTTCAATGCTGTTTCCGTAGGCACATACGTTCAGGACTCTCCCTCCGGAGGTAACAACTTTTCCGTTTTTCCTGTCGGTTCCCGCGTGGAAAACGACGATGTCCTCTTCCTTCTTGACCTCCTCAAGCCCGTTTATTACCTTACCCACTTCGGGCTTAGATGGGTAGCCTTTAGAGGCAAGTACGACACAGAGAGTCCACCTTTCATCTTCCTCAAGGGAGACTTCCTTGCCCTCGTAGAAATCAAGTAGGTTCTTCATAAAATCTCCCCGAATCCTCATAAGCAGGGGTTGAGCTTCCGGGTCTCCGAGCCTTACGTTGAACTCCAAGACCTTGGGACCTTCGTTGGTTATCATAAGCCCGGCGTACAGAAAGCCTCTGAAGAATATCCCCTCTCTTTTAAGCCCCTCTATGGTTTTCCTTACGACCTCTTCCTTTATACGCTCCTCCATGGAGCTGTCTATAACGGGTGTAGGAGAGTACGCTCCCATACCGCCCGTGTTGGGTCCCTTGTCCCCGTCCAAGAGCCTTTTGTGGTCTTGAGATGTAGGTAGTGACACGAATTTGTCTCCGTTCACCATAACTATGTAAGATGCCTCTTCACCCTCAAGGAACTCCTCAATTACAACCCTACTGCCTGCAGAGCCTAAATCTCCACGATTCATAAATCTATCAAGGGTCTCAAGGGCGTGGTCTTCGGAGAAACATACAACCGCCCCCTTGCCTGCGGCTAAGCCGTCCGCCTTTATAACTATAGGAGCACCTACGTCCTTTATAAATCTCCTTGCTTTCTCAAAGTTATCAAAGACCGAGTACTGGGCGGTGGGAACTCCGTACTTTTCCATGAAGTTCTTGGCGAAAGCCTTGGAACCCTCAAGCTGTGCGGCTTCCCTTGAGGGACCGAACACCTTAAGCCCCCTTTTCTCAAATTCGTCAACTATGCCTGCGACGAGTGGAGCCTCGGGACCCACGACCGTAAAGTCTATACCCTCTGACTCTGCAAAATCTGCCAGAGACCTTATATCCGTAGGAGATATGTCAACCTTGGTAGCTATTTCCCACGAGCCGGCATTCCCTCGGGCTACATAAAGCTCCTTAACAAGCTTACTCTGGCTGAGCTTCCATGCGATAGCGTGCTCTCTTCCACCGTTTCCCACTACAAGAACTTTCATAGGCATGGATATTATACCCGATGATTGGTATAAGGGGGTTTTAGGTATTTTTAGAAAGGCCCTGCCGGGCGGCAGGGCAAACAATCTTGGGGAGGGAG
>WFYI01000075.1 GCA_015490155.1 Aquificaceae bacterium | reverse complement strand
GTGGACAGCTTGGCGCAGATACTTAAGGAGATAAATGAGAAAGAGGGTATCTCAATACTCGTTGTGGAGCAGGAGGTTTCCCTTGCGTTAGAAATATCCGACAGAGCCTACGTGTTTGATTTGGGGAATATAGTTGACAGCGGTTATTCTGAAGAGCTTCTAAAAAGGGACAGTATCAGAAAGACCTACATGGGGCTTATATGAGGCGTGTGTACATATCATCCTTCCTGAACGTGGGTATCAGAGTTCCCGTAGCTTGCGGGAGCAAGGTTAAAGAGGTCTTGGGTGTGACTCCTTACATATCAAGCGTGAACGCACCCGCACCGGGAAGGCGTGGCAGTATAAAGGAAATCGCTGAAGTTCTCAAAACCTTGAGCTTTCCACAGGCTCTTAGGCTTTTACTTCTCGTAAAGCTGGAAGGCGATGAGGAACTGAGCTATTTTGAGGGAAAAGGCGTTCTCGTGAATCTCAGCCCATTTTGGAGTCCCGATGAGGCATTGCTATTTGAGAGGTCTCGTAAGCTGAGCCTCTACCTTTTGGCTAAATCTTTAGGTTTGGGTTCTTGTAAGAAGTCAACCTGCCTAATGGGAGGCTTTAAGGCATCCTACGAGCTTGACACTCTCGGCTACCTGTGTAGCTCCTGTGAGAGGGAGCTTAAGGCTCAAGCTATATCGGAAAAGTCCACGTAGCTATCCTCCCTTCTCTTCTTAAACCCCAAGATTTTCTTTTTCTTTAGCTTGAAGGGTTCACATTCCTTTGCGAGGTCTCCCTCTTCCGCACATACCATAGGATACTTAGAGAGTATATCTCTGTAAATCGTCTCTACCTCTTTTTTTACCTTCATGAAGCCACCTCCTTTAAAAATTAAGATATATCAATTACTTACGATATGTCGCCTAAAATGCCGTTTGATTTTTTATAAAACAAGGATTTGTTTTTTTCTGCTTTAGGACATGGATTTTTGGCAAGCTCATAGATAAACTTTGAAGTTATGAGTAAGAAAGTGGCTCTCGTGGAGAACAACCTGATTTTATCCTCGCGTATAGTGGCTTCCTTAAAGGCTCTCGGCTACGAGGTGAAGACCGTTCAGCGGTGGAAGTCCCTCTCAGAACTGCTCGGAGAGTTTTCTCCCGACATAGTTATGATTAACCTTGAGGGTATTGAGGGCGTAGAGGTTTTGAAGAAGTTGAGGGAAATGGACTCTCAAATTCCCGTAGTGGCGTACTGCGGTCATAAAAACATACAGCTTCAGGAAGAAGCCAGAAACTTGGGTGCTAACTTGGTAGTTCCAAACAGCGCGGTAGCTACTCAGCTGAGCGAGGTTCTGAGTATGCTAAGCTCTACCTTTTAGTCCAAGTTATTGAGCCGTAGTATATCTCCGAAGCACTCTGCCCTATCGCCTCTGAGAGCGAAGGATGAGAGTACATGTTCTTTGATAGGAACTCAACGTCTTTGCCGTCCCTTATGAGGTGAACTACCTGATGTATAAGCTCCCCGGCGTAAGGTCCTATGATGTGACACCCGAGAACTTCCCCAGTGTCTTCGTCCGCAACTATCCTCACGAATCCTTCGTTCTCTCCATCGTCCATAGCCTTGGGGTTTGTGGTAAAGGATGTGGTTCCCACACTTACCTCGTAATCAAGGTCCTCCGCTTGGTCTTCGGTAAGTCCTACGGAGGCAACCTCTACGATTGAGTATATTATCTTGGGTATTATCCTATCGTTCCTCTTCATGTCCCTACCGCCGAGCATGTGGTTTATGGCAATCTTGCCCTCGTACATAGCCTTGTGGGCAAGCATGAGGGGAGAGGTTATGTCTCCGCAGGCGTATATGTTCTCCACGCTGGTTTGGGAAAACTCGTTAACCTTTACAAAACCCCTGCCGTCAAGCTCTACGCCCGCGTTTTCCAGCCCCATACCCTCCGTGTTGGGTTTCCTTCCCACAGCCAAGAGTATGAAGTCCGCAACCACTTCACTGCCGTCGGTAAGTTTAGCCTTCACACCTTCCGGTACGGACTCCCACGACTCAACGGAGGTCTTAGTCCTTATATCAACCCCCTTCTTTTTTAACTTCCTTCCAAGAAAGCGTGAGGAATCCTCCGGTATGTCGTCCGAGGGCAGAACCCTGTCCTGAAGCTCAACGAGAACCACCTCCGAGCCGTAGGCTTTGAATATGTAAGCAAACTCAACACCTACCGCACCACCCCCTACTATAAGGAGTTTTTTAGGGAACTTCTCTATCTCCCATATCT
>WFYI01000074.1 GCA_015490155.1 Aquificaceae bacterium | reverse complement strand
GGTATCCCAGCTTGTTGGAGAAGTAAAAGAGTATGTTCGCTCTGATACGAGCCTGCACGTTCTCATCTGCTGTATCAAATTCCGTTCCGTTCAAAACAGTGGCTATCTCCTCCCTGTAGGTCTCAAACACCGCATCTATGGGAACCGTATGAAACTCTATGCCCAAGTTCTCCGCAAGCTCTTTTGCGTCCTCCAAGCTCTCCATAGAGGAGAACCTGGTGGGCATGAACAGAGCAAGGACATTTTCTTTCCCCAAGGCGTCCACAGCAAGACACAGGGTAAGAGAGGAATCTATCCCTCCGGAAAGCCCCAAAACCGCACCGGAAAAGCCGTTCTTGTAGGCGTAATCCCTTATGCCGGTAATTATCGCCTCGTAAAGCTCCTCAAGGGACCTTGGTTCTTCTCTGATAACGGGTTTAATCTTTTGTCTTTCTTTAACCTCCAACTTGGCAACGGGATGCACGGGTTCCACCCACCTGCTTGCGTTCCTCCATCTTAGGTCTAAGAGCCTCCTTCTTCTTGCCTCTTGGAGGTCTAAGCTCAAGGTGATTACATCTTCATCAAAGGCTTTAGCCCGAGCTACCACACTGCCCATGGGGTCTATGACCATGCTCCTGCCGTCAAAGACCAGCTCTTCGTGGGCACCGGCAAGGTTTACGTAAGCTAAGTAGCTTATGCTGTCTTCAGCCCTCGCCTTTAAAAAGTTCCTCTTGTAATCAATCTTTCCCTGATGATAAGGCGAGGCGTTTATGTTCACGTGAAGCTCCGCACCCGCCAAAGAGGTTTCCCGTTCGCTCCCCTCCGGATACCATATATCCTCGCATATTGAAAATCCAACCTTAAAGCCGTTTATCTCTACAATCGTCAGCTGCTCTCCCTCCCTGAAATACCTGCACTCGTCAAAAACGCTGTAGTTGGGCAGAAACCTCTTTCTGTAGCCCGCCACCACCTTACCTTTGTGGATAACCGCAAGGCTGTTGTAGAGGTCTTTCTCGTATTCCGGGTAGCCTACCACTACAACGCAGTCTTTATCTTTTGTGTATTGGGCTATCTCACCAAGCGTCTTTTCGCAGTCCCGAAGGAAGTCCAGCCTGAGAAGCAGGTCTTCGGGCGGATAGCCGGATATAACAAGCTCCGGAAAAACTATGAGATTTGAGTTTTCATGTTCTTCTTCAATTATCTCTAAAATCTTTTTTTTATTGCCTTCTAAATCTCCCACCGTGGGATTGGTCTGAGCAAGTGTTATGTTTATCATAATCTCCCATTTTACCTGAATTCAATGTTCCCATAATTATGGGAAGTGTAAAACGCTGAACCTCGAGCTATATGGGATTCAAGCTTTAGGTACTCACCCGAGGCTAACTACCACTGTGAAGTTATCTTCGCTTTCTTATTTACAAACTTGTCAACTGCAAGGGCGGCTTTGCACCCGTCTGCGGCAGCTATTACAGCCTGCTTGATGTTAGTACATAAAACGTCCCCCGCGGCGAATACCCCCGGAACAGAGGTCATCATCTCTTCGTTCACCACTATGCAGTCGCCCTCCGTCATCTCTACCTGTCCCATAAGAAATTCAACTGAAGGCTTTGTACCTCCCAGAAATATAAATACCCCGTCCACGTTGAGCGTTTTTTCTTCCATCTTGTTAAGGTCTTTTAGCTTGACGCCCTCCACAAGTTGATTGCCAACTATCTCGACTACCCTGTGTCTTAGAAGTATTTCCACATTTTCGAGGCTTTCTATCTGCTCTATTTCCTCCTCAGGGGCTTTTATCCGGCTTGAGGGAACGACAAGATATATTTTGTTGGAGAACCTCGCTATAAACTCTGCCTCCTCCAGTGCGTAATCGTCTTCTCCTATAACTACAACCGGCTTATCCTTGAAAAAAGCGGCATCGCACACACCACAGTAAGATACACCCCTGCCGAGAAATTCCTCCTCACCTTTGAACTTGTTAGCCCTTTCCATGGCACCTGAAGAGATTATCACCGTTTTGCCCTGAAACTCCCTACCGTCTATGGTGAAAACCTTCTTAATCTCACCTTTAAGGTCACTTGCTATAACTTTACCCCGAACGAATTCCGCACCGAAGCTCTTAGCCTGCTCCCTCATTATCTTTAGAAGCTCGTATCCGGAAACAGGACCCGGAACTCCGGGATAGTTTTCTATCTGCTGAGTTACTCCTAAGGCTCCGTCCGCTTCAGCTCTGAATAGTACGAGTGTGCTTAATCCTGCCCTTGCGGTGTATATCGCCGCGGTGCTACCGGCAGGTCCCGCACCTATTATAATAACGTCGTAAACCTTATCGGGTGTGTAGTTAAGTCCTAACCCCATATTAAATCCTCCTGAACTCTAATAATTTTAAACCTTATAAAATTCAAGCAAGCCTCGTGTTAAACCCCGTGAGTGAGGTATAAATTTCTAAGCTGTAGGATATTGGCGTAAGCTTTGATAATACAGAGATTACTCCTGTCATATACACTCTAAGCCGTTAGTTGTGCTTTCTCTTCTGTATATTTCCCTTTCGTGGGGAAAGTCTCGCCTGTAATGTCCGCCTCTGCTTTCTTTTCTCTCAATTGCAGAAACTACCGTTAAGTAAGCCACCAGCAGTATGTCCAACAGCTTGCGATTTGACGG
>WFYI01000073.1 GCA_015490155.1 Aquificaceae bacterium | reverse complement strand
GCATTCAAGTCCGTGTATCCATAAAACTGGAACTCTCGGCTTTGTCTCTAAGGCTCTTACGACTTTGGGAACCATGGAGGGCGCGAGTCCCATGAGTCCCGTCACGGTGGTTGCGAACTTCAAGAAATCCCTACGGCTTACGCCGTGTCTTTTGAATACTTCCCAGAAGGTTTCCATGACCACCTCCCATTAATGAACCTTCATTCATAATGATAGCCTAAATCATAAATCCCGGTCAATAAAGTTTGATTAAGAGAAATAAAATTTCTCTTATGTACATTCTCTTAGCCTTTCTCGTTCTGGTTTTAGCCTTCCTCCCCTTTCACCTTTTAAAATCACCCGAAGGGTCTCAAATTCAAATTAAAAAAATAAAGGTTGAAGAGTTTAATCCTGAAATTCCGAGTAACTTTACAAAGAGGGAACTCCGTTTTCACCTCTCTTCTGACCCCAAAACCTTGAATCCCGCGGTTGCAATGGAAACCTCCTCCACAGCAGTTTTCGGTGACGTATTTAGCGGACTCACTAAGCTCAACATAAAGACCATGAAGCCCGAGCCTGACCTTGCGGAGAATTGGGAAGTTTCGGGAGGCGGAAAGGTCTGGACATTCCACCTAAGAAAGGGAGTTAGATGGAACGATGGAGAGCCTTTAACGGCTGACGATGTTGTCTTTACTTACAGAGATGTTTACTTAAACGACAAAGTTCCCACGTCTATGAGGGATATGCTTGTAATTGAAGGTAAGAAACCCATGGTGGAAAAAGTGGACGACTATACGGTAAGGTTTATTCTTCCCAAGCCTTTTGCCCCTTTCTTGAGCGTAGTGGGAGCGGAGATTCTTCCAAAACATAAGCTCGAGAAGTATGTAAAGGAGGGAAACTTTGCCTCCGCCTGGAATGTAAACACTCCCCCGAAAGAGATCGTAGGAACGGGGCCCTACAGGATTACCGAGTATATAAAGGGTCAGAGGGTCCTTTACGAGAGAAATCCCTACTACTACGAAAAGGACGAAAGAGGCAACCCTCTCCCTTACATAAAGAGGAAGGTAGGTGTTATAATTCCCGACCCAGACACCGCACTTCTTAAGTTCGTGAACGGAGAGATTGATTACATAGGTGTCAGAGCTCAGGATATTCTCTACCTGGCTACGCAGAAAAGGAAGGACTTCGTCGTTTACGATCTTGGTGCTACCCCCTCAACCACCTTTTTAGTCTTCAACCAGAATCCGAGAGCGAGGATTCCCAAGTATAAGCTGAATTGGTTCCAAAACAGAACCTTCAGAGTAGCAATCTCCCACGCGATAGACAGGAAAGGTATCGTAAAGCTCGTTTACAACGGGCTTGCAGAGCCCCTATACACTCCCATAACTCCGGCAAACAGACCCTATTACGACGAGAAATATTACCCGAGGTTTGAGTATAACCTCCAGAGAGCGAAAAAGCTCCTTGAGAGCATAGGCTTTAAAGATAGAGACGGCGACGGAATTTTAGAAGATCCCGAAGGGCACGACCTTGAGTTTACCCTCCTCACAAATGCGGGAAACAAAGAACGTGAGATGATGGGAGCGATAATAAAGGAGGACCTCAAAAAGATAGGGATAAAGGTTCACTTCCAGCCTATAGACTTTAACTCCCTGGTTTCCCGTCTAACAGCTCCTCCCTACGAGTGGGAAGCGGTAATCATAGGACTTACGGGCTCAATAGACCCCCACTTTGGACGGAATGTCTGGCACTCTTCCGGAGCCCTTCACATGTGGAATCCCAGACAGAAAAAACCCGCAACCGAGTGGGAAGCGGAAGTAGATAGACTTATAGACCTCGGAGCTACCGAGCTGAACTACGAAAAGAGAGTAGAAATCTACAGGAAGGCCTTCCGTATTATAACTGAGCAGCAGCCTATGATATTTATCGCAGCTCCCAAAAGTATGGTGGCGGTTAAAAATTACTTAAAGAACGTCTTTCCTACCGTCTGGGGGTGGTACGAACCTTTAAAAGTGTTTATAAAAGATTGAAGGACCGGGCGAAGCCCGGTATTAAAAAATCAAGGATATCCCGGACCGCTTTCTACCCTCACGGGGGGAACGGGGGCGGTGTTGTCGCCTGGCTTTAGTTTATATCCTCTATGCATATAGTATATGTAAGCTTCTAAAGCTTTCATCTCCTCACTGTCGTGGGGAAGCATCTTCCCTTCCAATGGTATCTTTATGCACCAGTTAATCATGTCCCTTAAGGTGGCAACCTCGCCTATGTTGGGCTGGAATTTAGGGAAGGTGTTGGGATTCGTAAAGGCCCCGTCGGGGTGACAGTTGGCACAGGTGAGTCCGTTTGTTCCAAGCTTGGGACTGTGGAAGAGTTCGTCACCTTTCTTAACGAGGTTCATAAGCTCTTCGTGCATGAGTTTTAAGTCCTCCTCGGTGAAAGGAGGTCTTGCTTCCGAGGCGTTAAAAAGAATACCAAAGAGCAAAGAGCCCAAAATCAAACCTTTAAACCTCATAGCTCACCTCCTTAATTAAAGGGGAACTCCCTTCTTCAGCT